>NZ_QREH01000001.1:960193-1280258 GCF_003386075.1 Citricoccus muralis
TGCCTGGCGACCAGCTCCTGCAGGAGGGCCTCCTCGGCCTGCTGCTCGTTGCGGTCCGGGTCCCCTGTGGGCAAGAAGCGCTCATCGCCCCACCACAGGTGCACCCGGGACCAGTCCGGCATGCGGAGATCCGGGCTACGGAGGCCGTCCGAGGCATCCAGGCTGTCCGAGAACTCCGAGAATTCCGAGATGTTCGAGGCAGATGACACCAGGTCGGAGAGCGCCGCCAGGATTCCCGTGCCGGTCCCGCCACCGGTCAGGACGGCCGAGGCCGCACCCCGGTCACGGACGCCGTCAGCGAGGATTCTGAGCAGCTCACCGGCGGCGTCACGGCAGAGCGACTCGCGGTCGGAGTACAGGCGGGTTTCATCGGTCACTGGGCAACACCGCTTTCAGATCGGTCAGGGGCAGTCCATTGACCACCACATCGCCGAAGACCTCGTCCGGATCCAGTCGGCGCAGCTCCTCGGCCAGGCAGTCCTGGTCGCTGCGCCGGGGCAGGGAGATGTGCTGGATCGGCTGGCCCTGCTGGTACAGGGAGGCCACGTCACCGGCGGGCCGGGACAACACCACGTCGCCCTGCTGACGCCGCAGCCGGACGGAGCGCATGCCCTGACCGGCCTTGGAGTGGGCCATGGTGACGGGGACACCGAGGCAGCGGGTGAGCCAAGCGGCCAGCAGCATGGTCGAGGGGGAGTCCTCGGCGCCGTCCACGGTGACGGAGAGGATCTCGGCGGGGTCCAACCCGTCCAGGATCGCCGCCAACTGGATGCGCCACCCGGTCAGCCGGGTCCAGGACAGGTCCGTGTCCCCGGCCCGGTAGGTCTGGCGCAGGTGCATCAGCGCCCGCCGAGGCGAGGGGCTCGTGGCCGTGTCCGTGATGCGGCGGTGGGCGATCCGACCCAGGGCCGAGTCGGCCGGGATCTCCGGGGCGGAATGGGGCCACCAGACCACGATCGGGGCATCCGGCAGCAGCAGGGCGCCGATGAGCGACTCGGACTCCTCCGCATTGGAGCCGGAGCCGTGGAGGATGACCACGTCGGAGGCCCCGGCATCACCGCCCACCCGGATCTCCGCATCCAGCCGGGTGGGTGCGGCGGCGTCCCCGGCGGCCAGCACGATGATCCGGCAGGGGTGCTCGCGGCTGGCCAGGTTGGCGGCCAGGATGGCCTCCTCGGCATGGTCCGGCGAGGTGGAGATGATGAGCGTCAGCACCCGGCCGAGCGCGACGACGCCCCCGGCCTCGCGCAGGCGGTTCATCTCCTTGGCGACCTGGGATGTGGTGGTGTCCTGGACCTCGATGATCATCAGGGCCTCCTCCAGACGCGGCCGTCACGGGCCACGAGCTCGTCGGCGCTCTTCGGTCCCCAGCTACCGGGGGCATAGGGCTCCGGCTGGCCGACCAGGGACTCCCAGTACTCCTCGAACGGGTCGAGGATGGCCCAGGACAGCTCCACCTCGGCCTGGCGGGGGAACAGCGGAGGTTCGCCGAGCAGCACGTCGAGGATCAGCCGTTCATAGGCCTCCGGGCTGTCCTCGGTGAAGGCATGGCCGTAGCCGAAGTCCATGGTCACGTCCCGGACCTCCTGCTGGGTCCCGGGGACCTTGGAGGCGAAGCGGATGGTGACGCCCTCATCCGGCTGGACGCGGATGACGATGGTGTTCTGGCCGAACTCGTCCTCACCGTGTCCGGGGAACAGCAGGTTCGGGGCCCGCTTGAGCACCACGGCGATCTCGGTGACGCGGCGGCCCAGTCGCTTGCCGGCACGCAGGTAGAACGGCACACCGTCCCAGCGCCGGGTGCGGATCCCCAGCTTCAGGGCGGCGTAGGTCTCGGTGGTGGACTCCGGGTTGAAGCCCTCCTCCTCGAGGAAGCCCGTGACCTTCTCACCGCCCTGCCAGCCACCGGTGTACTGGCCGCGCGCGGAGGCGGCGCCCAGACCGGCGTCGTCCATGGGGACCTCGACGGCGGCCAGGACCTTCTCCTTCTCCGTGCGCAGGTGATCCGCGTCGAAGGAGATGGGCTCCTCCATGGCGGTCAGGGCCAGCAACTGCAACAGGTGGTTCTGGATGACGTCGCGGGCAGCGCCCACCCCGTCGTAGTAGCCGGCGCGGCCGCCGATGCCGATGTCCTCGGCCATGGTGATCTGCACGTGGTCCACGTGGTTGGAGTTCCACACGGGCTCGAACAGGCGGTTGGCGAAGCGCAGCGCCAGGATGTTCTGGACGGTCTCCTTGCCGAGGTAGTGGTCGATCCGGAAGACGGCATCCGGGACGAACACCTGCTCGATCACGTCGTTGAGCTCCCGGGCGCTGGTCAGGTCGTGACCGAAGGGCTTCTCGATGACCACCCGGCGCCACGGACGCCCCGAGGAACCGGCCTGGGCGGGGGAGGGCCGCGTACCGGCATCGTGGTGGCGGCCGGCCAGGCCGTGGTCGGCGAGCTGCTGGCTGACCTCCTCGAACCAGTCCGGCGGGATGGACAGGTAGAACACGGTGTTGCCGGCGGTGCCGCGGGAGACCTCGAGGTCGGCCAGCGTCCCGTGGAGGTCCTCGTAGGCCGCGGCGTCATCGAAGCCGCCGGAGACGAAGCGGAAGCCGCCGCGCAGCTGGTTCCAGACGGTGTCGTTCCAGCCGGTCCGGGCCGAGGACTCCACGGAGTCGCGCACGTACGCCGTGAATTCCTCGTCGCTCCAGTCGCGCCGGCCGAAGCCGACCAGGGAAAAGCCGGGCGGGAGCAGCCCCCGGTTGGCGAGGTCGTAGATCGCCGGCAGCAGCTTCTTGCGGGCCAGGTCTCCGGTGACGCCGAAGAGGACGAGGGCGGAGGGTCCGGCGATCCGGGTGAGCCGCCGGTCCCGGGGGTCGCGCAGGGGATTGGCCGGGCGCGTTCCGGTCAACGGCTCAGGCACCATCGGATCCCTGCGTGCCGTGCGCTGCCCGGAGGAGCTGGCCGATGCCGTCCGTGCGCTCGGTCAGGTGCAGCCGCACCACGGGCCGTCCGTGCTCGCGCAGCACGGAGGCATCGCCGGCGGCCTGGGCGCCCAGCAGCTGACCGAAGGTGAAGGGACGGCCCGGGATGTCGAGGTCCAGATCCGAATCGGCTGTGATCTGCAGGAACACTCCCTCGGGCGTGCCACCCTTGTGGTACTGGCCGGTCGAGTGCAGGAACCGTGGGCCCCAGCCGAAGGTGACCGGGCGTCCGGACAGCGTGGCGAGGGCGGCGCGCAGGACCTCCAGCTCGGGGTATCCCAGACGGTCCAGGTACGCCTGGACGGCCAGGTAGCCGTGGGCCGGCACCAGCTGCGCGACGGCGGCCAGCACCCGCCCGAGGTCGTCCGGGGTCCCGGCGGGGCCGTTCACGACGTCGGCCGGCCCGGTGACTTCGACGGTGCCGATCACGGTGTCCGGGCGTTCCGCCGCGGGCGTGGCGTCCAGCAGGCCGCGGGCGGCGGTCTTCGCGGCCTCGACGTCCGGTTGGTCGAAGGGGTTGATGCCGAGGATGCGGCCGGCCACCGCCGTGGCGAACTCCCACAGGAGCAGTTGGGCCCCGAGGGAGCCGAAGACCTCCACGGCGTGCTCGGACCGGATGGGCGGGACGCTGTCGGCTTCCTCGGGCGCGTCGGGTGCCTCCCGATCCTCGGGGTCGGCCACCAGGCGGATCTGCAGCAGATCGTCGGCGGCGGAGAGGGTCTCCGGGTCGCCGGCGTCCACGACCACGGGCAGCACACCGGTGCCGTCCTTGCCCGTGGACTCGGCGATGAGCTGCTCTGCCCAGCCGCCGAATCCGACCAGCCCGGAGTCCTCGTCGGAGAAGATCAGTTTGTTGCGCAGCGGGTCCGTACCCGCCATGGCGGCGCCGAGCTGGAGGCCCGGGTTGCCCGGGTCGTCGGTGGCGAGGACCTCGCGGGTCTCCTCCGCATCGTCGAGCAGTGCGGCGATGTCCACGCCGGCCAGACCGGTGGGCACCAGGCCGAAGGCGGTGAGGGCGGAGTAACGCCCGCCGACGGTGGGGTCGGCGGTGAAGACCCGCCGATAGCCGGCCTCGCGGGCAGACTGCTCGAGCGGGGAGCCTGGGTCCGTCACCACGACGATCCGGGACGCGGCGTCGAGGCCGGCGTCGTTGAAGGCCTGTTCGAAGACCCGCCGCTGGGAGTCGGTCTCCACCGTGGAACCGGACTTGGAGGACACCACCAGGACGGTGTCTGTCACCCCGGCCGCCAGGACGTTGCCCACCATCTCGGGATCGGTGGAGTCGAGCACGGTGAGCGGACATCCCACGGTGGCGGCGATCACCTCGGGGGCCAGGGAGGACCCGCCCATGCCGGCGAGGACCACGCGGCTGATGCCCTCGGCCGCCAGTTCGGCGCGCAGGCCCTCGACCTGCGGAACCAGTTCCCGCGAGTCCTCGAAGAGGTCCATCCACCCGAGGCGCTGCGATGCCTCCTCCTCCGCGGCCGGACCCCACAGGCTGTGGTCCTTGCCGTCCAGGCGACTGGCGACACGGTCGTCCACCAGGGCCGGGACGTGTCGGTCGATCGCCGCGAGGGCGGCGCCGGTGGCCTGCAATCCGAGTGAGGTCATGTCAGTCTCCTGGGTCGTGCGGGGAGGGATTCAGGAAATGGTCCAGGGATATCACGTGGTGACCTGGCAGCGATCAAGGGCCGTCAGCGGGCCGCGGAGTCCTCGAGCGCGGTGCGCACGGTCTCCAGCAGCTCGTTCCAGCTGGTCACGAACTTCTCCACGCCCTCGGCCTCGAGGACAGCCACCACGTCGTTGTAGTCGACGCCGGCATGGGCGATCGCGTCCAGCACGCGGTCCGCATCCTCGTAGCCCTCCGTGATGGTGTCCCCGGTGACCTCACCATGGTCGGCCAGGGCCTCCAGCGTCTTCTCCGGCATGGTGTTGACGGTTCCCGGGGCCACGAGCCCGGTCACGTAGAGCGTGTCCGGCAGCGCCGGGTCCTTGGTTCCGGTGGAGGCCCAGAGTGGACGCTGGGGACGGGCACCGGCCGCCTCCAGGACGCGCCAGCGTTCCGTGTCCAAGGTCTCGGTGAAGATCCGGTAGGCGAGTCGGGCGTTGGCGAGGCCCGCCTGCCCTGTCAGCTCGCCGGCCCCCTCGGCCGAGGACTCGGCGAGGCGGCGGTCCACCTCGGTGTCCACCCGGGAGACGAAGAAGCTGGCGACGGAGTGCAGGGTGGACAGGTCGATCCCGGCGGCATGCGCCTGCTCCAGGCCCAGCAGCCAGGCGTTGAGCACCTCGCGGTAGCGGGTCAGCGAGAAGATCAGGGTCACGTTGACGCTCAGTCCCTGGGCGAGGGTCGCCGTGATGGCCGGCAGGCCCTCTTCCGTGGCGGGGATCTTGATCAGCACGTTGGGCCGGTCCACGGCCTCGGCCAGCTTGCCGGCTTCGGCGACGGTCTTCTCGGCGTCCCGGGCAGACCGGGGATCCACCTCGATGGACACCCTGCCGTCCACCCCGTTGGACGCCTGGTAGACGGGCGTAAAGAGGTCACAGGCGGCCTGGACGTCCCGGGTGGTGAGCTCGAAGACGGCCCGGTCCAGGTCCGCGCCGTCGGCGGACAACTGCGCCAACTGCTCGGCGTAGGCCTCCCCGTTCTTCAGTGCGGCGGCAAAGATCGAGGGGTTGGTGGTCACGCCGGTGACGGTCCGCGTCTCGATCAGCTCGGCGAGGTTGCCCGTGGCGATCCGCTCACGGGACAGGTCGTCGAGCCAGATGGACACACCGGCCTCGGCCAGTGCACGGGTGTTCGGGTTCTGTTCG
The DNA here is from genome assembly GCF_003386075.1 of Citricoccus muralis. Lineage (GTDB taxonomy): Bacteria > Actinomycetota > Actinomycetes > Actinomycetales > Micrococcaceae > Citricoccus > Citricoccus muralis. The sequence goes on from NZ_QREH01000001.1 coordinate 965,975, forward strand.
GTCATCATGTGCTCCGTACGTCTGGGGGGGTGCTTTGCGTGGCGGTGGTGACCGGCCGGCGCCGGGTCAGCGGCCGAGCAGGTCCCGAGCGGCGGCGGCCACGGCCTCGGCCGTGATGCCGTACTCGCGGAACAGCGTCTGGAAATCTGCCGAGGCACCGTAGTGCTCCAGCGAGACCTGGGCTCCGCGGACTCCGGTGTACTTGGCCCAACCCTGCGCGATCCCGGCTTCCACGGAGACCCGGACGGCACCGTTGTCCGGCAGCACCGAGGCTCGGTAGGACTCGTCCTGGGCGTCGAACCACTCGAGGCTGGGGGCGGACACCACCCGGGTCGGTACGCCTTCGGACTGCAGTTGGTCCCGTGCGGCCACCGCGAGCTGCACCTCGGAACCGGTCCCGATCAGGATCGCCTGGGGCTCAACGGCCGAGCCCGAGTCATCGGTGGCGTCCAGCAGCACGTAGGCGCCGCGTGCCGTGCCCTCCGCACCGGCGAAGCCCTGCTCGTCCCGCGGGAAGACCGGAAGGTTCTGACGGGAGAGCACGAGGCCCGCGGGGCCGTCGGTCTTCTCCAGGATCGTCTTCCAGGCCCAGGACACCTCATTGGCGTCGGCAGGGCGGACGACGGCCAGTCCCGGGATGGCACGCAGCGAGGCGAGTTGCTCCACCGGCTGATGGGTGGGGCCGTCCTCGCCGAGGCCGATCGAATCGTGGGTCCAGACGTAGATGGCCGGGGTACCCATCAGCGCACCGATGCGGATCGCGGGACGCTGGTAGTCGGAGAAGATCAGGAAGGTCCCCATGTAGGCCCGCAGCAGTGAGCCGAGCGAGATGCCGTTCACGATCGAGCCGGCGGCGTGCTCGCGGATGCCGAAGTGCAGGGTGCGCCCGTAGGGGCTGCCCTTCCAGGTCGAGGTCTGCCGGCTGGCGGGGATGAACGAGGGCTCGCCGTCCATGGTGGTGTTGTTGGAGCCGGCCAGGTCGGCGGACCCGCCCCACAGCTCCGGCATGACCGGGGCGAGGGCGGACAGGACCTTGCCGGAGGCAGCGCGGGTGGCCATCCCCTTGGCGCCACCCGAGAAACTGGCATCGAAATCCGCCTCGAATGCGGGGAATGCCTCGGCGAAGTCCTCGGGCAGCTCGCCAGCCGAGAGGCGGTCGAACAGCCGGGCACGGTCCTGGTTGGCGCCGCGCCACGCGGCGTAGGACTCCTCCCAGGTGGCGCGGTAGGCGGCCGAGCGTTCGCCGACGCTGCGAGCGTGGGCAAGCACGCCGTCGTCGACGGCGAAGTGCTGCTCCGGGTCGAAGCCCAGGACCGTCTTCAAGCCGGCCAGCTCCTCGCCGCCGAGCTTGGAGCCGTGGATGGCACCCGTGTCCTGCTTGCTCGGGGAGGGCCAGCCGATCACGGTGCGGAGCTTGATCAGGGAGGGCTTGGAGGTCTGTGCCTTGGCCTCGGCCAGGGCCGTGTAGAGCTGTTCCGTGTCCTCGACGTAGTCCCCGGTCGCGAGCCAGTCGACGGTCTGGACATGCCACCCGTAGGCCTCATACCGGGCGGCCACGTCCTCGCTGAACGCCACGTCCGTGTCGTCCTCGATGGAGATCTCGTTGTCGTCATAGATGACCACGAGGTTGCCGAGTTCCTGGTGACCCGCCAGGGAGGAGGCCTCGGAGGTGACGCCCTCCTGGAGGTCGCCGTCAGAGGCGATGACGAAGATGTGGTGGTCGAAGGGGCTCGTCCCGAGGGCGGCGTCCGGGTCCAGCAGGCCGCGCAGCCGGCGCTGTGCGAAGGCGAAGCCGACGGCGGAGGCCAGGCCCTGGCCCAGGGGTCCGGTGGTGATCTCCACGCCGTCCGTGTGCCCGTACTCGGGGTGGCCCGGGGTCTTGGAACCCCAGGTGCGCAGGGCCTGGAGGTCCTCAAGTTCCAGCCCGGCCCCGGCGGCGAAGAGCTGCAGGTACAGGGTCAGGGAGGAGTGACCGGCCGAGAGGATGAACCGGTCGCGTCCGGCCCACGTGGCGTCCGCGGGGTCATGATGCATGACGTTCTGGAACAGCTGCCAGGCGACCGGGGCGAGGGAGATGGCCGTGCCGGGATGGCCGTGACCGGCCTTCTCCACGGCGTCTGCGGCCAGCACTCGCAGGGTGTCCACGGCCTTCCGGTCCGCGGCCGCATACGTGTACTCGCGGGCGGGCTGAAGACGCTGCAGGGAGGAAGTCCTCCCGGTGGCGGATCCGGTGGATGATGCCGGGGCTGAAGTCACGAAAGCTGCTCCTGACGGAATGAAACTGGGGGCCGGTGCCGACCTGACGCCAGCTTATCCCGAATGGGGCCACGTCCTGCAGGGGGTGAACCGCCAGTGACCTGTCACGACCCGACATTCCGTGCGTGGAGCGGTACACTGGAAGGGGTGTTTCCAGCACCGATGACCTCATCCCGCCCGCCTGCACCGTGAGAAGTAGATGCCCAGCACCCTTGATGCCCAGTCCGCCGCGAGCCCGGCGCCCTCCAGCGCCCGTCCGGTCCACCGGAAGATCGGGTTCAAGCGGAAGGCCGCAGCCTACGTCTCGCTGACGAAGCCGCGGGTGATGGAACTGCTCCTGGTCACCACGCTGCCGACGATGATCTTCGCGCAGCGGGGCTTCCCGGACGTGGTCACCATGATCGCCACCATGGTGGGTGGCGCACTGGCCGCCGGATCCTCTGCAGCGTTCAATTGCTACATCGACCGGGACATCGACAAGCTGATGAACCGGACCAAGAAGCGCCCCCTGGTCACCGGCGAGGTCACGCCCCGCGAGGCCCTCATTTTCGCCTGGGCCATCGGCGTGGTGTCCATCGCCATCCTGCTCTGGGGCACCAACCTGCTGGCCGCCGGCCTCGGCGTCCTGGCCATCTTCTTCTACGTGGTCATCTACAGCCTGATCCTGAAGCGCCGCACTGAGCAGAACATCGTGTGGGGCGGGATCGCCGGCTGCTTCCCGGTCCTCATCGCCTGGGCCGCGGTCCGCGAGACCGTGGAATGGCCAGCAATCGTGCTGTTCCTCATCATCTTCCTGTGGACCCCGCCGCACTACTGGCCGCTGTCCCTGAAGTACAAGCGTGACTACCAGGCCGCGGACGTGCCCATGCTCGGGGCCGTGGCCTCGGCGCGAGTGGTCTCCAGCCAGGTCGTGCTCTACGCCTGGGCCACCGTGGCCTGCTCATTGCTGCTGGTGCCGCTGGGCTGGGCCGGGATCGTCTACACGGCCGTCGCCCTCGTGGCCGGTGGCTGGTTCGTCTACGAGTCCCATGTGCTCTATGCGGAGTCGCAGAAGCCGGAGTACAACGACAAGAAGGCGATGAAGGTCTTCCACCTCTCCATCACCTATCTGACCCTCGTCTTCGTGGCACTGGCCGTGGACCCCTTCGTGGGCAGCCCGCTCATGCCGGTTCCGGGCATCCCCTCCTGACTTCTCTCACAGAGGGCGTCTACGGAACGGAGGCCGTCAGGGGCTCCGGGCCAGAGTTTCTCCGGATTCCAAGACCGGCAATTCCAATCGTCCCCAATATCGCGATCGAACAGAGAAGGAACCACAGGTCCACCGTGAATCCTCCGGCGAAGAGGATTGCCCCGTAACCCAGGACGGCCAGGCCAGCCAGCGCTACATAGGACACGTTGCTCAGCCACACTGCTGGTTGACGCGTGTAAGACCCCATCACCAGCACGACCAGTGGCACGAGCATGAGTGCGCCAAAGATCAGCGCTGGGGGTATCCGTGCGTTCGGGTCTGGACAGGGAAACGCCAGCGCACAGACGACCGGGATTTGCTGGGACCTCCAGAAGACCAACCACGCCACGGACACTATGGCGACGGCCGGCGACCACAGCCTGAAGTGATGTACGCGTGCACCAGCATCGGTCATGCAACCTAGTGTGGCATTGGCGCGCCGGTAGGGTGAAGGCACCTGACGGCGAGCAGTGGGGTTCCGAATGCCGGTGGAGGCGCCCCGGAACACCAGGCGGCGACCAAGGACCTGGGCAGACTCGCTACTGAGCTCAGCGCCGACTTCAGCGAAGGATGACCGGTCCGGACCTCCTGGCTAGGAGCGGACGGCGGCTGGCCGGGTGCGGTAGGTGGAGACCTGCCGGTCCCAGACGGTGGTGACGGCCCAGACGACGAGGCCGGTGCCCAACATGTGCAGCAGGACCACGCCGATCGGCAGTCCGGTGAAGTGCTGGATGTAACCGACAATCCCCTGGAACGCGATCACCACGATGAGGGCCCAGGCCGAGATCCGCTGCAGCCGCGAGGACTGCTGGCGCAGGACCACCACGAGCAGCACGAGGGCGGCGGCCGTCATCAGGTAGACGGGGAAGGCGTGCAGTCGGGTGACCACCAGCGGGTCGAAGTCATGGCGGGGCGCATTGGCATCGCCACCGTGGGGACCGGTCCCGGTGACGATAGTCCCGAGGTACAGGACCACCCAGCCGATCACGAAGATGCCGCGAGCCAGATTCCGGGAGAGAGCGGAGGTCTGGCCGTCGACCACGGTGGCCGGAGCGGCCGGCTGGTCTCCGTGTGCCTGACGGTGACGCCATTCAGCGCCCACCCGGTTCACCAGCAGGGTGGCGAAGCAGACCATCACCGAGGAGACGAGGAAGTGGAACGCGACCACCCAGGGATTCAGGTCAGTCCACACGGTGATGCCGCCCACCACGGCCTGCGCCGGAATGCAGGCCAGCATCCCCACCGAGATCCAGAAGATGCTCGGGTGGGACTTCCGAAGGTTCCAGACCCACAGCAGTACCGCCAGGGCCGCCAGTCCCACCACGAAGGTCAGCAGTCGGTTACCGAATTCGATGACACCGTTGATCCCCATCTCCGGCGTGTTGATCCAGGAGTCGTCGGTACAAGTGGGCCAGGTCGGGCAGCCGAGGCCGGAGGCGGTCAGACGCACGGCGCCACCGGTGACGATGATGCCGATCTCGGTCACGAGCGAGATGACGGCGAGCACCAGGGTGCCCCGGGTGATGTCCCGCGGCGTGTATCGGCCGATGCCCGCATCGATGCGGCGCCACAGCCCGGGCCGGGTGGCGGAGCCGTGCTGGGCGGTGGACTGGGTGGGGGTACTCACTTCAAGGTCCTTTGAACGAGACGGACGGGGAGGGGCAGCGGGATACTCAGCGCCATTTGAACCACTTCAACGCGCCGACCGTGGCCAGGATGCCCCAGCCCGCCAGGACGAGGACAGCGCCGACGTCGAGCGCTCCGGTGCCGAACGCGAACCGGAGCCCATCGCCCAGCGCGGCTGAGGGCAGGAAGGAGGCGATGCCGGAGAACCAGCTGATGGCGGGGACGGGGAAGACGGCCCCGCCCACGGCACCCAGCAGCACCCACAGCAGATTGGTGAGGGCCAGGGTGGCCTCTGGCCGCGCCGTGCCCGCGATGAGCAGCCCGAGGGCGGTGAAGGAGGCCGCCCCGAGGATGAGGAAGAGGACGGCCCAGGGCACTCCGGCCCAGACGGGCTGCCAGCCCAGCACGAGACCGATCCCGCCGATCGCCACGACCTGGAGCAACAGGACAGCCAGGACGGCGCAGGCCTTGCCGAGGATGAGCCCGGCCGGCCCGAGGGGAGTCGTGGACAGGTAGGCCAGCACGCCGTAGCGGCGGTCGAACCCGGTGGCGATGCCCTGGCCGGTGAAGGCCGAGCTGAGCACGGCGAGGGCGAGGACGCCCGGCACGGCCACGTCCACCCCGCGGACCCCGGCGCTGTCCATCAGTCCGGACCAGACGACGGCGAACAGGGCCATGAGAGGCAGGACGAGGGAGATCAACAGCTGCTCGCCGTTGCGGATCGCCGTGACGGATTCATAGCGTCCCTGTGCCATCACCCGGCGGGCCAGGGAGCTGGCGTTGCCGTGCCGCGAGGTGCTGCCCTGCGGGGATACGGCCTCGGCGGTGCTGGCGGTGCTGTGAGGGGTGTTCACGGAACTGCTCAGGGAACTACTCACGGGGCGACCTCCAGGAAGACGTCTTCAAGGGAACGGTGCAGCAGGCGCACGTCCGTGGGCATGATGCGGTGATCGCGCCACCAGGCGGCCAGGTCCGCCCAGGCATCGGGGGTGGTCAGCCCCTCGACGCGGAACGTGCAGTCGGCCGGCGCGCTGGGGACCTCCGGCACCAGGTGGAGTCCGGACGGGAAGGCAGCCAGCGCGTCGGAACCCAGTGGCTGGGGGACGGAGAAGTGGACCGGGGTCGGGCCAGTGCGGTCGGTGAGCTCGGCGACCGACCCAGACCGTTCGACGGCGCCCTCCCGCAGGAGCACCACGTGATCGGCGAGCCGTTCGGCGTCGTCGAGCAGGTGGGTGGTGAGCACCACGGCCAGTCCGGCCTGCTTCAGCTCGAGGATCAGGTCGAACACCAGTTGGCGGGAGACGGGGTCCAGTCCGGCACTGGGCTCGTCCAGGAATACGACGCGCGGGCGGCCCGCGAGGGCGGCGGCCAGCGCCACCCGCTGCTTCTGGCCACCGGACAGGCGGCGGATGTCCCGGCCGGAGAACTCGTCGATGCCCAGGCGGTCGGTGAGGGCGGCCATGTCGGCCGGCTCCTGGTAGAGCGAGCAGATATGGCGCAGCAACCGTGCCGGGGTGGCGGACGGGGGCAGCCCGCCGTCCTGGAGCATGACGCCGACCTGGCTGCGCAGAGCAGAACCCGCATGCCACGGATCCTCACCGAGCAGGCGGACGGTGCCGGAGTCAGGGCGGTCGAGCCCCTGAGCGATGGTCAGGGTGGTGGTCTTGCCGGCGCCGTTGGGGCCGAGCAGGGCGGTCACCTCTCCACTGCGGGCTCGGAAGTCCACGCCCCTGAGGATGTGGAGATCTCCCCGGCGGCTACGGACGGTCTTCTGCAGTCCCTCAAGGGACACCAGGACGGAGGGTGAGGATGGCACCCATCCATGGTACCCGCGTGGAGCGGTAGTTCTACGGCCCGTAGAACTACCGTGGCCAACACCACCCTCGGGAAAGGCACGCCTTACTTTCGTGGTGACGTTAATTAGGTAAACTAAGGGTTGTGTATTCCACCAGCCAGCTAGACGTGCCCGCCGCGGGCCCGGTCGACGGACAGCGCGAGAGCACCCGGGACCGGGTGCTGCAGGTTGTCCTGACCCAGGGCCCGGTCAGTGCCGCCCGCGTGGGCGAGTTGCTGGGCCTGACCGCTGCTGCCGTCCGTCGCCATCTGGACGTGCTGTCCGAGGAAGGCGCCGTCGAGGTCAAGCTGGTCTCCGGCAATCGCGGCGCCGGTCGCCCCTCGCGCCGGTACGTGGTCAGCCGCGCCGGTCAGTCCCGCCTTGGCAACGACTACCTCGAGGTCGCCGCGCAGGCCCTCCATCAGTTGAACCAGGTCGGAGGGGCGGACGCGGTCCGCTCCGTGGCCCGAGATCGCTTCGCCGCCGTCGAGGACCGCTACCGGGAAGCCATCGGCACCGCGTCGAACCTCAAGGACCGGACCGCCGCCCTGGCCCGGGTCCTGGACGAGGAAGGCTTCGCCGCCAGCGTCCGCACCGTGGGCCTGGCCGCCAACGCCGGAGGCCGGACCACGTTGAAGGCCGCGCAGATCTGTCAGGGCCACTGCCCACTCCAGGACCTGGCCGCGGACTTCCCTCAGTTCTGCGAGGAGGAGACGGACCTCTTCGCCCGCCTGCTCGGCGTGGATGTGCGCCGGCTGTCCACCCTGCCCACCGGCGGACACGTCTGCACCACCCACGTACCGCTGGGCCGGGACGCGGACCAGACAGACCCGGCGGTACCGTGAGTCGGCCCTGAGCGGCCCTGAAGCGGCCCTGAAGCGGCACCGCCGGACTCCACGGATTCACACAGATTTACACCAGATCCAACAGACCATCAGCTCGATCACCAGAGAGGCAGCGATGACCGATCAGATCATCAAGGAGAACGCCGACCCGGGCGTCATCTCCGAGGTATTGGAGAAGAACCCCGAACTCAATGCGATTGGCGCCTACCAGTTCGGCTGGTCGGACCAGACTGACGCGGGTGCCAATGCCCGCCGTGGCATCAACGAGGACGTCGTCCGGGACATCTCGGCGAAGAAGGACGAGCCCGAATGGATGCTCAACCTGCGCCTGAAGGGCCTGAAGTACTTCGACCGCAAGCCCATGCCGACCTGGGGCGCCGACCTCTCCGGCATCGACTTCGACAACATCAAGTACTTCGTCCGTTCCACGGAGGGCCAGGCGAAGTCCTGGGAGGACCTGCCGGAGGACATCCGCAACACCTACGAGCGTCTCGGCATCCCCGAGGCCGAGCGTGAACGCCTGGTCTCCGGCGTGGCCGCCCAGTATGAGTCCGAGGTCGTCTACCACCAGATCCGCGAGGACCTGGAGGAGCAGGGCGTCATCTTCCTGGACACGGACACGGGCCTGAAGGAGTACCCGGAGATCTTCAAGGAGTACTTCGGCTCCATCATCCCGGTGGGGGACAACAAGTTCGCCGCGCTGAACACCGCCGCCTGGTCCGGCGGCTCCTTCGTCTACGTCCCCAAGGGCGTCCACGTGGAGATCCCGCTGCAGGCCTACTTCCGCATCAACACCGAGAACATGGGCCAGTTCGAGCGGACCCTGATCATTGCGGACGAGGACTCCTACGTCCACTACATCGAGGGCTGCACCGCCCCGATCTACAACTCGGACTCCCTGCACTCGGCCGTCGTCGAGATCGTGGTGAAGAAGAACGCCCGCGTTCGCTACACCACCATCCAGAACTGGTCCACCAACGTGTACAACCTGGTGACCAAGCGTGCGGTGGCCGAAGAGGGTGCCACCATGGAGTGGATCGACGGCAACATTGGTTCCAAGGTCACCCAGAAGTACCCGGCCGTGTACCTCACCGGTGAGCACGCCAAGGGCGAGACCCTGTCCATCGCCTTCGCCGGCGCGGACCAGCACCAGGACACCGGGTCCAAGATGGTGCACCTGGCCCCGAACACCTCGAGCTCGATCGTCTCCAAGTCCGTGGCCCGCTCCGGCGGCCGCGCCGCCTACCGCGGACTCGTCCAGGTGATGGAGGGTGCCAAGAACGCGGCGAACTCCGTGGTCTGTGACGCCCTGTTGGTGGACACGATCTCCCGCTCGGACACGTACCCGTACATCGACATCCGCGAGGATGACGCCACCCTCGGCCACGAGGCCACGGTCTCGCGGGTCTCCGAGGAGCAGCTCTTCTACCTGATGAGCCGCGGCATGTCCGAGACCGAGGCCATGGCCATGATCGTGCGCGGGTTCATCGAGCCCATTGCTCGTGAGCTGCCCATGGAGTACGCACTGGAACTGAACAAGCTGATCGAATTGCAGATGGAAGGATCGGTAGGCTGAGCGTGTCACAGACCGTCAACACCACTGACAACGCCTCCCCGGAGGAAATCGACGCCGACGGCGCCGGTGTGCCCGTCATCCCCGGCATGGGTGAGGAGGGCGAGAAGCTCTCCACCACCGTGGCTGCCGCGTCCGACGCCGGCCACGCCACGCACAGTGTGCCGTCCGGTTCGCAGAAGCGCCCGGTGAAGCCCGGGTCTTCCCGTGCTGACCGCCTCTCCAGCTTCCGCCTGGCGGACTTCCCGGCCCTGACGGGCCGCGAGGAGGACTGGCGCTTCACGCCCCTGAACCGGCTGGCCGGCCTGCACCTGCCCGACGGCGACGACGCCCGGCTGACCGGTGCGGCACCTGCCGTCTCGGTCACCGAGCTGGACGGCGTCACCGTGGAGACCGTGGGCCGGGACGATGCCCGACTGGGCACCGTCCTCACGCCGGACGACCGTGTCGCGGCGGCAGCCTGGGCCTCTTTCGAGCAGGCCACCGTCGTGACCATCGGCGCTGATGTCGAGGCCACCGCCCCGGTGCGCATCGACATCACCGGGACCGGCACGGCCCCGGCCGCCCAGCACCTGCTGGTGGTCGCCGCGCCCAACTCGCGCGCCGACGTCGTGCTCCAGCACCGCGGGTCCGCCGTGGTCGCACAGAACATCGAGTTCGACGTGCAGGAGGGGGCCGACCTGAACGTCACGTCCCTGCAGTCCTGGGACGACGGTGCGGTCCATGTCTCCGCCCAGCAGGCCAGGATCGGCAAGGACGCCTCGTTCAAGCACGTGGCCGTGTCCTACGGCGGTTCCCTGGTCCGCCTGACCCCGACCTCGCGGTTCGCCGGTCAGGGCGGTGAGACCGAGATGTTCGGCCTCTACTTCGCAGACGCCGGCCAGCACCTGGAGCAGCGCCTGTTCGTGGACCACGCCGTGGCGAACTGCAAGTCCAACGTCCTGTACAAGGGCGCCCTGCAGGGCCAGGATGCGCACACCGTCTGGGTGGGCGACGTCCTGATCCGCAAGGAGGCCGAGGGCACCGACAGCTACGAGAAGAACCAGAACCTGGTCCTCTCGGAAGGCACCCGCGTGGACTCGGTCCCGAACCTGGAGATCGAGACGGGCCTCATCGACGGAGCCGGTCACGCTTCCTCCACGGCCCAGTTCGACGACGAGCAGCTGTTCTACCTGATGGCCCGTGGCATCGAGGAGAAGGACGCCCGCGAGCTCATCGTCCGCGGCTTCCTCCACGAGATCATCCAGAAGATCGGGATCGCCGACGTCGAGGAGACCCTCATCGACCAGATGGATTCCGAACTGCAGGTGGCCAGCTTCTGATGGCCGCCGGTCAGCGTGTCTGCGCCGTCGCGGAGATCGGCGCCGAGGAGGCCAAGCGGTTCACGGTCGACGGCATCGACGTCGCCGTGGTCCGGGCCTCCGACGGCTCGCTCCACGCGGTCAACGACATCTGCTCGCACGAGGAGGTGTCCCTCTCCGATGGCTTCGTCGAGGGGTGCGCCTTGGAATGCATCGGCCACGGCTCCGCCTTCGACCTGGTCACCGGCGAGCCGAACGTGTTGCCCGCCACCGCTCCGGTCGCCGTCTACGCGCTGTCCGTGGAGGACGACTCCGTGTGGGTCGACACCGCCACCGTGCTGAACAGCGCCTCACTGAACTCGTAACCAGTCCCACCAGAATTTCCCGCCTCGCCGGCGGAACCCGCAAGGAGAACACGAATGTCAACCCTGGAAATCAAGGACCTGCACGTCTCCATCGAGACCGAGAACGGTCCCAAGGAGATCCTCAAGGGCGTCAGCCTGACCATCAACACCGGTGAGACCCACGCCATCATGGGCCCCAACGGCTCCGGCAAGTCCACCCTCGCCTCGACCATCGCCGGCCACCCCCGCTACGACGTCACCTCCGGCACCATCACCTTGGATGGGGAGGACGTCCTGGAGATGTCCGTGGACGAGCGGGCCCGTGCCGGCCTGTTCCTGGCCATGCAGTACCCGGTCGAGATCCCGGGTGTCACCATGACCAACTTCCTGCGCACCGCCAAGACCGCCATCGACGGCGAGGCACCGTCCCTGCGTCACTGGACCAAGGACGTCAAGGCCGCCATGGAGAACCTGAAGATCGATCCGTCCTTCGCGGCTCGTAACGTCAACGAGGGCTTCTCCGGCGGCGAGAAGAAGCGCGTGGAGATCCTCCAGCTCGAGCTGTTCAAGCCCAAGTTCGCTGTGCTGGACGAGACCGACTCCGGCCTCGACGTCGACGCCCTGCGCGTGGTCTCCGAGGGTGTCAACCGGTCCCAGGACTCCGGCACCATGGGCACCCTGCTGATCACCCACTACACCCGCATCCTGCAGTACATCAAGCCGCAGTTCGTGCACGTCTTCGTGGACGGCCGGGTCGCCGAGTCCGGTGGCGCCGAGCTGGCCGACCGCCTCGAGGCCGAAGGCTACGAGCGCTTCGAGACCGCAGCAACCGGAGCCTGAGGAGTATCCCATGACCACTGAAGCACCCCAGACTGAACTGGATGACATCAGGGAGGCCCTGCACGAGGTCATGGACCCCGAGCTGGGCGTGAACATTGTGGACCTCGGCCTGCTCTACGGCATGCACTACGCCGAGGACGGCGCCCTGATCCTGGACATGACCCTGACCACCGCCGCCTGCCCCTTGACGGACATGATCGAGGAGCAGATCGGCAACGAGATCGGCACCATGGTGGACGAGTGGCGCCTGAACTGGGTCTGGATGCCGCCGTGGGGCCCCGAGAAGATCACGGATGACGGCCGTGAGCAGATGAGGGCCCTCGGCTTCAACATCTGATCCAGCATCTGACCCGATGCGTCGGAGAATCCCGGTCATCCTGAACTTTCCCGAGAATTATTGCCGGGAGATGTCAGGATGGCCGGGATTCTCCTGTCTCGCCGTGATGATCCCCAGGCAGCCCGCGGGCGGCCAGGGCCTCACCGGTGGCCTGGGCGTGTCCCACGGTCGCCACCAGCACCGGTCCCATGAGCCGTACCGGTCCACGCCGCAGCCCACGCGAGGCCAATGCCTCGGCATTGCGACGGACTGCGCCACCCACCCAGGGGATGGACCGGATCATCACGTTGACCGCCAGGGCCGCCGCCTCCGGGTTGACGCCGACCGGCCGCATGACGCCGAAGAACCGCTCCAGGCCATCCAGCAGTTCCGTGCCCGGCGTGGTGATCACCAGTAACCGTGCCGCGGCCAGGGCACCGAACACCGCGGCCACCACCACGAGGGCCGGACCGAGCGCCTCAAGGGGCGAGGCCGACGTCGGGCCCCAGATCCCGGAGATGAAGCGGGCGATGCCCGCGAACAGCAGCAGGGGCCAGCCGCGGCGCCACGGAGCGAGGAACTCGCGGGGGAGTGCGGCCGTCAGATAGAGGGCGAAGACCACCGCCACGGCCACGCCGACCACCAGTGGCTGGCGCCAGAAGACGAGGACGGCCGAGAGGGCCAGCAGCACGGCGTACTTGGCCCACAGCGGGCAGCGGTGCACGGCGCTGGTGCCGGGCCGGTAGTCCAGCAGGTTCACAGCCGGCCCGTTCCCGTGTCCCGGCCGCCCCTGCGGCCACGGCGGGCCAGGACGTCCGTGCGGTACCACTGAACGGCGTCAGGGCCGGTGGCGTCGTGGACGATCTGGCCGTCGGCGATCACGAGGCATCGGTCCGCCTGGGCGGCGAAGTCGAGGTCATGGGTGGTGTAGACGACCTGCTCGCACCGGCCTGTTCCCGGCAGCGAGAGCAAGAGCTCCTGGACCTCGAGTGTCCAGTCCAGGTCCAGCAGGGTGGTGGGTTCGTCGGCCACCAGCAGCACGGGGTCTGTGGCCAGCACGGAGGCCAGGGCCAGGCGCTGGCGCTGCCCACCGGAGAGGTCGTAGATGCTGCGGTGTCCCAGGCCTCCGAGACCGTGCTCCTGCAACAGGCGCTCGGCAGCCACCTTTCGTTCCGGGCGGCGCCGGTGCGTGCGCCGCAGCGAGAGCTCGATGTCCTCGCCGGCGGTGGGCATCACCAACTGGACGAGGGGGTCGGTGAAGACGAATCCCGTCCGCGCGCGGACGGCCGTGGTGTCTGTGGCCGCATCCAGGCCGTGCACGCGCACACTGCCCGCAGCGGGCAGCACCAGGCCGTTGAGTAGGCGGATGAGCGTCGACTTGCCCGAGCCGTTGGCCCCGATCACCGCGACCGTGGGTTCGGAGGCTATCAGGTCCACCGGGCCCAGGACGCGGACGGTGCCGGCCTCCGAGCCGGCCGACTGACCGGGGCCCGGCGCGGCCCCGGGGACGTCCACCACGACGGCCCGCAGATCCAAGCGGGAGGATGTTCCTCCCTTGCCGGCCTGGCCGTGGGTGACGCTGTCGCGGTGCTGTGTGATGGAGGGCTCCACGCCGCTCAGAACCGCCGGAGGGCCAGGGCCGGGAAGGCCCGGATCACCGTGGCGGCCACGGCGGTGGCGAGCACGTTCTTGATGACGTCACCGGGCCAGAACACCATGTCCGCCGCCAGGGCGGTCGGCAGGTCCAAGTCGAGCGCGAGCATCATCCCGCCGATGCCCATGGGGTGGATGAACACGAAGGATCCCACCATGGCCGAGAGCCAGACCAGGGCCCACCAGCCGAAGCCGATCCGCCCGGCGGCCACGTCCGTGCCCCGGGCAACACGCTGGGCGGCGGCGGACTGCCCCCGTTTCAGGACCATCGTTGAGAGGGCACCGGTCAAAGCGGCCGCGAAGGGAAATGCCAGCAGGTAGCCGCCTGAGGGGCCGGCGAGCACACCGAAGCCGGCGTTGAAGCCGGAGAGCACCGGCAGGCCCACCAGGCCCACCACCACGTAGAGGGCCACGGAGAGGAAGCCGAGCCGCGCCCCCAGGATGAGCCCGGTCAGCATGACGGCGAAGGTCTGCAGGGTGATCGGCACGCCGAATCCACCCACGGGAATCGGCGGGAGCATGGCACACACGGCAATCAGGGCGGCGAAGACGCCGGCGAGGGCCACCTGGGCGGGAACGGCCAGCGGCTTGCGGCCGGCAACGGGAACAGTCTGGCTCACGGTGGACTCCTCAGAGGCGGTGGGACGGTGGTGCGGACGGTGTGCGGATGGCGGGCATGTCGGTTTTGACGGCGACGGTAGACTTGGCGGGTTCCGCCAACCCTGCCGGACAGTCTATTCACCTCTAGGAGTCCTTCCCGTGCTTGCCGTCACAGACCTCGAACTTCGCGTGGGGGCCCGGCTGCTCATGGACGGGGTCACCTTCAAGGTGGACAAGGGGGACAAGGTCGGTCTGGTCGGGCGCAACGGTGCCGGCAAGACCACCCTGACGAAGGTCCTGGCCGGCGGCGGCCTCCCCGCCGGAGGCAATGTGACCCGCCGCGGCACGGTTGGCTACCTGCCGCAGGACCCCAAGGTCGAGGACATGGACCAGACGGCGCGGGACCGCATCCTCTCAGCACGGTCACTGGACCAGATCATCCGCCGCATGCGCCAGGCGGAGGACGATATGGCCAATGCGGATGACGCGATCCGGGAGAAGGCCATGAACCGCTATGGCCGGCTCGAGGCGGAATTCACGACGTCGGGCGGGTACGCCGCGGAGTCGGAGGCCGCCACGATCTGTGCGAACCTCGGCCTGCCGGACCGGATCCTCGACCAGGCCCTGCACACCCTGTCCGGTGGCCAGCGGCGCCGCGTGGAGCTGGCGCGGATCCTCTTCTCAGACGCGGACATCCTGCTGTTGGACGAGCCCACCAACCACCTGGACCACGACTCGATCGTGTGGCTGCGCGACTTCCTCAAGGCCTACCAGGGCGGGTTCATCGTGATCAGCCACGACGTGGACCTCATGGAGATGACCGTCAACAAGGTGCTGTACCTGGATGCCAACCGCCAGGTGATCGACACGTACAACATGGGCTGGAAGAACTACCTGCTGCAGCGTGAGCAGGACCAGGCCCGCCGCAAGCGTGAGTACTCCAATGCGGAGAAGAAGGCCACGCACCTGATGGAGCAGGCCAACAAGATGCGCGCCAAGGCGACGAAGGCGGTGGCCGCCCAGAGCATGATCAAGCGGGCCGAGCGCATGATGAAGGGTCTGGAGGGGGAGCGGGCGGCCGACAAGGTGGCCGCGATCCGTTTCCCGGAGCCCGCCAAGTGCGGCAAGACCCCCCTCAAGGCGGAGGACCTCTCCAAGTCCTATGGATCCCTGGAGATCTTCTCCGGGGTGGATCTGGCGATCGACCGCGGCTCCCGCGTGGTGATCCTCGGCTTCAACGGCGCAGGGAAGACCACCCTGCTCCGGATGCTCGCCGGGGTGGACCAGCCGGACACCGGCGAGGTCATCGCCGGGCACGGGCTCAAGCTCGGCTACTACGCCCAGGAGCATGAGACGCTGGACACCGACCGCTCCGTGCTGGAGAACATGAAGACCGCCGCACCGGACCTGGCGGACACCGAGGTGCGCAACGTCCTCGGCTCGTTCCTCTTCCAGGGCGACGACGTGGCCAAGCCGGCCGGCGTGCTCTCCGGCGGTGAGAAGACCCGACTGGCCCTGGCCACCCTCGTGGCCTCCAGCGCCAACGTCCTGCTGCTGGACGAGCCGACGAACAACCTGGACCCGGCCTCACGCCAGGAGATCCTCAACGCCCTGCGCACTTACGAAGGTGCCGTGGTGCTGGTCACGCACGATGAGGGTGCCGTGGAGGCCCTCGACCCGGAGCGGGTGGTGCTCCTGCCGGACGGCGTGGAAGACCACTGGAACAGCACCTACCAGGACCTCATCACCCTGGCCTGAGTGCCTGATTGCCTGAGCGCTGTGGGACTGTGCCCTACCGGCGGGCCTCCGCCTCGTCCAGCAAAGCGTCCTCGGCCTCCTCGTCGGTGGGTTGACCGTTGCGGCGCCGGACCGGCTTCCGCTTCGGGGCCCGGTAGGCGGACAGGTATCCCTGCTCCTCGGTCAACCCGAGTTCGCGGTCATCGCGGTCGTTCACGGCCCGTTGCCGGCCCATGTAGCCCCACACGATGAAGCTCATCAGACCGAAGAGGAACCACTGGAGCGAGTAGGACAGGTGCGGCCCCTCATCCAGGGTGGGCGGCACCAGGGTCTGGGGTCGGCTCGCCGGAGCGGGGTCTTCCTCGACCATCTCGCCATAGGCGGTGTCCGCGATCGGGTAACCGACGGCTTTTTCCAAGGCCACCAGGTCGATCGAGGCCAACTGCCCTTCCGGGGCATCCCGCTCGAGGGTGGGCTCGCCGGGCTTGGTGCGGACCACCACGGTGGCCTCGCCCTCGGGGGGCGCGGGGACGACGTCGGGCCAGCCGGCGGAGTTGCCGATGGGCAGCCAGCCGCGGTCGACCGCGATGACGTCCCCGGTGTCCGCCCGGAACGGAACGATGACCTCATACCCCGGCTTGCCGGCCTTCGGCCGATTGCGCACGATCTGGGTGTCCTCCGCCAGGTACTCGCCGGTCATCTCCACCGGAGTCCATTCGCGGGAGGCCTCGAACGCCGTGAAGAGGTCCTCGTTGCCGGCCAGCGGGATGGGGGCGTCGTCGTAGTTCTCCAGCACCTTGTTGATCTCGGTGACGGCCTCCATCCGGCGGTCCATCTGCCACTGGCCGAGCAGGGCGCAGGCCACGGAGAAGATCGCGCAGAACGCCAGCCCGCCGAGCCACTGGGGGGAGATCAGGAAACGAAAGTCGAGCCGGGCACGTTTCTGTCCCGGACGGCCGGAATCGGCCTGCCGGTCGCTCTCGGAAGACTCGTACCGCCCGGCATTCTCGGAACGCTGATCTGCGCCTGCGCCGGTGACGCGGTCGTTGCTCGTCTGGGTCATGAATCCTTCTCGCGGGTGTCAGTACCGTTGGATGCCAGGGGCAACACGTCCTTCAGCAGTCCGCGGGACTGCAGGTAGTCGGCGAGCCAGTCCCGATGGTCCTCGCAGGCCAACCATGTCTTGCGCCGCTCGGGGGCGTGGATCCGGGGATTGTTCCATTCCAGGCGCCAGGTCGCCGGGTGCCCGCAGCCTTTTCGGGAGCAGACCTGCTGGTCCGCCGCAGAGGCGCTGCGCGCCCTACTTCCCGACGACGGCCGGCCGCCGGGTGCGGTCGGCGGTGGAATCGTTGGGTTGGTGCCGTCCAGGGCACCGAGGAGGTCATCGTGGCTCATGCGGCCCTGTCGTCGTGATCGTGGTTCGTCTCATGCGGGTGGTCTCCCGGTCTCGAACCGCCGTCCACGGTCTCACCCAGCAGGGTCTCGGGTCCGGCGGTCAGCTCGAGCCGGGTGCCGAGTTGCGGGGTGCCCGCAGGGGCCGGAGGAACCGCATCGAGGACTTCACCGTTGGACACTGCCCCGTTGTTGGCCAGCATCACGGCGATGTATGGCAACACGATGGCCGCGATGAAGAGCACGATCTGCACCCAGCCGGTGGTGAAGAAGGCCCCGACGAAACAGGCCGTCCGGATGCCCATTTGCCACGCGTACCGGACGAATCGGGCGTCCCGGTCCACGTGTCCGGCCTCCGGGGCGCTGGTGATCCGCTGGACGTCGTCGTCACGGCCCGAGTGTCCGGCCTGCGGGCCGGACTGGACGTGACGGGTGGACATGGGGCGCTCCTGCCAGGTTGTGCGCTGGCACGGCGACCGTCCAGCGGGGTTTCGGTTCCGTCCATTGTCCCACTTTCCGCCCTAGAGTGGATGACCGGAGAAGTGATCTGACATACCGCACTGATCGCACGAGAGACCAGTCCCAGGAGGACCCCGATGGCCGAGGCCAGCACTGTTTCCACCCCCACGCCTGATTCCCCGGACGCCCCGGCTGCCGGCCGCAGCGTCCTCGTCACCGGCGGCAACCGGGGCATCGGCCTCGCCATCGCCCTGGCGTTCCGGGCCAACGGGGACAAGGTCGCCGTCACCTCTCGCTCTGGAGAGGCGCCGGACGGCCTGTTCGCCGTGCAGGCCGATGTCACGGATGCCGAGTCCGTGGACCGGGCCTTCACCGAGGTCGAGGAGGCGCACGGCCCTGTCGAGGTCCTCGTGGCCAACGCCGGGATCACTCAGGACCAGCTGCTGTTGCGCATGAGCGAGGAGGATTTCTCCTCCGTCATCGACACCAATCTCACCGGGTCCTTCCGCGTTCTCAAGCGGGCGTCGAAAGGAATGATCCGGAAGAAGAAGGGTCGCGTGGTGCTGATCTCCTCGGTGGTCGGTCTCATGGGGTCACCGGGTCAGATCAATTACGCCTCGTCCAAGGCCGGTCTGGTCGGCATGGCCCGCTCGCTGACGCGTGAGCTCGGGTCCCGCAACATCACGGCGAATGTGGTGGCCCCGGGCTACATCGACACCGAGATGACCCAGGCCCTGGGAGAGGACCTGCAGAAGCAGTACCGGTCCCAGATCCCCGCGGGCCGTTTCGCCGAGCCCGCCGAGGTCGCCAACGTGGTGCGCTGGCTCGCCTCGGACGAGGCCTCGTACATCTCCGGGGCCGTCATCCCCGTGGACGGCGGGCTCGGGATGGGACACTGATTCCTATGACTTCTGAGACTTCCGAGAACGCAGAACACGCAGAGCACGCAGCAGAACGCGACTCCACTTCGGCCACCGCCCAGGACCTGGCCGGCAAGGGTGCCATCGTCACCGGTTCCAGCCGCGGTGTGGGCGCGGACACCGCCCAACTGCTCGCTGCCCGGGGCGCCGGGGTCGTCGTCAACTACCGCCAGAAGGCGCCTCGAGCCAACAAGGTCGTGGCCGGCATCGAAGCCGCCGGCGGTCGCGCCGTGGCCGTGGGCGCGGACATCACCACCGCAGAGGGCCGCAAGGCCATGGTGGACGCCGCCGTCGAGGCCTTCGGGTCCCTGGACATCCTGGTGCTGAACGCCTCCGGCGGCATGGAGACCTCGATGGGCGAGGACTATGCCACCGTGCTGAACCGCGACTCCCAGCTGGCCATGCTCGAGGCCGCCCTTGAGGTCATGCCGGCTGGTGGCCAGGTGGTCTTCGTCACGAGTCACCAGGCACACTTCATCGACTCGGTCCCCACCATGGACGCCTACGTCCCGGTGGCCCGCTCCAAGCGCGCCGGTGAGGTCGCCCTGCGCGAGCGGATTCCAGCACTGCAGGATCGGGGGATCGGCTTCGTGGTGGTGTCCGGGGACATGATCGAGGGGACCATCACGGCCACCATGCTCAACCGTGCCGAGCCCGGTGCCCTCGAGGCCCGCCGCGAGGCTGCCGGCAAGCTCTACTCGGTGGCCGAGTTCGCAGCGGAGATCGCCGCTGTGGTGGGTTCTGCCCGCCGGGATCTGCCGGTGGGTCACACCGAATACGTCGGCGGTGCCCAGGACTTCCTCGACGTGGCCGGGGATCCCGACCACCGCTGATCAGAGAACTTTCAGTCGACTTCGTGGGGGTGTTCTGCGTCCACACCCCCACGAAGTCGACTGAAAGTGCGTGGTGAGCGCGGCTATAGTCCGGCCAGCACGCGCAAGACGTCCAGGGAGGGCAGGTCCAGTTCGACGTGCGCATGGGCGCGCAGGGCCGGCTTGGCGCAGAACGCGACGGCCAATCCCGCAGCCTGGAGCATGTCGATGTCATTCGCGCCGTCCCCGGCTGCGATGACGCCATCCGCGTGGACCCCGGCCGCCGCGGACCATGCACGCAACATCTCGGCCTTCACGGCCCGGTCCACCACCGTGCCCAGGACCCGGCCGGTGAGGCGGCCGTCCACGATCTCCAGGTCGTTCGCCCGGTAGTGGTCCAGGCCGAGGTCAGCCGCGAGAGGCGCGAGGACCTGGGTGAAGCCGCCGGACACGGCACACACCTGCCACCCGGCCGCTTGGAAGGCACCGATGACCTCTCGGGCACCGAGATGGGGCTCGACGGCGGCCACCACCTGGTCGATGACCGCGGCGTCCAGTCCCGCCAGAGCCTTGACCCGGTGATGCAGCGATTGGGTGAAGTCCAGTTCACCGCGCATCGCGGCCTCGGTCACGGCGGCCACCTCCGCCTCGCGGCCTGCGTGGGCGGCCAACAGCTCGATGACCTCCTGGCGGATGAGGGTCGAGTCCACATCCATGACCAGCATCTTCGGCCGGGCCGCCAGTGCGGCGGCCGGGACCACCGCGGCGGCGTGCCCCTCCGGGAGCAGGCCGAGATCGGGGCGGCCCGCCGCGTCACCGGCCTGCACGTGCCACCGCCAGCCGTGGAAGCCGACGCCGGCCACCGGCTCGGCATGGGCCGGCACCACCGGCGGGGTCGAGAGCGGGTCGGAATCTGCTCCGCCGGAACCCGGGGCATAGACCAGGACCAGGTCCGTCCCGATGGAGGAGGGGACGATGTCCGGACCGGTGGACGGGGAAACAATGCGCGGCATGCCGAGGCCTTTCGTGCTTCAAGGAGTGTTTCTAGCCTAGTGTTTGAATCATGACCAGCCCCTCTTCCCAGCCCCTGCGCGCCGCCACGGACCCCGAACTGTTCATTCCCTCGGGTGAATCGGTCGTGGAGATGGCGGGGGTTGGTGTCCGAAGGGGCACCAAGGACCTGCTGTCCGAGGTCAGCTGGCAGGTCCGGGAGGGTGAACGCTGGATCATCATGGGACCCAACGGGGCGGGCAAGTCAACGCTGCTGCAGGTCGCGTCCACCCGTATGCACCCGACCACCGGCATGGTGGGCATCCTCGACGAGGTGCTCGGCGCCGTCGACGTGTTCGAGCTGCGCCCGCGCATCGGGCTGTCCTCCGCGGCGCTGGCCCAGCAGCTCCCGGACGGGGAGACGGTGCTGAACGCCGTACTGACCGCATCCTGGGGTGTCATGGGCCGCTGGAACGAGTCCTATGACACCGTGGACGAAGAGCGAGCCCGCCGCCTGATCTGGCAGTGGGGCCTGCGCGGCTACGAGGACCGCCGGTTCGGCACCCTGTCCGAGGGCGAACGCAAGCGTGTCCTCGTGGCCCGGGCGCTGATGACCGACCCGGAGTTGCTGCTCCTGGACGAGCCGGCCGCGGGTCTCGACCTGGCCGGACGCGAGACCCTCGTCCGGGCGCTGGCCCGACTGGCCTCCGACCCCTCCGCGCCCGCGCTTGTGCTGGTCACGCACCATGTGGAGGAGGTCCCGCCCGGATTCACCCATGCGCTGCTCATGCGCCAAGGACGGGTGGTGGCTGCGGGGCCACTGGAGCAGACGCTGACCGAGGACCATCTCTCGACCGCGTTCGGCCTGCCCCTCAAGGTCACGCGCGTCGACGGCCGCTACACGGCCGTCGCCCGCTGACCGGCCCCGGGGGAAAACCTCGTGGACGTTCTGGGCCTCGACGTCATGGGTCTGGACCTGTGGCAGGTCATCGTCATCCTGCTGGCGGGTTTCTGGGCCGGCACCATCAACACCGTGGTGGGTTCCGGTACCCTCGTGACCTTTCCAGTGCTGGTGGCGATGGGCTTTCCGCCCGTCACCGCACAGATGTCCAATGCCATGGGCCTGGTGGCCGCCGGCGTGTCCGGAGTCTTCGGCTTCCGCCGTGAGCTGGCGGCCTCCAGGGCCGTCCTGCCGACCTTGACGATCGCCTCTCTCGCCGGTGGCCTCGTGGGAGCGTTCCTCCTGATGGTCCTGCCGGAGGAGGTCTTCGGGATCGCCGCCCCGATCCTCATCGCCGTGGCCATCTCCTTCGTGGTCTTCCAGCCCGCCCTGTCCCGGTGGGTCCGCCGACGGAAGGCCGGCGAAGACCACACCGAGGAACCGGAGACCCCCACGGGGCCGGTGTCTCCCGTGCTCTGGGCGCTCATCTTCGCCGCCGGCATCTACGGTGGGTACTTCGTGGCCGCCCAGGGTGTCCTGTTGCTGGGCATCATGGGGGTGTTCCTGTCTGGAGCCCTCGTCTACGCGAACGCCATCAAGACCTGGCTGTCCCTTGCGGTGAACCTCATCGCCGCCGTGTCCTACCTGATCTTCGCCTTCGACCGCATCGATTGGCGGGCCGTGTTGCTGATCGCGGTGTCCTCCATGATCGGTGCCTCCCTCGGGGCCAAGATCGGCCGCCGCATCAAGCCGTTCTGGCTCCGCGTGGTCATCGTCATCGTCGGGGTGGCGGGCCTTGTGAATCTGGCGTGGCCGCTGGTATTCGGTGGCTGAGTCCCACGGCTCGTTCAGTTCAATCGAGGCCGTCGGCGCCATCGAGCTGACCGACCCCGCGGACCCGCGGGTGGAGGTCTTCTTTGGCCTTACCGATGCCGTCCTGCGCCGCCGGCAGGACGCCGCCCACGGGATCTACCTGGCGGAGTCCTCACTGGTGGTGCGCCGGGCTCTGGACGCAGGCCACCGACCGCGCTCCTTCTTCCTGGCGCACCGGTATCTCGACTCGATGGCCGATGTCTTCGCCGCCCATCCGGGCGTGCCGGTCTACACCGGTACAGACGCCATGCTCGAATCGATCACCGGCTTCCACCTGCACCGGGGTGCCCTGGCCGCCATGGAACGGCCCGTGCCCCGCACGGCCGACGAGGTGCTGACCGGGGCCAGCCGTATCGCCGTGCTGGAGAACATCTCCGATCACACCAACATCGGGGCCATCTTCCGTTCGGCAGCGGCGATCGGCATCGACGCCGTGCTGGTGACCCCGCTCTGCGCCGACCCGTTCTACCGCCGTTCCATCCGTGTCTCGATGGGCGCCGTGTTCCAGGTGCCATGGACACGCATCGACGCCTGGCCAGCCGGCATCGAGGTGCTGAAGGACGCGGGCTTCACGGTGGCGGGACTGATCCTGGGGAACGGCGCCATCACGCTGGACGACCTGGTCGCCGAGGATCACGAGAGACTCGCCCTGGTCTTCGGCCACGAGGGTGACGGGCTGGCTGTGGAGACGGAACGGTGGCTCGACAGGAGAGTTATCATTCCCATGATGAACGAGGTCGATTCGCTCAACGTCGCCGCCTCCTCGGCCATCGCCTTCTACGCGACACGGTAGTGGGTCATGGTGAGGTGGCAACCATCTCCGGGCTCAGCTTCCCTGCCGGGTGTCGGATGACTCTCCTTGGGCCCATGCGTTATAGTGGGTAGCTGGCCGTACTGCGGTCGACCCCAACACGTTCCTCATCAGCCGCTGGCAAAATCCAGTGGCGCCACCGAAGGATTCCCCATGAAGACTGACATCCATCCCGATTACCAGCTGGTGATCTTCAACGATCTGGCCTCCGGCGAAAAGGTCCTGACCCGCACCACCACCACGTCCCAGAAGACGATGGAGTGGGAAGACGGCAACACCTACCCGGTCATCGACGTGGAAATCTCCGCGGCCTCGCACCCCTTCTACACCGGCAAGCAGCGGATCATGGATACCGCCGGCCGCGTGGAGCGCTTCAACGCCCGCTTCAAGGGCTTCGGCGGCAAGAAGTAAGGCCCTACCGCCCTACTGGATGCCCCAGCACACCGGGGCCGATCCAGGACCTCCCCTCGGGGACGAGTCCGGATCGGCCCCGGTTTCGCGTTTTAAGGAGTGGGCTCGCGTCCTCACACCTATCGCGTAGATGCCCCTAGACATCCAGCACGGGGAAGAAGCCGGTGCCCTGCGCGTCGTCCTCAGTGGCATCCCGCGACCGACCGTTGCCCTCGCCGTGGGCGCTGTGGCGGATGGACACCACGCACCCCGTGATGGCCATGAACAGCATGATGATCCCCAGGGGATTGGACAACGCCGCAGCGGCGCCCTCTGCCCCGGGTCCCGCCCAGGCCCCCAACACGGACGACGCCCCCTCACCGGTATCCGGCAAGGTGAATCCGAGAGCGATCCCACACACCCAGGAGATCAGCAGGACGGTGCAGGCCCGGACGGAGGGGTAGCGCGCCTGACGCCGCGCCGGCACGGCGAGGGCGACGACAGAGAGGACCAGCAGCACCGGGGCCAAGGTGGCAGCGTAGACCGGCGTCAAGTTCCCGGCGCTGTCCGTGAGGACACGCCCAACGGCCATCCAGGCGGGAATTGCCACGGCCAGGACCCACCCGAGGCGGGCCGTCCACCGGCGGAATCCCTCACCACTCTCCGGACGGTGGGAACCAGGGGTTGGCGAGGATGAGTCGAGCGAGGAGGACATGTCCCGATCCTAGCGAGCGGACCAGACTCCTGAAGTGCCACGACGGTGCGAGCCGAGCAGGTGCGTGTCCACGATGCCGACGGCCTCCATCAGGGCGAACACGGTGGTGGGACCCACGAAGGAGAACCCCTTGGAACGCAGGGCTTTGGCGGCCGCGGCCGACTCGGCGGACCGGCTGGGGATCTCGTCCAGGGACCGAGGCTGTGGCGTCGTCTCTGGTTGGAAGGACCAGATGAACTGCGCCAGCCCTCCTTCGTCTCGTAGGGCGACCGTCGCGCGGGCGTTGCCGATCGTGGCCAGGATCTTGGCCCGGTTGCGCACAATGCCGGCATCACCGAGCAGGCGCTCCACATCACGGTCGTCGAAGGCGGCCACCGCGTCTGGGTCGAAGTCCGCGAAGGCCAGCCGGAAGGCCGGTCGCTTGCGGAGGATGATGGCCCAGGACAGGCCGGACTGGAAGGCCTCCAGGCTCAGGCGCTCGAACAGGCCCCGTTCGTCCCGGACCGGCAAGCCCCATTCGCCGTCGTAGTACTCGCGCAACAGCAGGTCCTTGGACGCCCACAGAGGCCGGGCCAAACCGTCCTCGCCGACCACCAGACCCGCATCGCGCGCATGAGTCGCGGGGGCCGCCGACCGTATCTCGTCGCTCATGCCGCGGCGTTCTCCTTCTCAAGTTCCAACAACAGGGTCTTGGCCTCCAGACCGCCGAGGTAGCCGCCGAGACTGCCGTCCGAACGCAGCACCCGGTGGCAGGGGACCACCACGGGCAGCGGATTGGTGGCACAGGCGGTACCCACCGCACGGACCGCCTTGGGGTTCTCGAGCCGTTCGGCGAGCTCCCGGTACGTGGCGGTCTGCCCGTAGCCGATGCCAGAAAGTTCCCGTTGGACAGCCAGCCGGAACCCCGAGGACAGGATGAAGTCCACGGGGACCTCGAAACGGCTGCGGTGTCCGGTGAAGTACTCCTCGAGTTCGCGTGCCACCGCCTCAAGCTTCCAGGGGGCGTGCAGCAATCGGGGACTGATCCTCTCGGACAGTCCGGCCAGCACCTGTGAGAATCCCTCGCTCTCGAAGGCCACGCGGACCAGGCCGTGGGTGCCGACCACGAGCAGGAGCCGGCCCACGGGGCTGTCCACGATGCGGTAGGCCAGGTCCAGCAACTCTGCCTCGTCAGCGCGATGGGACAGTCGGTCCCGCAGGGCCGTCAGGTCCGCCTCGGCCACGGAGAAACGCCCCTGCAGTCCGGTCCCTGCCAGTGGATCCGGCTGCTCGGGAGTGTGCGCAGGTGTCGTGGCTGGCGTGGTCGGTGGTGTGGTCATCGTCTTCGTCATCATCGTGGTCCTATCGGTCCTATCGTCAGTGCCGACGCGGTGTGGTCCGGCGTCCTCTCGTCCTCCTCGAGGATCCGCCGCAGCGCCCGGACGCCATCCGAGGAGGCGCGCCGGACCGCTTCCACGCTGCCGCCGATCAGCGCGGCCGTCTCGGCATGGGGAAGCCCCCCGAGGTAGTGGTAGGCCACAGCCAGACGTTGACGGTCCGGGAGCGACGCCACCACGGACCAGAGCCCGTCCGCCCCGGTGCCCGGCAACCCGTCCGCCGCCGGGCGTTCGGGGAGGGTCTCCATCGGCACCGCGCCACGGCCCCGGGCGCGGAGGACATCGATCGCCTTGCGGCCTGCCACGCGCACGAGCCACGCCTCCAGGTTCGTCTCCGGCGCCAGGTCCGGCCACTGCCGCAACGCGGCCAGGAAGGTCTCCTGCCACGCGTCGTCGGCGTCAGGGCCGGGCCCCAGCACGGCTCGGCACACCCGCAGCACGGTAGCCCCGTGCCGCTGGACGGCCTGTTCGAAGGGTTCTGTCATCGTCATCACACAGTAGACGCGCCAGCTCCCCGGAACGTGAGGTGTGAAGATGGAAACATGAACACCCCTCTCAGAACCTCCCACCACGGCGAGTACAAGGTCGCCGGCGGCAAGCTGGTCATCGCGGACCTGACGGTCTCCGACGGGGCCGTTGCCACAGCCAGCATCAACGGCGACTTCTTCCTCGAGCCGGACGAGGCCCTGCAGGACATCAACCGCTCGCTCCTCGGGCTGGACCTCAACGCACCCCACGGGACCATCGCCGAGACGGTGCGCGCCGCCGTCGGGCCCGAGACGGTGATGTTCGGCTTCGATCCGGCCGCCGTGGCCACGGCAGTGCGCCGTGCCCTGGGGCATGCGACCACATGGGAGGACCATGAATGGGAGATCCTCGCGCCACAGCCGCTGCCCATCACCACCCAGGTGGCACTGGACCAGATCCTCACCGAGGACGTGGCCGCCGGCCGGCGCCGGCCCGCGCTGCGACTGTGGGAGTGGACGGAGCCGGCAGTCGTCATCGGCTCGTTCCAGTCCCTGGCCAATGAGGTGGATCCGGAGGGCGTCGAGCGGCACGGGATCACGGTCGCGCGCCGCATCTCCGGCGGCGGGGCCATGTTCATGGAGGCGGACAACTGTGTCACCTACTCGCTCTACCTGCCGCAGTCCCTCGTGGATGGGATGACCTTCGCGGACTCGTACCCGTTCCTCGACGCCTGGGCCATGGACGCTCTGGCCAGGACCGGAGTGGAAGCCTTCTATCAGCCGCTGAACGACATCGCCACGCCGGAGGGCAAGATCGGTGGCGCCGCGCAGAAGCGGCTGGCCAGCGGGGGACTGCTGCACCACGTCACCATGAGCTATGACATCGACGCGGACAAGATGACCGAGGTCCTGCGCATCGGCCGGGAGAAGATCAGGGACAAGGGCATCCGCTCAGCCAAGAAGCGCGTCGACCCGTTGCGGCGCCAGACCGGCCTGACGCGCCCGGAGATCTGGGAGACCATGATGTCCACGTTCACCGACCGCTACGGGGCCACCCGGGCGCACCTCACCGAGGACGAGATCTCTCGTGCCGAGGCTCTGGCCACCGCGAAGTTCACGACGCCGGCCTGGACGGCCCGGGTGCCGTAGTCCCGGAGTCCTGCGGCTGGCTCAGGGCCGACTCGCTGCCTGCGCCCGCAGCGCCCGCAGCACGTCGTCCGTCTCCTCGATCACGAGCCGGCGCAGGGCCCGCGGGGAATCCGGATGATCCTGCAGCCAGGCGTTCGCCGCCAGCACCACGGGGTGGAGCTGCTGGTCGTCGGGCGTGCCCGGGAGGGCGTCCTGCGCCGAGGGGAACAGCCCGATGATGGTCCGGGAGGCCAGACCGTTGGACCGGCTGGACCAGATATCCTCCAGCTCCGGCCAGAACCGACCGGTGAACGGTGCCGCCAGGTCCCGGCGGGACGCGGTGAAACCGGCTGCCGTGGCCGAGAGGTGATCGTTGGACAACGCCTGACCGTCCGCCGTGCGGCCCGTCATCACGGCCTCCCAGGCCGCCCCGCGCACGGGCGCCTCGGGAATCGCCGCGGACGCCATCCGGTGCCGGACGGCGTTGGCCGCGGTGACGTCCGCCTGGAGCGCCGCTTGTAGTTCGTCCAAGGAGGCCAACCCGAGGGCGGCCAGCCCCTGCCAAGCCGCCCAGCGGACCTCCGCGTCCACGTCCAGCCCCGGTGCCACCACGGCATGGTCCCGCGCCGCCTCCGGGCCGGAGGCCACGAGGGCCTGCAGGACCGCCACGAGGGGCTCCTCGGCTGCGGTGGCTCCCTCGTCACGGGTGCCGCGGACCAACCGGGCCAGGGTACGGACTGCGGACCGCTGCCGATCGCTGCCGGCGCCCGTCGTCTGCAGGGCGTCGGCCAGCGCGGCACCCAGGCGGGACCGCACGGCGGGCCGGTCCGGCTGCGGGACGTACCGGGACACGGCACTCAGGGCCTGCTCGAGCACCCGGCCGTACAGGCCGGCGTCGGCCATCAGACCCGAGAGCCGGCACACCGCGTCCACGAACTGGGCCGCGGGCAGGATGGCATCCCGGGTCATGTTCCACAGCGCGGCCCACACGGTGGCGCAGGCCAAGTCGTTCCCGACGGGATAGCGGAGCACCGCGTGCAGTGAGGCCTCGTCGAGCCGGATCTTGGCGTACGTGAGGTCCTCGTCGTTGGGAAGGACGAGCTGCACCTCCTCCGAGTCACCGGGAGCCGGCAGCACCACACGCGTGCTGGTTCCGGCTCGACCGGACTGCACATCCACATCCACCGTGCCGGTGCGGACGAGCCGCCCGACGTCGTCGGGGGAGTACCGACCGACCTTCAGCACGTGCGGGCGCAACACCTCCGCGCCGGTCACAGGGTCCGTGCCCCGGTGGTGGAGGCGTCCGTCCGCCACGCTCAGCTCCGGGACTCCGCGGGTGTGAAGCCAGGTGTCCACCCACTCCTCCAGATCCCGCCCGGAGGCCTCCGCAAGGGCGTCCACGAAGTCGGCGAGGGAGGCGTTGCCCCAGGCGTGCCGGGCGAAGTACTGGCGGGAGGCCGTCATGAAGGCGTCCCGGCCCACGAAGGCCACCAGTTGCTTGAGCACGGAGGCACCCTTGGCATAGGTGATCCCGTCGAAGTTCTGCCGGGCTGCCTCGAGGTCGGTGATGTCAGCCACGATCGGGTGGGTGGTCGGGTACTGGTCTTGGACGTAGGCCCACCCCTTGCGCCGGTTGGCGAAGGTGGTCCAGGCCCCGGTGAACTCCGTGGCCTCGGCGACGGCGAGGGTGCCCATGTAGTCCGCGAACGACTCCTTCAGCCACAGGTCGTCCCACCAGCGCATGGTCACGAGGTCGCCGAACCACATGTGGGCCATCTCGTGCATGATCGTGGTGGCCCGCGCCTCGTACTGCGCCGCGGTGGCCTGTGAGGTGAAGACGTAGTCCTCGGTGAAGGTCACCAGCCCCGGGTTCTCCATGGCGCCGAGGTTGTACTCGGGCACGAAGGCCTGCCCGTACTTGCCCCACAGGTACGGGACACCGAAGAGGTCATGGAAGAAGTCGAGTCCGGCCCGGGTGGTGGCGAAAAGCCGTTCGGCATCCAGGGAGGCGGCCATCGAGGCCCGGCAGTACAAGGCCAGGGGCACCTCCGGGGCGCCCGACGCCGGATGGCCGGCCCAGCGGTCTGCCCACGTGGCGTACGGACCGGCTAACAGTGTGGTGAGGTACGTGGACAGCGGCGGTGTGGGCGCGAAGTCGACGGTCACCAGGTTGCAGGCGCGTGCCACACCGTCTGCGGCACTGTCTGCCACACTG
This sequence comes from Citricoccus muralis, assembly GCF_003386075.1. Lineage (GTDB taxonomy): Bacteria > Actinomycetota > Actinomycetes > Actinomycetales > Micrococcaceae > Citricoccus > Citricoccus muralis. The sequence goes on from NZ_QREH01000001.1 coordinate 995,616, forward strand.
TTTGCCGCCACGACGGCCGGCTGGCGCGCGGTCTCCGGTTGGTTCGAGGCCAACACCCAGTGTCCGGGCCCGGTCAGGTGGAAGGTGAACCGTGCCTTCAGATCGGGTTGCTCGAAGTTCGCGAACACCCGGCGGGCGTCAGCCGGCTCGTATTGGGTGTACAGGTAGGTCTGTCCGTCCGCGGGGTCCACGAAGCGGTGCAGTCCCTCGCCCGACGTCGAGTAGAGGGCCGTGCCGATGACGGTGACCTCGTTCTCTGCGGCCAGGTCCTCCAGCAGGATGCGCGCACGGCCGGCCACCCGTGCGGGATCCAGGGTCCGGCCGTTGAGGACCACCGACTCCACGCCGTCATTGATGAAGTCGAGGAACGTCCACGTTCCCGGACTCACACAGGAGAAGGTGAGGGTCGTCGTCGAGCGGTAGCCGGAGGCGGCGGGGTCCAGGGCCGTGGACACGTCGATGTGGACGTCATACTCGCGGGTGATCACCTGGTTGGACCGGGCGAACGCCTCGTACCGCGTCAGATTCGTGCGGTCCAGGAACGTCGGGAGCGCGTCGGCCACGGGCGCGTCCAGCGTGTTGTCGATCACCATGAGAGATATTCAACCACTCTTTCACGAAATCGTGATCGACAAGTCCTGAGGAATCTCAATGAAATTGACGGAAAGCGGCCCGTCGACCCCGATCGGATCCTCATTGCCACTGGTTACTCCGGGGGCGCGGCTTCCGCTACATGCCTGAGTCCTTGTACTCCTGAAAACAAATCCTCAGCATTGTTGACTGGGGGTTCCTTCGTTCCACCTGCCGGCAGGAGCTATCCGCCGTTCAGTCCAGGGGCGGGACGAATTGCCCCTTAGAGGTCACGGTGAGGCCCGAATCGGTGACGGTGAAGCCGCGCGCCTCGTCCTCAGCTCGGTCGAAGCCGATCTGCACACCCTCCGGGACCACAACGTTCTTGTCCAAGATCGCGTTGCGCACCTTGGCGCCCTTGCCCACCACGACGCCGTCGAGCAAGACCGACTGCTCCACCCAGGCCTCGTTGTGCACCCGAACATCTGTGGACAGCACGGACTGGGCCACGGTTCCGCCGGAGATCACCACCCCCTGGGACAGGATGGAGTCCACCGCGGTGCCCGGGCGCTTCGTCGCCGACCGCACCAATTTGGCTGGGGGAGAGACGGATTGGCGGGTGAAGATGGGCCACTCAGGGTTGTAGAGATTGAAGTCCGGCAATGGCTTGACCAGGTCCATGTGCGCGTCGTAGTAGGAGTCCAGGGTGCCGACATCCCGCCAATAGTGCGTGCGGTCAGCCTCCTCGGGCAACACGTTGGTGCTGAAGTCGTAGACGCCGCAGTCGTTCTGCTCCACGAACCACGGGACGATGTCTCCGCCCATGTCATGATCCGTGTCCTTGGCCTGGGCGTCCTCGTTGAGGGCGTTGACCAGTGCGTCGGCGGTGAAGACGTAGTTGCCCATAGACGCCAGGAACTGCGTCGGGTCGTCGGCGAGCCCCGCGGTCTTCGCGGGCTTCTCCACGAAGCGCTCGATCAGATTCGGATCGGACCGCTGGGTCTCGATGACCCCGAAGGACGATGCCAGCTCGAGCGGCTGCCGGACGGCGGCAACGGTGGCCGAGACCCCCGACTCGATGTGCTGCTCCACCATCTGCTGGAAGTCCATCCGGTAGACGTGGTCCGCCCCGATCACCACCACGATGTCTGGGCGTGCGTCGTGGATGAGGTTCATCGACTGGTAGATGGCGTTGGCGCTGCCGAGGAACCAGTCCTTGCCGCGACGCTGCTGGGCCGGGACCGACGCCACGTAGTTCCGCAGCAGGGTGGACATCCTCCAGGTTTCGGAGATGTGCCGGTCCAGGGAGTGCGACTTGTACTGCGTCAGCACCACGATCCTCAGGTACCCGGAGTTCACCAGGTTCGAGAGGGCGAAATCGATCAACCGATAGCTTCCCGCGAACGGAACGGCGGGTTTGGCTCGGTCCGCCGTCAGCGGCAACAACCGCTTGCCTTCACCGCCGGCCAGTACGACCGCCAGCACCTTCTTCTGTGGCATCTGATGCGTCCCGTTCCCTTGGAGGAGTGTCCGTGCCTTCACACTAACGGGAGTCCTCTGTACTCGACTACGTTGATGTCGTGCGCATCGACATCGTGACCAAGGAATTCCCTCCGACCATCTATGGGGGCGCCGGCGTTCATGTCGCCGGGCTGTCCCGGGTACTGGCCGGTAGGGTCGATCTGCGTGTCCATGCCTTCGGGGAGGCCCGGGACCCCGACTTCCACGGGGCACAGGTCACCAGTCACGGCATCCCCGGTGGCCTGGAGGCGTCCAACGCCGCAGTCCAGACCCTCGGCACCGACTTGGCCATCCTGCAGGACCTGGCCGGCACGGACCTGATCCACACCCACACCTGGTACGCGAACCTGGCCGGCCATCTCGGCGGTCTCCTCCACGGCGTACCGCACCTTCTCTCCGCCCACTCCCTGGAACCACTGCGGCCCTGGAAGGCCGAGCAGCTCGGCGGCGGCTACCGCGTGTCCTCCTGGGCCGAAGCCACCGCCTATGCCTCGGCGGCAGCCGTCATCGCCGTCTCAGAGGGAATGCGGCGGGACATCCTGGCCGCCTACCCGGACGTGGATCCGGAGAAGGTCCGAGTCGTCCACAACGGCATCGACACCGAACTGTGGACGCCCCAGCACGACGCCGGCACCCTCGAGCGCCACGGCATCGATCCGAGGCGTCCGACGGTCGCCTTCGTGGGCCGGGTAACCCGGCAGAAGGGTGTGCCCTATCTCCTGCGGGCCGCGGCACGGCTCGCCCCCGAGGTCCAACTCGTGCTCTGCGCCGGTGCGGCAGACACCCCTGAGTTGGCCGCCGAGGTGACTGGCCTGGTGGCCGAGTTGAAGGCCACTCGAGACGGAGTGACCGTCATCGAGGGCATGCTTCCCCGGGCGGACATCATGCAGATCCTGTCCCACGCCACCGTGTTCGCCTGCCCCTCCATCTATGAGCCCCTCGGCATCGTCAACCTCGAGGCCATGGCCTGCGGCACGGCCGTGGTCGCCTCCGCCGTGGGCGGGATCCCCGAGGTCGTCCAGCACGGCGAGACCGGCCTTCTGGTGGATCTTGAGCAGAGCGCCGACGGCTCCGGGGCACCGCTCGACGAGGAGCGTTTTGTCACCGACTTCGCCGCCGCCCTGACAACCGTGCTCGAGGATCCCACCGCGGCAGGCCTGATGGGCCGGAATGGGCGGCAGCGGGCGATCGACCACTTCTCCTGGGCGGCCATCGCCGATCGGACGTTGGACGTCTACGAGTCCATCCTTCGGTGACCGACGCGCGAGTCTTCGCGGTCGACTAGACCTCCAGCCTGCAGGAGGGCCGCCCGGTCCGCTGCTCTGACCTACTTCCTGTCCTTGTTCCTCCCCTTGGCCGCGTTCTTCTCCCGCTGGCGCAGGACCTTCTCGTGGATGGGGGCGTCCGCCGAGGCACGCAGCTTGCGATAGTACTCAGCGGCCTCGTCCTGGCGCCGTGCCTCGTCCCCGGTGGCGATGTCCATCCGCAGATGCTCCTGTTCGTAACCGAAGGCATCGACCAGGGTCTGCGCGTGCGGACGCAGGCGGGCCGCCAGACGGTTGATGTAGGTGCGCAGGGTGCGTGCGCGTTGCGGGGAGATCCGGCCGGTCTCGAGGAACCAGCCCAGATCGTCCTCGATCACGCGCAAGACGAAGAGGTTGCGCAACCAGGTCATGATCTGCCGGGTGTGATCGTCCTCGATCTGCTCGACCGCACGCGTGAAAGCCTCCCATTCGAGCAACTCGCCGTGATTGCGGGCGGCATCGATCAGGTCTGCCTGGTGCAGGTTGAAGGTGGCGGCCTGTTCGGCCTGGGACTTCTTGGCCACCGGCATCAGGGCCTGGGCGACGGCCCCGGTCTTGGACCGCACCCGGTCCTCAAGCAGCGCCCTCTGAACCTCGGCATCCTTGAACCAGCTGGCGCTCTTGCGCTCCGAGCCCGCATCCTGCACGGACTGCACCACACGGCGCAGGCCGGACCGGTACACGACGGCCTCGGTGGCCTGGCCCCGGACGTAGCGGGACAGGGCTCCGATGGAGAGGTTGGTCAGGTCCTTGGAGTAGTCGGACAGCAGTCGTTTGCCGACCAGCTGGAGCAACACGTTGTTGTCTCCCTCGAAGGTCACGAAGATGTCCAGGTCGTGACGGAGCGAGGCGAACCGGTTCTTGGCCATGTATCCCGCACCACCACAGGCCTCGCGGGCCTCTTGCAGCGTGTCCAGCGCATTCCAGGTGGTCAACGGCTTGATGGCCGCGGCCAGGGTCTCGAGTTCCTGCCGGTCCTCGTCGGTATCCGACTCCCCGGAGAACACGGAGTCGAACTTCTCCAGCAATTCGTTGGCGGCGAAGGTGTCGGCATAGGTCCGGGCCAGGCGATCGATCAGGCGACGCTGGTGGAGCTGGTAGTCCATCAGCACCTCCTCGTGCGTGTCCGAGGTCGCGTTGAACTGCCGGCGCTGATTGCCGTAGGTGATGGCACCGGTCAGCGCCAGGGCGGAGGCGGAGGCACCGGACAGGGCGAGGGAGACCCTGCCCTGGACCAGGGTGCCGATCATGGTGAAGAACCGGCGGCCGGGGGAGGCGATGTCCGAGGAGTAAGCGCCCTTCTCGTCCACGGAGCCGTAGCGGTTCAGCAGGTTGGTACGGGGAATGCGCACGTGGTCGAAGTGCAGCCGGCCGTTGTCGATGCCGTTGAGTCCGCCCTTGTACCCGTCGTCCTCGCCGCCGATCCCCGGCAGGAAGTCGCCGGCACCATCACGGAGTGGGACGTAGAACGCGTGCACCCCGTGATTGACGCCGCGGGTGATCAGCTGGGCAAAGACCACCGCGGCCTTGCCATGGAGTGCGGCGTTGCCCAGGAACTCCTTCCAAGCAGCCTTGAAGGGCGTGTGGATCTCGAACTCATCGGTCTCCGGGACGTAGGTCGCCGTGGTCGCCAGTGAGGAGACATCCGAACCGTGGCCGATCTCCGTCATGGCGAAGGCACCCGGCACCTCCAGACTCATGACGGCGGGCAGAAGGCGCTCGTGGTGCTCCTCCGTGCCCAGATGCAGGATGGCGGAGCCGAACAGACCCCACTGCACCCCGGCCTTGATCTGGAGCGACGGGTCGGCACTGACCAGCTCCGCGAACGTGGCGATGTTCCCGCCGTGGTTGTCACTGCCGCCGAGGCCCCGCGGGAACGCTTTGTTCACCTGGCCTCGGTCCACGAGGATGCGCAGCTGACCCAGCACCCGCTCACGGTGGTCCTCCATCGAGAGGTTCTCGATCTTGTGCAGGTCCGGGTCCTTGACATTCTCCCGTCCTTCCAACCGGTCCGCGGCCCACCGCCCGAGCAGCAGCTGCTGGACGGCATCCAGGTCCAGTCCGCCGGGCTCTGCCGCGGAGATGGCGCTGAAGGCGGTGTGTGCCCCGGTGTCCGGATCTGCCTGGACGGCGGGCGGCACGGCCCCGGCCGGTACCGCGGTGGTGCTGGAATCAGAGGTGGTGGTCATGACTGCTCCTGTTCGGGAGTGGACGGATCGGTGGACGTCGTGTGTACGGGGTGATCAGGCAGATCAGGTAGATCGACAGCGGCATACGTGCCGGACAGGCCCACCGTGAGCCACGCGGTGATCTTGCGTGCCAGCCGGCCGGCATCCGGCCGGTCGGTTCCGGACGGGGTCGCCAACCAGGATTCGCCTGCCGAACGGACCATGCCGATGGCGGCCCGCGGCCAGTACCAGGTGGCGGAGGCCGCGGAGGGCCGGCGGCCCTGCTGGCGCAAGTAGTCGCGGAAGTGGACATCCATCACGGCGGCGATCCGCTCGAAGAAGTCGGCCATGGCGGCCGGCTGTCCGCTGGAGGTACCGGGGTTGCCGGACGGGCCGGAGGTGCTGGACCCCTCGGTGATCTCGGGAGCCTCCGGTGGCAGTCGCGTCGAGAAGGCATAGACATGGGGCGAGGACTCGGCCAGCCTGAGGTAGACGGCGACCATCGCGTACAACCCGTCCAGGGCATTGTCCGAGGTCTCCGCGGCGGCCAGCAGCTCACGTTCCATGAAATCGATGGCGCGTTCGCCCACGGCGGCCTGCAATCCGTTCTTGTCCCCGAAGTACCGGTAGAAGACGCTCTTGGAGGTCCCGGCATGCGTGGCGATGTCGCCCATGGACGCCTGGGGTCCGAGATCGTGGACGGCATGACGGGCGGCCCGGATCAGGTCTACGCGCCGCTGCAGGCGGTGCTCGTCCCATCGGGTGGCGCGGCCATCCGGCATTTCAGCGTCGTTGACTGCAGTATTCACGATACCGAGCGTATCAGGTACTCTGGGTATCAGTAAGCCCCGTCACGTTGTACCCACGGCCCGCCGTGAAACCCGAAGGGATCACCATGACCGAAAACACCGCCACGAACTCCGCGAACATCTCAGCTTCTCCGCAGGACTCAGCGCGGATCGCCGCAGGCCAGCCCGCCATCGCCGGTGGCGAGGTGCGGCAGGCCGTCATCATCGGCGGAAACCGCACCCCATTCGCGCGGTCCCATGGCGCCTATGCCAAGGCCACCAACAAGGACCTGCTGACCTCCGCCCTGAACGGTCTCATTGCCCGGTTCGGGCTGCAGGGGGAGCGGATCGGGGAGGTCGCGGCCGGCGCGGTCATCAAGCACAGCAAGGATTTCAACCTGACCCGGGAATCCGTCCTCGGCACCTCACTGGACCCTGCCACCCCGGCCCACGAGGTCCAGATCGCCTGCGCCACGGGCATGGAGGCCATCGGGGGCCTCGCCAACAAGATCCGGCTGGGGCAACTCGACTCGGCCATCGGCGGCGGGGTGGACAGCATCTCCGACGCCCCCCTCGTCTTCAACGACGCCGCCCGCGCCGTGCTGATGGAGCTCAACCGCGCCCGCACCACGCAGGACAGGATCAAGGCCGTCCTGAAGTTCCGCCCCGGCCACCTGGCACCGGAGGCCCCGGGCACCGAGGAACCCCGCACGGGGCTGTCCATGGGGGAACACCAGGCACGGACCACACACCAGTGGGGGATCACCCGGCAGGCTCAGGACGAGCTGGCCCTGGCCAGCCACCACCACCTCGCGGCCGCCTATGACCGCGGCTTCTTCGACGATCTCGTGACGCCCTTCGGCAAGCTGACCCGGGACAACAACCTGCGTGCGGACACCACGCTCGAGAAGCTCGGCAAGCTCAAGCCCGCCTTCGGCCGCGACCTCGGGGACGAGGCCACCATGACCGCCGGAAACTCCACCCCGCTGACGGACGGGGCCTCGACCGTCCTGCTCGGTTCCGAGGAATGGGCCGCTGACAGGGGCCTGCCCGTGCTCGCCGACTTCGTGGACTTCGAGACCGGCGCCGTGGATTTCGTGGACGGCAAGGAGGGCCTGCTCATGGCGCCGGCCTACGCCCTGTCCCGGCTCTTGCAGCGCCAGGGACTGTCCTTGCAGGACTTCGACTACTACGAGATCCACGAGGCCTTCGCCGGAACGGTCCTGTCCACCCTGAAGGCCTGGGAGGATGAGGACTTCTGCCGCGACCAGCTGGGTCTGGACGCGCCCCTGGGTGCCATCGACCGGTCCAAACTCAACGTCAACGGCTCCTCGCTGGCCGCCGGCCACCCCTTCGCCGCCACTGGCGGCCGGATCACCGCAACCCTGGCCACGATGCTCCACGAGAAGGGGCCGGGCTCACTCGGTCTGATCTCGGTCTGCGCGGCCGGCGGCCAGGGCATCGTCGCGATCGTCCGGGGGCGCTGAGCGCATGGTCAAGGCACCGCAGACTGATACCTACACCGCCCTCGTCAACCAGCCGCTCGGCCAAAAGCTCGCCGGGGCCCTCGGGCTGCCCCGGCCGGCCGTCCTGCGGCGCTACGAGCCGGGCCAGGCCCTCGTGGAGGGCTCTGTGCTCGTCCTCGGCGGCGGCCATGCGGCCGACGAGGCCGCAGCCGTCCTGCTGGACTGGGGACTGGATGTCCGCCGCCAGTCGGCTCCGGCCGACCGCTATGGCGCCGTCGTCGCCTGTTATGACGACGCCGGCACGCCGGCCGACCTATCCGCCACCACCCTGCAGCTCGGGGCCGTGCAGCGGAAATTGGGCCCGTCCGCCCGCGTGGTCACCGTCTACCGTGATCCCCTCGGTTCGGACCGGCCCGCCGTGCGGGCAGCCCGCCAGGGCGTCGAAGGCCTGACCCGTTCGCTCGCCCACGAGATGCGCCGCGGGGCCACCGCCAACGGGATCGTGCTGGGCGAGCACACGGCGCTGTCCGCCCCGGGAGCCACCGGGGCCCTGCGCTTCCTGCTATCGGCCAAGAGTGCCTTCGTCTCCGGCCAGTTCATCCCGGTCTCCTCCGATGCCGGCGCCCTGCCCCGGGACTGGGAGAAGCCCCTGGCGGGCAAGGTGGCCGTGGTGACTGGTGCCGCCCGCGGCATCGGTGCCGCGATCGCCGCGACCCTGCACCGCGACGGGGCGACCATCGTGGGGGTCGACGTACCGGCCGCCGGCGAGGCACTGGCCGGCGTCGTGAACTCGCTCGCCGGCACCGCACTGCAACTGGACATCACCGCGGCGGATGCGGGCGAGCGGATCCTCGCGCACTGCGCTGAGCGCCATGGACGGCTGGACATCGTGGTGCACAACGCCGGGATCACCCGGGACAAGAAGCTTGCCAACATGGATGCCGCCCGGTGGGACTCCGTGCTCGCGGTGAACATCGAGTCCCAGTTGGCGATGAACCGGGTCTTCCTGGCCGCAGTCGGCCAGGGCATGGTGGCGGACGAGTTACGGATCGCCTCGCTCGCCTCGACGTCCGGGATCGCGGGCAACGCCGGCCAGACGAACTACGCCGCGTCCAAGGCGGGCGTCATGGGGATGGTCTCCGCCACAGCGGAGCTGATGAGCACTGCCGAGACGGCCGGCGGAGGAACCATCAACGCGGTGGCCCCCGGCTTCATCGAGACCGAGATGACCGCCCGGATGCCGATGGCCACCCGTGAGGTCGCACGCCGGTTGAACTCCCTCCAGCAGGGGGGCCGGCCCGTCGACGTGGCGGAGGCCATCGCCTACCTGGTCTCCGATGCGGCTGGGGGGACGTCCGGTTCCACGCTGCGTGTCTGCGGCCAGGGCATGATGGGGGCCTGAGATGGAACGCGAGACCATGACTCCCTTGAGCTCGAGCTACCGGGCCGCCCTGTCCACGGCAGCCAAGGACGCGCTGGTCAGACGGCGCCGACCGCAGCAGCTGCCGGGACGGACCGTGGTGGTCCACGACCACGAGATCAGTGCCGAGCTCGCCACCCGGTACGCCCGGATGTTCCACCGGAACGGTCCGGTGCTGGACCCGGCCGACCTGCCCTCGGTGCTGGTGCACGTCGCCTCCTTCCCGGCGGCCATGGAACTCATGGCGGATCCGGATTTCCCGCTGCCCCTGCTGGGCATGGTCCACCTCTGCAACCGTGTGGTCCACCATGCCCCGGTACCGGCTGGCACCCCGGTGGAGGTGGCCGCCTCGGTCACCCGCCTGAGCCCTCATCCGTCCGGGACCACCGTGGACCTGGTCGTCACCGTCCACGGGCCAGCGCGCGTTGGCAGCCCGGTCAGCGGCCCCACCGATGGCACCGGGGAGATGCAGCTGTTGTGGGAGGGCACGTCCACGTATCTGGCCGCCGGAGTCCACCTGCCAGCCCACGAGCGCCCGGCCAAGGCCAGCCACCCGCCATTCACGGCACCGCAGCTGACCGCGCAGTGGCGCCTGCCCGCGTCCACCGGCCGGGAGTATGCCGCCGTATCCGGGGACTTCAATCCGATCCACCTGAACCCGGTGACCGCGAAGCTCCTGGGGCAGAAGGGCATGATCGCCCACGGCATGTACCTGGCCGGGCGGATGCTCGCGGGCCGGGAACCGGCGGGTGCCGGCCACGAGTGGGAAATCTCCTTCGCCACTCCGGTGCTGCTCCCCGGAACGGTGTCCCTGGGCGTCGTCCACACAGATCGCCGTAACACTGAGCGCACAACTGAGGTCACAACCGAGGTCACGGCGTGGAACGGCCGCACCGGCAAGCCGCATTTCACCGGCTCGATCACGGTCCCGGGCTCAGGTTCGGGACAGAGGTCGGGGCAGGAGTAGGGGCGGAGTAGGGGCAGGAGCAGGAGCGCGGACCTACCGTTCGGCGGAGAGCACCTCGTACGCCTCTGACATGTGGGCCGCCATGGCCTCCCAGCCGAACGTCCGGGCCCGGCGCGCCGCCGCCTGGCCCATCCGCCGCCATGCGGGCAGGTCTGCCACGATGCGCTCCAGCTCCTGCGCCCAGGTCTCCGGGTCCAGGCCGTCCACCAGTCGGCCGGTCTCACCGTCCGCCACGGCGTAGGCGAGCCCTCCCACCCGGTGCGCCAGCACCGGGGTCCCGCAGGCCTGTGCCTCAAGGGCGACCAGACCGAAGGACTCCGAGAAACTCGGCACGACCACCACGTCCGCAGCCCGGTAGACCTCGGCCAACTCCTGCGCGGACACGGGACCGGAGTCCGTGCACTGGCCCTCCAGTCCGGCGGCATGGACCAGGGCGCGGAGGTCGAGTTTGTCCGCACCCGAGTGGGCACCGGTCAGGTGCAGCTGCACCGCTGGGACACCGGAGGCACGCCGGTTCACCAGGCCTGCGGCCCGGATGGCCACCTGCGGGCCCTTGTGCCCCTGGATACGCCCAGCGAACAGGACCTTGAGCCCTGCAGAGCGACCGGGCCAGTGGGCGCCGCCGTCGGGATGGAAGACGGAGGTGTCCACGCCCGGGGGGATCACCCTGATCCGGGCTGGATCGGCTCCGTAGTGGTCACTCAGCTCGTCCCGCTCGGCCGGGGTGTTGGCCACCAGCAGGTCGGCCGCTGCGGCGATCTGCTGCTCGGCGGCCTCCCGTTCCTCCGATTCGCTGGACCGCGCGTCCCGGGCATTCTTGACGGCCGCCATGGTGTGCATGGTGTGCACGATCGGGGCGTTCAGGTCTCCGGCCACTGCCAATCCGGCCAGTCCGGAGAGCCAATAGTGGGAATGCACCACCCAGCGGCAGTCGTCCCCATGGCATCCGCCCGCGGCCGTCAGGGCACCGGGAGCCGCGGCGGCGAAGTCGTCCACCCACCGCGGCAGCTCCTCCTTGGGGACGTCTGTGGCCGGGCCGGCAGGGACCGGGACCACCCGGGCGCGGGCCGCCCCCGGCACGGCGGGGACCGGCAGGTCCTGGACGCGCTGACCGGTCCGGTCGCGGCGGGTGAGGACCCAGACCGGATGTCCCGCCGCGGCCAGGGTGATCGCCAGCTGGCGGACGTAGACGTTCATGCCGCCGGCGTCGCCCTGACCCGGCTGTGCCAACGGTGAGGTGTGCAGGGACACCATCACCACGCCGAAGGGCCGCGTCACGGTGTGGGAATCCCGTTGTCGGGCTGCCGGTCTGAGGTCGGGCCAGAGTTCAGCTCGTGGTGCACCGCGTCCAGCAGTCGGGCGAATCCAGGGACTGCGTCCAGATCGTCGATGAGCACGGGCCGCCCGATTGCGTCCGCGAGTGGGATCTCCCAGTTCGGATACTCGTGCTGCTGGGTGCCCGGTTGGTTCTGGATGCGACGTTCGCCCACGGCGTCCACCAGCGCGATGCCGTGCAGCAGGGACGGTGCCTGGGCCAGGTACCGGTGCAGGGCCACCACAATGTCAGCCACCACGGCCGGATCGGCTGAGTCAGCCGCAGTGATTGAGGTGATCGGGGTGGTCGAGGTGAGGGAAGCGGCGGCATCGGCGGACAGGAAACCCGCTTCCACGACTGCTTGGAGGAACGCCCTGCGTTCGGCACCGGCCCGGTCCCGCTCTGCGTGGGGATCGCCGGCCACCAGGTCAAGGCGTTCGCGCAGGTCCAGGTGCGAGCCGGCCAGGTACCCGGCGGTCGGGGGCAGGTCATGGGTGTTGACGGAGGACAGGCACTGGACCCGGTAGTCCTGGGGCGGCCGGGGCCGGCCGTCCTCCTGCTCGAACCACAGGATCGACGTGCCCAACAGCCCTCGGTGCGCCAGATAGTCCTGGACCCACGGTTCGAAGGTGCCCAGGTCCTCACCCACGACGACGGCCCCCGCGCGTTCCGCCTCAAGGGCCAGGATGCCGATCATCGCCTCGTGATCGTAGGTGACGTACGCACCCTCGGTGGGGGACTGGCCCACCGGGATCCACCACAGCCGGAACAGTCCCAGGATGTGGTCGACTCGGATGCCGCCGGCATGGCGCAACATCGAGCGGAGCATGTCGCGGTACGCGCGGTAACCGGTCTCGGCCAGACGTTCGGGGTGCCACGGTGACTGGGACCAGTCCTGACCGCGTTGGTTGTACATGTCCGGTGGGGCGCCGACGGACATGGAAGCGACGAGCTGGTCCTGCAGCATCCAGGCGTCCGCGTTGTTGCGGTCCGCCCCGACGGCCAGGTCCTGCATCAGTCCCAGTCGCATGCCCGCCTCCCGGGCCGCTTGCTGAGCCGTGGCCAATTGGGTGTCACACAACCACTGCATCCAGCGGTGGAAGTCGATGTCCTCGGCCAGCTCGTGGCGATAGCGTTCGGCCAGGCGACCCCCCGGCGTGAACTCGGGATCCCGCCAGATCGGATCGGTGGCGTCGAAGACGCTGCGCAGGGCACACCACAGCGCGAAGTCCTCCAGACCCTGGCCCTCCAGCTCCCGGTAGGCGCGGTAGGCGCGCGCCCGTTCCGGCGTTGGGGTGACCTGATGGAGCCGGCGCAGGGCCGTCAGCTTGGCCGCGGTGGCGGCGTTGCGGTCCAGGGAGTCGGCGGTTGCGTTGTCCGCCTGGAGGGCCGCGGCCAGGCCGTCCACCTCTCGGCGAGCACGTGGGTCAAGGGCGGCGTACTCGGCGAGGTCCTCGATGCGCAGGTACATCGGGTTGGTGAACCGGCGGGTCGAGGGGGAGTACGGCGAGGAGACCACCGGCGGTTGTGGCGCGGTGGCATGCAGGGGGTTGGACAGGACGTAGTCGCCACCGTGCGCGGCGGTCTGGACCGCCAGTGCTGCCAGGTCCCGGAAGTCGCCCAGGCCCCAGGAAGTAGAGGACCGTGCCGAGTACAGCTGGACGGACAGCCCCCAGCCGCGCTGACGGCGGTAGCGGTCTGCGGTCGTGAGACGTTCCGGCGTCACGACGAGGGTGGCTTCGACCTCGTTGCCGTCTTCCACCCTGGCGCCCAACCGGTGCCATCCCACTGGCAGGTCCCGGGGAAGGCGGAAGGTGGCTTGCCCGATCAGCTCGCCGTCGATGTCCTGGGGTTCCGTGAAGTCCTCGAGTTGCTCGAGGGGACGGGTCTCTCCGGTCTCCAGCAACGCCTCCACCGTGACGGCGCTCCCGTGGGGGACGTGGACCTGTACCGAGGATCCCGATCCCGCGTGGGAGACCGTGGTGTGCGGCAGCATGCGGCGCCACGGAGCCAACCGCCGACGCTCCAGTGCCACCTCCAGCCCGGCCGTGCCGTCCGGTTCGACGGTGCAGCCCAGGGCCGCCAGCACCGTGGTGAGCGTGAGGTCGGAGACCGGGTGTTCGTGACCGTCGTGACCTCGGTAGGACGTCTGGATGCCATAGGCGTGGGCCAGCCGCTGGAGCAGGTCGCGGGCTTCGGTCATGGCTGGTGGGCCTCTTTCACGTGCGGGTGCGGCCGGGCCACCGGTTCCGGGGCCCGGTCCGATTATGGCAGGCCACCGCCAGGCGCGGTTCAGCCGCAGGCCAGGGCGGGAGGCAGACAGGCCAGCTGGCGTGCGGACAGCCCCGACCGGATGCGCCGGGCCTGGTCCGGGGTGTAGTCCGGGGCCGCCTCCGTCTTCATCGGTGTGCGCGAGGACCAGGTGAAGGTCACCGAGAAACGGTCCCGGGCAATCGGCGGAGTAGCCCGGTGGAGCAGACGGCAGTTGTCCGCCACCACGGCCGTCCACTTCACCCCAGTCGCCGCGGTCACGGCTCCTGCGGGGACCATGTCAGCCACCCGGGCATCATCCACGAATCCGGCCACGTAGTGCAGCTTCTCCACGGCGTACAGCGTCTCGGCCAGCGGAATGTAGGCGTACGGCCCGCCCTGGTCGTCGACGTCATTGAGCCACACCAGGATCTTCACGGTGCGCCGGTCCTCGGCGTCACGGTGCCATCGGCGCACGCCCACCGTCTGGCTATTGCCGACTTCGCGGCGCACGTCTGCCCCGTAGTAGCGGGCCGGCACGCCCAGGTAGTTCTCGACGATGTCCAGCATGCGGTCCTGCAGGCCCCACTGCCAGATGAACAGGTCGGCCAACAGGTCATCCGTGGAGGGTCGCAGCGTACTGGCACCGCCCGTCGGCAGGTTCGCCAAGGGGGCCACGAGGCGGTCCAGGGCGGGCTTGAGCGCGTCCGTGGTGGGGATCGCGAGATCGTCCAGGGGCCCGATGCGGACACCCTGCCGCTGCAGGGTGGAGACCAGACCGGCCTGGGCCAGGTCGAGAGGTGGCAGATGCGGCGCCCACTTGCGGCGGCGCTCCTCATGCATGCCGTCGGCGGCCCAGCGGACCGGCGTGACATTGGTCAGGATCTCCCGCTTGAGGCGGTTCGCGAACCGTCCCAAGGGGCCCGCTACGGTCTCGGATGTGATCATGAGACTGAGGTTACAAGCGCGGATCCGCGGTGACGACGGCAGTGGTGGCCGACGAGTAGTGGTGGGGTACCAGAGCGTCCGGTGGCGTCCCCTATCACGTAGGGACAGCAGGTGCCCAGACCCGTGGACCTGGAAGTACTGGAAGTCGTCGCCCCACGAAGGATCCAGGCCGACTTCCCTCAGAGGCACGGGTCGCGATGGTTCCCAGAAACTCGTCCCACGATGACAAAAACGGGGCTGGTTGTCACCAGCCCCGTTCTTGCTCGCCCTGAGGTGGGCGTTCGATGTGCGCGGAGGGGGACTTGAACCCCCACGCCCTTGCGGGCACAGCGACCTCAACGCTGCGCGTCTGCCAATTCCGCCACCCGCGCGCACAATCCGGTTCGCACCGGATTTCCGCTGCCTCGAAAGGCAGCGCTGACAATCCTAACACCGTTTTCGCGTGCCACCGTACACGGACCGGACACGGGCCGATCCACCTCGCTAGGGTGGCACCATGAGCGCCACCTCCAGCCACGACTTTACGGACGACGTCGTCCGCATCTGCCGAGACCTGATCCGGATCGACACCTCGAATTACGGGGGAAACGATTCCCGGGGAGAACGCGAGGCCGCCGAGTACTGCGCAGTCCTGATGCGGGATGCCGGCATGGAACCGACGGTCTACGAGTCATCCCCCGGACGGGCCAGCGTGGTGGGTCGCGTCGCGGGGTGGGACCCCCAGGCTCCCGCCCTGATCCTGCACGGCCACCTCGATGTGGTCCCCGCGGACGCCAGCGAGTGGTCAGTGGACCCGTTCTCGGCCGAGCTGAGGGACGGGATGATCTGGGGCCGGGGGGCCGTGGACATGAAGGGCATGGATGCCATGATCCTCGCGGTCCTGGGCCACCTGCACCGCACCGGACAGCAGCCGCGCCGAGATCTCATCGTCGCCTTCTTCGCGGACGAGGAGGCCGGCGGCGTCTACGGTGCCCGCTGGATGGTGGACCACCATCCCGAGGTCTTCGCCGGGGCCACGGAGGCCATCAGCGAGGTCGGCGGTTTCTCCACGGACATCCGCGGGCAACGCGCCTACCTGCTGCAGACCGCCGAGAAGGGCCTTGCCTGGCTCAACCTGACCGCCACGGGAGCACCGGGCCACGGCTCGTCCGTGCATCCTGACAATGCCGTGACCCGACTGTCCGGGGCCATCGAACGGATCGGAAACCACGCCTGGCCCCTGGACTACACGAAGACCACGCGCGCCCTGCTGGAGCAGGTCGCCGAGATCTGCGGGGTGGAGTTCGACGAGACGGACCCCACGCCCCAACTCGAGGCCCTCGGCACGGCCTCCCGGTTCGTCGGCTCCACGCTGCGCAACAGCACCAACCCCACGGGACTGACCGCCGGCTACAAGCACAACGTGATCCCGGGGAAGGCGCAGGCCACCGTGGACGTCCGCTTCCTGCCGGGGCAGGAGGATGAGGTCATGACCACCCTGCGTGACCTCGCCGGCGAGGGGGTGGACTTCAGTCATGAGCACCGGGACATCTCCCTGGAGGTCCCCTTCTCCGGCGCCCTCGTGGACCTCATGGTCGAGTCCATCCAGGCGGAGGATCCGGGCGCACCGGTGCTGCCGTTCATGATGTCCGGCGGCACGGACAACAAGTCCCTGTCCCAGCTCGGGATCGCCGGCTACGGCTTCGCCCCGCTGAAGCTCCCCGCCGACCTCGACTTCACCGGTCTGTTCCACGGCATCGACGAACGCGTCCCCGTCGAAGCCCTCGACTTCGGCTGCCGTGTGCTGCACCGGATGCTCGAACCCCGCTGAGCCGCCGCGGAGACTCTGCAGACACGCCGCTGAGATCACGCTGAGGCGGAACCGTCACCACCGAGCCGACCGGCCGCCCGAACCCCAGGAGGACCCCTGATGCCCACCCCGCAGAATTCCCAGCTGGCCGCCGTCGGGACCATCCTGACGGATGACCTCCTCGCCGGGATCCGCGACCGCGCCCCCGGATTCGACGAGGCGAACGCCTTCCCACAGCAGGACTTGGAGGTCCTGCGGGAGGCGGGCTACCTCGGGGCACTCGCCCCCACAGCGGCCGGCGGACTGGGCTGGGACGTCTCGACCGTCGTCACCGCCCAGAGGGTGCTGGCCATGCATGCACCGGCAACCGCGCTGGCCGTGAACATGCACCAGATCTGGAACGCCGTGGCCTACATCCTGGGGCGCCAGGGAGATGACTCCCTCGACTTCATCCATCGCGAGTCGGCAGCGGGGGAGGTCTTCGCCTTCGGCATCTCCGAGGCGGGCAATGACGCGGTCCTGTTCGACTCGGACACCGTGGCGGAGCCCCAGGGTGACGGCTCCTACCGGTTCACCGGGACCAAGATCTTCACCAGCCTGTCCCCGGTCTGGACCCGGCTCGGAATCTTCGGCAAGACGCCCGACGGCGGCCAGCTCGTCTTCGGCTTCCTCGACCGGTCCGCGGACGGTTGGGAGTCCGACGCCTCCTCCTGGGACATGCTGGGCATGCGGGCCACCCACTCTCACACCACCCGGCTCCAGGGCGCCCTCGTCCCCGCCGACCGGATCGTGAGGCACATCCCCACCGGGCCGAATGCCGACCCGCTCACGTTCGGGATCTTCGCCTCCTTCCTGACACTGGTCGCGGCCGTCTACACGGGGGTGGGGGACCGGGCCGTGGAACTGGCCACGCAGAACCTGGTCCGGAGGACGTCCAAGGTCACCGGGCAGGCACTGTCCCAGGATCCGGTGCTGCGGTACAAGACCGGAGAGGCCGCCCTGCGGCAGCTGGCCGTGGACACCCAATTGCGAGCGGTAGCCGCGGACATCGACGCCGGCGCGGACCTGGGTGCCGAGTGGTTCCCCCGACTCGTGGCGAACAAGACCACGGCCATCCGCACGGCCAAGGCCCAGGCGGACTTCGCACTCGAGGCCTCCGGGGGCGCCTCGTACCACCGCGGCAACGAGTTGTCCCGCATCTACCGCGATGTCATGGCCGGGGTGTTCCACCCCTCGGACGACGAGTCTGCGCACCAGACCCTGGCGAACCACCTGCTGGGGCCCATCCAGGATCCGGAGGCATAGCCTCAGGCCCGCACGGCCAGGGTCGACTGGACGCGGATGATCCGGCGGCGCAGCCAGTAGCGCCGGGCACCGCCGCGATAGAGGACCGTGCGCCGCAACTCCCACTTGCCGTACTCCGCATGTTCCACCACCCGACGCCGGGCCTCGGTCACCGAGTCCCGTGGGGCGACGGTCATCACCAGGTACTCCCAGTGGTCCCGCTGCTCCAGCGACTCCAGACCGCTGGTGATCTCCTGTTCGCGCATCCTTCTCCTTGGGGATCTGGCGGGACAACGGACCCGGGCTCCGTGGATCGTGGCCGCACTGCGGCCAGTATGTGACACGAGCGGGCCCGCTTCCGTGAAACCCTATGCCAGGCCGGGAAAAAACGGCTACCGTGGTGTCATGAGCATCGACCCGCGTGTGGCCCTTGAGGCCCTGGTTTCCGCATTCGAAGAACATCTGGCGGCCGCCACCGGCAAGCGTGACGATGACGATCCCGCAGTCGAATCGGCATTCTTCAACGTGGCCGACTCCTTCGAGGCCTACGAGGACGCCCTGTATGCCGCTACCGGTGAGTTCACCCCGCTGGACGTCTACGACGACGAGGATGACGAGGACGACGGCGACGACGAGAACGATCAAGACTCCGGCAGCTGACCGGTCTGGCAGTTGGAGGACGAGCAAACCTGCGAGCCGATCTACGACCACGGGATGATCTTCGTCCCGATCTTCCAGCGCGGGTGCGTCGCGGGGACGGGGTCCTCGAGCCTGTGACGTAGGGTTCTCTGATGTGAACTGGTTAGAAGCGATCATCCTGGGCTTGGTCCAGGGCTTGACGGAATTCCTTCCCATCTCGTCCTCGGCGCACCTGCGCATCGTCGGCGAGTTCCTGCCCGGAGCCGCTGATCCAGGGGCGGCGTTCACCGCCATCACCCAGATCGGCACGGAGCTCGCGGTCCTGATCTTCTTCTGGAAGGACATCGTCCGGATCATCTCGCGTTGGTTCGGCTCCCTGTTCGGCAAGGTCGAGCGCAACGACCCGGACGCCCGCATGGGCTGGCTGATCATCATCGGCTCGCTGCCCATCGCCGTGGCCGGGCTGCTCTTCGAGGACTACATCGACACGTCGTTCCGGTCCCTGTGGATCGTCGCCACGATGCTGATCGTCTTCGGCCTGCTGCTGGCGGTCGCCGACGCACTCGGGCGGCAGACCAAGCCCCTGGAGAAGCTCACGCTCAAGGACGGCATCCTGTTCGGGCTGGCCCAGATGATGGCCCTGATCCCCGGTGTCTCCCGCTCCGGCGGCACCATCACGATGGGCCTCGCCCTGGGCTTCACCCGTGAGGCCGCCGCCCGGTACGCCTTCCTGCTGGCCGTTCCGGCCGTCTTCGCGTCCGGCTTCTACAAGTTGTTCCAGGCCCTGGGAGAGCCCGGCGCCTCCGCCGCCTACGGCATGGGCGAGACCCTGGTCGCCACCCTCGTCGCCTTCGTGGTCGGCTATGTCGTCATCGGCTGGCTCATGAAGTTCATCTCAACCCACTCGTTCAGGCCCTTCGTCTGGTACCGCATCGGACTCGGCCTGCTTCTCTACATCCTGCTCGGCTTCGGAGTGATCAACGCCTGATGGAATCCTGGAACACCCCCCTCCCGGCTCGCCTGCCCGTCCAACCGGACCGGCTCAAGATCCATGACACCTCCTCCCAGGCGGAACGCCATCCGGGCAACCTGGCCGAGGCGTCCCTGTACGTCTGCGGGATCACGCCCTACGACGCGACCCACCTCGGCCACGCGAACACCTACGTGACGTTCGACCTGCTCAACCGCTACTGGCGCGCCTGTGGCCTGCCGGTCACCTACGTGCAGAACGTCACCGACGTTGACGATCCGCTGCTGGAACGGGCCACCGCCACCGGTGTGGACTGGCGGGACCTGGCCGCAGACCAGACCGAGCTGTTCCGCTCGGACATGGAGGCCCTCAACGTCCTGGCGCCGGACCACTATGTCGGCGCCACCGAGACCGTGGACTGGGTAGTCCAGTCCGTCGAGGCCCTCGTGGACAACGGCACCGCCTACTCCGTTCCAGGCGTGGACGGCGGACCCGACGGCGACATCTACTTCTCGATCGACGCCGCCGAGGAGGCCACGGACTGGACCCTCGGCAGCATCGGCCGACTCGGATCCGAGGAGATGTCCACGGTCTTCCCGGACCGCGGGGGTGACCCGGAGCGGCCGGGCAAACGCCACCCGCTGGATCCATTGCTGTGGCGGGTGGCCCGCCCCGGCGAACCGACGTGGGACGGCCGCTCCCTGGGCGTCGGCCGGCCGGGTTGGCACATCGAGTGCTCTGCCATTGCCCGGCGTCTGCTTCCGGCTCCCTTCACCGTCCAGGGCGGGGGCTCGGACCTGCGCTTCCCGCACCACGAGTTCAGTGCGGCCCACGCCACGGCCGCCGACGGGCAGCCCCTGGCCGGTACGTTCGTCCATGCCGGGATGGTCGGCTACGAGGGCGAGAAGATGTCCAAGTCCCTGGGCAACCTCGTCCTGGTCTCCCGATTGCGCCAGCAGGGTGTGGAGGCGGTGGCCATCCGGGCCGCGCTGCTCGCCAACCACTACCGTGCCGATTGGGAGTGGACCCCAGAGCTGTTGCGGCAGTCGATGGACCGAGTTGCCCGGTGGCGCCAGGCCCTCGGCCTCGAGACGGCCGAGGACGGTTCCGCCGTGCTGGCCGCCGCCCACCGCGCGCTGTCCCACGACCTGGATGCTCCGGCCGCGCTGGCCGAGCTGGACCGCTGGGCCGAACGGGCCATGGCTCGAGATACCGTGGATCCGGCCACCGTGGCGCACTCCTCGGACCTCTCGGCCCCAGATGTCCGGACAGTGGCCAGCGGCCTCCTCGGCTTGATGCTCTGAGCCGGCCCGACCCTCTGAACCGGCCGACGCCCTGAATCAACGTGGTGACCTGACGGGATCCGCCGTAGGGGACAGGTTGAGGTCCGGCTAGTCCCGGCCGCGCCGGCGCAGGTACCGCTCGAACTCCTGGGCGATGGCCTCGCCAGAGGCCTCGGGCAATTCCTCGGTGTCCCGCGCGCGCTCCAGCTGTTCCACGTAGGCGGCGACATCGGGGTCCTCTCCGGCGAGTTCGTTCACGCCGCGTTCCCAGGCCTCGGCGTCCTCGACCAGCGGCGTGAGGTCCAGGCTGACCTGGACGAGGTCCTCGATCCGGCGCAACAGGGCCAGTTCCGCCTTGGGGGAGGGAGCCTGGGAGACATAGTGGGGGACCGTGGCCCACACGGACACCGTCGGCAGCCCCGCCCGGGCGGCCGTGTCCGTCACCACGCCCACGATCCCGGTCGGCCCCTCATACGTCGGCCGTTGTGCGCCTAAGGCCTCACGGAGCTCCGGATCTGCGCTGGAGGGCCTGGCCGGCAGTGGCCGGGTGTGCGGAACGTCGGCCAGCAGCGCCCCCAGCATGATCACGGCGTCCACGTTCTGTTCTGCGGCATGGGTCAGCAATTCGGCCGTGAAGGCCTGCCATCGGTAACTGGGCTCGGCCCCGGACACCAGGATGACGTCCAGGCCTTTCAGATCGGTCGCCCGGAACATGCGCGTCTGCGGCCAGGACAACGTGCCGAGCCCATCGGCGTCGCGCACCACCGTGGGACGGGTGAACTGGTAGTCGTAGTAGTCGCCGTCCGTCAGGGAGCCGGCCGCGGCCGCACCCCATTGGCGGCGCAGCAGATCGATCGCGCTGGTAGCCGCCTCGCCGGCGTCGTTCCAGCCCTCGAAGGCCGCGACCATGACCACTGGCCGGCGTCCGGAGACCATTCCGGCCAGATGGTCGCGCAGTCCCGACTGCCGGGCTGGTGTTCCGTCCATCTCTGCCATGATGGCCACCCTAGACCCGTGTGAACATGGGGTGCCAGACGTGTGCCGGACGTGAGCCGGACGTGAAGTGTCCGGCCCGACCCTCGTCAAGAGCCCGTCCGTGCGCCACTAGACTGGCAGGCATGCCCATCCGATCCTCCGCAGGCGCTCCGCGTCCCCAGGACCGCCAGTCGACCCCGTTGCCCGAGCACGGTCCCGCCGCGGAGGCGGTGCCCGCAGCAGTCTTCTGGGACATGGACGGCACCCTCGTGGACACCGAACCGCTGTGGAACGAGAGCCAGCGTGCCCTCGTGGAGGCCGCCGGTGGGCGGTGGACCACCGAGTTGGCGCACGGGCTGGTGGGCCAGGCACTGGACCACGGCGCCCGCCTGCTCCAGGAGGCCGGGGTCACGCTCAGCGTGGGGAAGATCATCGAGCACACCATGACGGACGTGGCCAACGGCGTGCGCCGATCAGTGCCGTGGCGCCCGGGTGCCCGGGAACTGCTCACCTCGTTGCGGGATGCCGCCGTACCCTGTGCCCTCGTCACCATGTCCCACCTCCCGCTGGCCGCCGTGATCGCCGAGTCCGTCCCCACCGGTTCATTCGAATTCCTCGTCACGGGGGACATGGTCCTGCGGGGCAAGCCGGACCCGGAGCCCTATGTCACGGCACTGGACGTCATGGCGCGCCGCCACGAGAGCCTGAACCGGAGCGGCTGCGTCGCGGTCGAGGACTCGATGCCCGGATTGCTGTCCGCGGCCGGCGCTGGCCTGGCCGTCGTGGCGGTCCCGCACGTCCTCGCCCTGCCCGATGACCCACGGTGGGAGAAGTGGACCACCCTCGCCGGCCGCACCCCCCGCGACCTCGCCGCGGTGGCGACGCGGATGTCGGCGGCCCCGTGAGCGGCGACGCCCTCGAGCCCGTTTCCGACCGCCGCGGGAAGCTCCGCCTCGGCTCACTGATCGGGGTTCCGGTCTACCTGTCCTGGAGTTGGACGCTCATCGCCCTGTTCGTGGTGGTGCTGTTCGGGCCTCAGGTCCAACGGCTGTTCCCCGAACTGGGGATCGGTGCCTATGGGATCGCCTTCCTCTACGCCGTGCTCCTGTTGCTCTCGGTCCTGGTCCACGAGCTGGCCCATGCCGCCAGCGCGAAGGCATTCGGCTGGCCCACCACGGAGATCGTCCTCAACCTGTGGGGCGGCCACACCCAGTTCGGCAGTTTCCAGGCCACGCCGGGCCGCTCCCTCGTCACGGCGCTGGCCGGGCCAGCCGCCAACGTGCTGCTGGCCCTCGGGGGCCAACTGCTCATGGTCACGTGGGCCCCTGACGGCGTCGGGAGTCTGCTGCTCGGCATCTTCACCTACGCGAACTGGCTGGTGGCGGTCTTCAACGCTCTCCCGGGCCTTCCGCTGGACGGTGGCCGCATCGTCGAATCAGCCGTGTGGGCGGCCACGGGGGATCAGGACAAGGGGACCATCGCCGCAGGCTGGGCCGGACGGATCATCGTGCTGGCCCTGGTGGTCGGAGTGGTGGTGGTGCCCCTGGTGCAAGGGCGGCCGGCCGACATCCCGCTGATCGTCATCCTGGTGATGGTCGGCTATTTCCTCTGGACCGGTGCCACCGAGTCCATCCGCGGCGCCCAGCTCCGGCTGCGGGTCCCGGGCCTGACCGCCGCCCAGCTCATGCATCCGGCCATCGGCCTGCTCAACACCGCCACCGTGGCCGACGTCCGGGACCGACCCTCGGGCACGCTCGCGGTGCTCGTGGCCCCCACCGGTCAGCCGGAGGCCATCGTGGACGAGACCGCTCTGGCGCGCGTCCAGGGCCGGGACGCCTCGTCCGTCCTGGCTGCGGCCACGGCCCGGGCTCTGGCCCGCGGAGCCGTGGTCCGCGCCACCGATGCCGGCCGCCCCCTGGTGGACCGGCTCGCCGCAGTGGACGGCGCAGAATACGCTGTCTTGGCGCCCGACGGCACCGTCTGCGGCGTGCTCCGCCAACCCGATGTGGTCCAGTGGCTCACCACGGGCCGCCGTCGCTGACCCTGACCACCCACCAGAAGGACCACCGCCGCATGACCGACTTCCCCAGCCCCGCCGGCGTCAATGAACGCCGTGGCCCCCTGCGTCCCGGCCAGCGGGTCCAGCTCAAGGACGCCAAGGGTCGCCTGAACACCATCACCCTCACGGAGGGCGGGCAGTTCCACAGCTACCAGGGCGTCCTGCACCATGACGACCTGATCGGCGGCCCGGACGGCGTGGTGGCGAGGAACTCGGCTGGTCACGAATATCAGGTCCTGCGCCCGCTGATCAGCGACTTCGTCCTGTCCATGCCGCGCGGGGCCACCGTCGTCTACCCCAAGGACTCCGGTCAGATCGTGCAGATGGCGGACATCTTCCCCGGTGCGCGGGTGGTGGAGGCCGGCGTCGGCTCCGGTGGCCTGTCCATCTCCCTGCTGCGCGCGGTGGGGGACGCGGGGGAACTGCACTCCTACGAACGCCGCGAGGAGTTCGCGGACGTGGCCCGCGCCAACGTCCAGACCTTCTTCGGCGGGGAGCACCCGGCCTGGCAGATCCACCTCGGCGACGCGCAGGAGGAAATGACCGCGGTCCATGAACCCGGTTCCGTCGACCGCGTGGTGCTGGACATGCTGGCACCCTGGGAATGCCTGGACGCGGTCGCGACGGTGCTGGCGCCGGGCGGGGTGTGGATCAACTACGTCGCCACCGCCACCCAGCTCTCCCGCGTGGCCGAGGCGATCCGTGAGGACGGACGGTTCACCCAGACCGAGGCCTCGGAGACCATGGTCCGCGGCTGGCACCTCGACGGCCTGGCCGTGCGGCCCGATCACCGCATGGTCGCCCACACCGGTTTCCTGCTGGTCTGCCGCCGCCTTGCCACCGGCCAGGAGGCCCTGGCGCTGAAGAAACGCTCCAAGGTCTCCGAGTTCAAGGCCGTGGACGTGGAGGCCTGGCAACCGGCGGACGAGTCGCGTTGGACCCCGCAGGCCCTGGGCGAACGCCCCGTGACGGACAAGAAGGCGCGCAAGGCGGCCCGCGAGGCGGCGTCCATGGAGCAGAAGGGCGCGCGACGCCACCTCGCGGACACGGATCCCGAAGAGGGCCCGGCCGTGGCAGCGGATCCGGTCGACCCGGCAGACCTCTGACCGACGGACCGTCCACCGGCCGGAGCCTCGTTACGCCACCAGCCAAGCGCACCACAGCGTTTGCCGACAGGCTTAGGATGGATAGGTAAGGCTGACCTCAGGCATTCCCCGATCCGGTTGGCCGGAAAGGTATCCGTGAGCGATCCCACCACCACCGGAACCACACCGATGGAGTCCGGCCTGACGCACCAGCTGGATGCGGCGAAGCGTCGCGCCACCACCCTCGTGGAGAAGAACCGGACGCTCGAGTACCAGTTGCAGACCGCCGCCCGGAACAACCGCCGCATGGTCGACCTGCTGGAGGAGACCCGGGACGAGATCACCACGCTCAAGGCGGCCCTGGAGCTGGACGGGGAGGCGCCCTTCGCTTTCGCCACGGTCCTGGAGGTCCATCCGGCCCGCGAGCCCGTCGAGGGCGTCGAGATCGCGGCGACGGTGCAGGGTGGCGTGGACGTCATCCACAACGGCCGCCGGATGCGGGTGACCGCATCCCCCCTGTTGGAGCCCGCCCGGATCACTCCCGGCTCCGACGTGCTGCTGAACGAGTCCCTGACCATCGTGTCCGTGCTCGAGGCCGAACGGGCCGGGGAGCTGGTCCGGGTGAAGGAGACCTTGGACGACGGCCTGCTGGTCGTCGTCGGGCGCGGGGACGAGGAACGCGTGGTGCGCCGGTCGCACCGCCTCTCGGGTCAGCGCATCCGCGTCGGGGATGCCGTCACCTATGACTCGCGGACCGGCCAGGCCCTCGATGTGGTCCCCCTGAACGAGGTCCAGGACGTGGTCCTCGAGGAACTCCCGGATGTCAGCTACGAGGACATCGGAGGCCTGCGGGACCAGATCGAACAGATCCGCGACTCCATCGAGATGCCCTTCCTGCACCCGGGTCTGTACCGAGAGCACGGACTCAAGGCCCCCAAGGGCATCCTGCTCTACGGGCCCCCCGGCACCGGCAAGACCCTGATCGCCAAGGCGGTGGCCTCTTCCCTGGCCGCCCGCTCCACCGAGGAGCGACGCTCGTACTTCCTCAACATCAAAGGTCCCGAGCTGCTGAACAAGTACGTGGGGGAGACGGAGCGGCACATCCGCACCATCTTCGCCCGCGCCCGCGAGAAGGCCTCGGATGGCTACCCGGTCGTGGTGTTCTTCGATGAGATGGAGTCGTTGTTCCGCACTCGCGGCTCCGGCGTCTCCTCGGACGTGGAGACCACGATCGTTCCCCAGCTGCTGGCCGAGATCGATGGCGTGGAACGGCTGGACAACGTCATCGTCATCGGTGCCTCGAACCGCGAGGACATGATCGATCCGGCGATCCTCCGCCCGGGCCGCCTGGACGTGAAGATCCGCGTCTCCCGGCCGGATGCTGAGGGCGCCGCAGACATCTTCGGCAAGTACCTCACCACCGCCCTGCCGCTGCACGCCGCCGAGCTGGAGCGTCATGGCAGCCGGGCGGACACCGTCGCGGCGATGATCGCCGCCGTCACCGACCACCTGTTCACCCGCGGGCCGGAGACCGAGTACCTCGAGGTCACCTACGTGGACGGCACCACACGGACGCTGTACTTCGCCGATTTCACCTCCGGCGCCGTCATCGCGAACATCGTGGACCGGGCCAAGAAGCAGGCCATCAAGGACTACCTGTCCGCCGGTTCCGCCGAGGAGGCCAAGGGGCTGCGCACCGAGCACCTGGTGCAGGCGGTCCGGGAGGAGTTCACCGAGCAGGAGGACCTCCCGAACAACGCGTCCCCCGAGGAGTGGGCCCGGGTCTCCGGTCACCGCGGCGGAAGAGTCGCCGGGATCCGCATGCTGATCCGCCATAGTTCCCCGGACTCCGCCAGCTCCCACGCCACCCCGACCTCCACCGAACACACCGGCACCTCCGGCACCCCTGGCATCTCAGGGAACCCCGGCACGACGACGGCGAGCCCCTCCCAGCAGGAGTCACGGTGACGCACGTGCCCCCATCTCCTGACCGAGCGGCCGGCGCCGGGCCCGTGGTGGCGGACCGGCACGGGCTGGTCCCGTCCGAGGCCGTGCTTCCGGCCGGACGCGACACCGCCGGGTGGGGAGTCCACCGGGTGATGGGGCTGGAGACCGAGTACGGCGTCCACGCCCCCGCCAACCCCGGTGCGGGGCATTCGGTGCTCTCCGTGGAGGTGGTCAACGCCTATGCGGACCTCGTGACCTCCCGGGGCGGGACCGTGGCGGGCACGGAATGGGACTACGGGGAGGAATCCCCGCTCGTGGACGCCCGCGGCTGGCAGCTGCCCCGCTCGGCTGCCCATCCCACGCAGTTGACGGATCAGCCACTGATGGGCGAGGACGGCAGTCCCATGCACCTGCTGACGAACCTGGTCCTGCCCAACGGGGCCCGCCTCTACGTGGACCATGCCCATCCCGAATACTCCTCACCCGAGACCACGAACCCGTTGGATGCCATGGTGTGGGACCAGGCGGGTGACCTGGTGGCGCTGGCCGCCTCGCAGCGCATCGCAGCGGCACCGGGAGAGCCCCAGGTGCTGCTGTACAAGAACAACACGGACAACAAGTCGGTGTCCTACGGCGCCCACGAGAACTACCTGGTGACCCGCAGCCTGGACTTCGATGAGCTGACACAGCGCCTGGTGCCGTTCTTCACGGCCCGGCAGGTGATCTGCGGGGCCGGTCGCGTCGGGCTTGGTGTCACGGGGTCGGGCCCCGGGTTCCAGATCAGTCAGCGGGCCGACTTCTTCGAGGAGCAGGTCGGCCTGGAGACCACGGTGCGGCGGCCCATCGTGAACACGAGAGACGAGCCACATGCCGACGCCGACCGGTACCGCCGGCTGCACGTGATCATCGGGGACGCCAACCTCTCGCAGTATGCGACCTGGCTGCGTTGCGGCATGACCGCCCTCGTGCTCTCCATGATCGAGCTCGGCACCGCGCCGGAGGTGGAGCTCATGGACCCCGTGGCGGCCCTGCAGCGGATCAGCCACG
Source organism: Citricoccus muralis (assembly GCF_003386075.1). GTDB lineage: Bacteria > Actinomycetota > Actinomycetes > Actinomycetales > Micrococcaceae > Citricoccus > Citricoccus muralis. Next base: position 1,023,411 of record NZ_QREH01000001.1, read on the forward strand.
ATCCCACCCTGCAGGCCACCGTCCCCCTGGCGCGTCCCCTGGAGGGCGCCGGCCCGGGCGGCCGCCGTGATGCCACCGGACTGGAGATCCTGCGGGTCTATCTCGAGGCCGCCGAGCGGCACGTCCACCATTTCGGTATGGGTGACGAGGCCACGCTGGACGTGCTGAACGCCTGGCGGGAGTCCGTCGAGACCCTCGGGACCGATCCGGCTGCCATGGCCGACCGGCTGGACTGGGTGGCCAAGTACCAGCTGTTGTCCGGGTACCGGCAGCGCCACGGCCTGGACTGGGGCGATCCCCGCCTCGGCATGATGGACCTCCAGTATGCGGACCTGCGCCCGGACAAGGGGCTCTACCAGGCCCTGCTGCGACGTGGCTCGCTCCGCCGACTGGTGCCGGACGAGAGGATTCGCGACGCCGTCGGCTCGCCTCCGCGGGACACCCGGGCCTGGGCACGCGGCCGGACGGTGGACGTGTTCGGACGTCACGTGGTCGGGGCCAGCTGGGATACCCTCCTGGTGCGCGAGGACGGCGAGGGCCCCCTCTACCGCTTCCATCAGCGTGAGCCGCTGGCCGGCTCGGCAGAACAGCTGTCAGGGGTGTTCGAGGAGCCGGCGGCGGAGGGCTCCTACGAGCGGCTGCTCGAGGCCCTGGCCCGGGTGCAGGCCGGCCCGCCACGGCATCACGGACACCTCTGAATCCTCTCACCGACACACACCACCATCACCACCCTCACCACCCTCACCACCCTCACCACCCTCAGGAGCGACCATGTCACAGCAGTACGGCTCATCCTTCGAACGCGAGGAAGACTCCGCCAACGGTCCTGACGCGGATCCCACGCCGGCACCCACGGGCACCGCGGGCCAGACCAGCACCGCGGACCTGGACAGTCTGCTCGACGAGATCGACTCGGTTCTCGAGACGAACGCCGAGGAGTTCGTCAAGGGCTTCGTCCAGAAGGGCGGCCAGTAGCCCGCATGGACCGTAGGATCATGGGCGTCGAGACCGAATTCGGCGTGCACTACTCCCATCCGGGATCACGGCCGCTGACGCCCGAGGAGGTCGCCCGGTACCTGTTCCGTCCCGTGGTCGAGTGGGGCCGCTCCTCCAACGTGTTCGTCACCAACGGCTCCCGGCTGTACCTGGACGTGGGTTCCCACCCGGAGTACGCCACGGCGGAGTGCTCCACCCTGGACGAGCTCGTGGCGGTGGACAAGGCCGGCGAGCGGGTCATGCAGGAACTGATCGATGAGGCCACCGGGCACATGAGGGCCGACGGCTTCACCGGGACCATCTATCTGTACAAGAACAACGCGGACTCCGCGGGCAACTCCTACGGTTCCCATGAGAACTACCTGCTGAACCGCCGGACCGAGTTTCGCCGACTGTCCGAGGCACTGATCCCCTTCCTGATCTCCCGGCAACTGGTCTCGGGGGCGGGCAAGGCCATCGGCACCCGCTCCGGGGCCGGCGACGGAGGGCTGCACGGGGCTGACGGAACGGCGGGGGGAACGCCCGGAACCCCGGAACCCCACTTCGCCTTCTCCCAACGAGCCGACCACGTGATGGAGGGCATCTCCTCTGCCACCACCCGCTCCCGTCCCATCATCAACACGCGAGACGAGCCCCACGCGGACGCCGCCGAGTACCGCCGCCTCCACGTGATCGTGGGGGACTCGAACATGTCCGAGACCACCCAGCTGGTCCGGTTCGGGGCCACCGACCTGCTGCTGCGCATGATCGAGGCCGGAACGCCCCTGGGTGACCACCAGCTGGCCAACCCCATCCGGGCCATCCGGCAGGTGTCCCACGACCTCACCGGAACCGCGCAGCTCGAACTGCGCAACGGTGGGCACCGTTCGGCCCTGCAGCTGCAGCGGCACTACCTGGAGCAGGCCACCGCCTTCGTGCGGGACCACGGACCCCACCATGATCGGGTGCCGGCCGTGCTTGATCTGTGGGAACGCACCTTGGACGCCGTGGAGAGCGGGGACTATTCCCGGATCGACACCGAGATCGACTGGGCCATCAAGCACCGGTTCTTGTCCCGGTACGCCGCGAAGAACTCCCTGGACTGGGATGCGCCACGGATCGCCCAACTCGACCTGTCCTACCATGACATCACGCCCCAACGGGGCCTGTTCTCGCTGCTGCAGTCGCGCGGAGCCGCCGCGCGGTTCCTGGACGATGCCGCCATCGAGGACGCGGTGGACAACCCACCGCCGTCCACCCGCGCTACCCTGCGGGGCCGGTTCATCCGTGCTGCGCGGGACGCGGGTCAGACCTACTCGGTCGATTGGACCCACCTGAAGCTCAATGATCGACCGCTCCAGGCCATCAGCATCAAGGACCCGTTCCAGACCGAGTCCGATCGACTCGATGCGCTCATCGGTCACCTGCGCCACGCGGCTGGCGAGGAGTCCGACCCATCCAGCGTCCATCCAGTCTGACGTGACAGACTGAGAGGGCCGGGTGACGGCCCGGCCTGGGTGTCACCCCGCCGCCCTCCTCGCCCCGGGGCCGGCACCGTCCCGTACTACCGAAGGATCCCATGTCCCGCACCGTGTCCCGATCGCGCCGGTCCCGCGCCGCCGCGCCCCTGTCCCTCTCCCTGGTCGGAGCCCTCCTGTTGGCCGGCTGTGCCGCCCCAGAGCCACGTGGCGCCGGTGACATCGAGGCCCTGGAGCCCGTGTCCATGGAGGTCAACGAGGACGGTGCCCCCGAGGTCACGGTGGACGGTGAGATCCAGGCCGAGGAGGTCTCCTCCCGCGTACTGAAGGACGGCGACGGCGCGGACGTCAATGACGGCGACATCGCCCTGGTGCAGACCGCCATCGTGGATCCGGCCTCCGGCGAGGTCACCGCCGAGAACTTCACTCAGGGCTCCGAGGCCGTGTTCCTCAGCGACACGCTGAAAGAGGGCAATGACGTCCTGTACAACATGCTCGACCAGAACAAGGTCGGCGCGCAGATCTCCTTCTACATGCCCGGAGCTCAGATGGGCCAGGGGGCCCCGGACCAACTGATGGTCTTCCAGATCTCCGACGTCCGACCGGCGCGCGCCGAGGGTGGATCCGTGGAGGTCACGGACGAGGCGCTCCCCGAGGTCACCCTGAACGAGGACTCCGGCGAACCCACCATCGCCGCGCCCGAGGGCGATGCCCCGACCGACCTCGTCGTGCAGCCGCTCATCGAGGGCGACGGCGAGGAGGTCGGTGAGGGTGACCACGTCACCGTCCAGTACAAGGGCGTGAAGTGGTCCGACGGCGAGGAGTTCGACTCCTCATGGTCGCGCGGTGAACCTGCAGGATTCCCACTCAGTGGCGTCGTCGCCGGTTGGTCCGAAGGACTGCAGGGCCAGAAGGTCGGCTCCCAGGTGCTTCTAGTCGTCCCGCCGGAGATGGGCTACGGCGAAGAGGGCACCGAGGGAATCGGCCCCAATGAGACCCTGGTGTTCGTGGTGGACATCCTGCACACCATGGCCCCGGCCCAGCCCACCGAGGCACCGGAGTCGACCGAGCCGGCCCCCTCAGAATCGGCCCCGGCAGAGTCGGCCCCCGCGGAGTCAGCGTCCCCCGAGTCTGAGTAGTCTGGGACAGACCACAGAACTCAGCTGAATGCTCTGAGCCCCACCTTCTGGAAGGAAGAAACCCATGTCCTTCGGACAGCGCAATTATGACCGCACCCGCCCGGAGATCGAGTTCCCCGGTGACAATCCGCCGGAAGAGCTGGTCATCGAGGACATCGCCGAGGGCTCCGGCCAGGCCGTGGAGGCCGGCGACCGGGTCTCCTGCCACTACCTCGGGGTGGCCTGGTCCACCGGTACCGAGTTCGACGCCTCGTGGAACCGCGGCCAGCCGCTGGACTTCCAGGTCGGTGTAGGCCAGGTCATCAAGGGCTGGGACGACGGCCTGCTGGGCATGAAGCTCGGCGGCCGGCGCCGTCTCGAGATCCCGCCGCACCTGGCCTACGGGGACAGCGGCGCCGGCGGCGAGATCGGCCCGGGCGAGACCCTGATCTTCGTGGTGGACCTCGTCGGGATCAACTGAACCCACCGTGTCCGCCGCATCGCCTGCGCGCTCCACGGAGCGCATCGTCTCCTTGCTGTGGGTGCTCTTGGCGAGCGGCCGCCGCGGGGTCACCCGCGAGTACCTGGTCACCTCCGTGGACGCCTACGCGCTGTCCCCGTCCGCGGCGGCGTTCGAGAAGATGTTCACCCGTGACAAGGAGGTCCTGAAGGGCATCGGCGTGCCGTTGGAGTCCTTCACGGTCCAGGACGAGTCCGGCTTCGAGTCCTCGGAGCCGGGCGGGGAGACCCGCTACCGGATCGACGAGGACCGGATGTACCTGCCGGCCGTCCCGTTCACCAACGGGGAGCGACTGGCCCTGATGCGGGCGGAATCCGCCTGGGCCGGTTCGGAGACCGGCCATGCCGTGGTCCGGGCCCTCGGCCGGGTGGACGCGGGGGAGGACTGGCTCGAGGCCAGGTCGGGCTCCGACCATGAGGCCTTCGGGGTGCGCCTGGCGGGAGCGGACCGCTACCTGACGGAACTGGGGGACATGGTCCGCGACCAGTCGGTCGTGCGCTTCAGCTACCGGACCGTGAATGCCGAGCGCGCTGAGGACCGGACCGTGCGGGCCTGGGCGCTGACCAATCCGACGGGCGTCTGGTACCTCGTCGGCTGGGATCTCGACCGACAACAGCAACGTACCTTCCGCCTGACCCGGTTCGAGTCCGAACCCCGGGTGGCTGCGGCCGGTCCCGGCCATGACCGCGCCCCGCGCCGGCCCGCCGACTTCGACGTCCAGGCGGTCCACGACGTGGTCTCCGGGCAGCGCCAGTCGGCGTCCACCGTGCTGCACCTGGCCACCGGCCGGGCCGTCCACCTGCGCATCGGTGCCGACCCCACAGAGAACTCCACCACGGTGCCGGAGGGCTGGGACGAGGTCCGGGTGACCTACACCCGTCCGGCGGAACTGGCCGGGAGCATCGCCGCGGCGGGACCCCTGGCCAGGGTTCCGGACGTCGAGGACCCGCTGCGGGCCGCCGTCGTGACGTTGTTCGAGGGCGCCCTGGCCGCCCATGTGGCGGCACGGCCGGACTACACGCTCAGCACGCCGAAGCGGCGCCGCAACCGCAGGAGCGACCGGGACAAGGTCGCCGCCGTGGTGGACGCCATCGGGCTGGCGAATCAGCGGGACGGGATCAGCCGCGCCGAGCTGGCCGAGCGGCTCCACGTCGGCGATCGTGAGCTCACCGCCATCCTGGACGAGCTCTGGTTCTGCGGCATGCCCGAACGGCAGTTCGCCGGACAACAGTTCGAGGTCCTGGAGCAGGAGGGCCGGATCCACATCACCCAGGCCGAACGGCTCTCCGGCCCGCTTCGCCTCAGCGTTCCGGAGGCCGCCGCCCTGGCCATCGGCCTCCGTGCGGCCGCGGGCATCCCGGGACTCACGGACATCGAACGGCAGGACACTGCGTCGGCGCTGGACAAGATCCTGGCCGTGTCCGGTCCCGAGGTGGAGCAGGCGGGTACCGGCATCGTGGCCGGATTCGACTTCGGTCCCTTCACCGAGCTGGCCGGCCAGTTGCACGCCGCCGTCCGCGAACAGACCCTGCTCTCGATCGACTACCACTCCGCGACCAAGGACGAGACCTCTACCCGCGCCGTGGAACCGCTGCGCATCACCAGCGAGGGCGGCCACGGTTACCTGCAAGCCTGGTGCAGTTCGAGCGACGGCCGGCGAAACTTCCGGCTCGACAGGATCGCCGCCGTCCGCGAGACCGGGGAGACCTTCGACCCCCGTCACCTGCCCGTGGACGACCGTCTGTTCACCCAGCACGGTGATGAAGCCGCCGTGACGATCCACTTCGCCCACCGCATCCGTGACCTGGCCGCCGGATTCGATCCGGAGAGGACCGCCGTCCTGGAGGACGGCTCGGTGATCGCGGAAGTCAGGCTCGCCCACGCTGACTATGCCCACGCCCAGGCAGCCCGCTTCGGCGGGGAGTTCCGGGTGCTGGCCCCCCAGGAGCTCGTCGAATCCACCGTCGACTGGCTCCAGCGCGCCCGGACCGGATACGTCACCGGGAATTCACCGTCACCGGATGTCTCCACGGGCACCGGACCTGCGGCGTGACGTAAACTCGACAACGTTCAATCGAAAGGACGCTCCCCATGGCTGGACTTCAGGGATGGCAACTCGTCATCATCATCGCCATCGTGCTGTTGCTGTTTGCGGCCCCCAAGCTGCCCGCGATGGCCCGCAACCTCGGCCAGTCGATGCGGATCTTCAAGTCCGAGGTCAAGCAGATGAAGGACGACGGCACCGGCAAGAAGGACACCTCAGACTCCGCGGACGGTCAGGACCCCGAGGGCTCAGACGCCGTCGAGGGCCGCATCGTCAACGGTGACGCCGACGGCACGCGGAACGGTCGGAAGACCGGCACCAACGACCAGCAGTAGCAGCAGGTCACCGCCTCCATGACGTCTGCTCCCAAGGCGGCCCGGACGAAGCGCACCAAGGTCACCCGGGCCGCGCGCAAGAACAACCCCGCGGGGGAGATGGCCCTCAAGGACCACCTCAAGGAACTGCGCAACCGCCTCATCATCGCCGGCATCGGCCTGACTCTGGGCGCGATCGTCGGGTTCATCATCTACCAGCCCTTCTTCTCGGCACTGATCGACCCGGTGCACCGGCTCTCCGACGAGGGCCGCATCGTCACGGTGTCCTTCAGTGCCGTGGGGCAGCCGTTCGACATCATGCTGCAGGTCGCCCTGTTCGTGGGGCTGGTCATCTCAAGCCCCATCTGGCTGTACCAGGTCTGGGCCTTCGTGGTGCCGGGGCTGAAGAAGAAGGAGAAGCGCTACGCCCTGGGGTTCATCGGGGCCGCCGTCCCGCTGTTCGTCCTGGGCGTCGTGCTGGGCTGGCTCGTGCTGCCGGAGGCAGTCCAATTCTTCGTGGGGCTGTCCCCGGAGGGCACGGCCAACGTGATCTCGGCGGACGTCTACATCCCCTTCGTGTTGAGGTTGTTCCTGGCCTTCGGCTTCGCCCTCGTGCTGCCCGTGGTGCTCGTCGGCCTGAACATGATCGGCGTCCTCCCCGGTAAGCAGATCATCAAACACTGGCGGATCACCGTCTTCCTGATCGCGCTCATCGCCGCCCTGGCCGCACCGGGATCTGACGCCATCACGATGTTCTACCTGGCGATGCCGCTCATCCTGCTCTTCGGCGTCGCCATCGTCATCTGCCTGGTCAATGACAAGCGGCGGGCCAAGCGTGCCGCGAAGGCCGAGCAGGACAACGAGGAGTACCTCACCACGGGCCCGAGGCCTCTCGACGAGCTGTAGGCCCCGGCGTTCCCTCGGCTCTGCCGGTCCGGTCGGCGGCAGGGCCCGGCCATGTCCTAGGCTGGCCACATGGCACCTTCCGCGGACAACACCACCGGCCGGCCGAGCCCCGCGGAGCGCTACGCGGCCGCCAAGCGCCGGGCCGCAGACGCCCGGACCGAACTGGGCCGGTTCACCACCACCCTGGGTTTCGAGTTGGACCCGTTCCAGGCTGAGGCCTGCCGCGAACTCGAGGCCGGCAACGGCGTCCTGGTGGCCGCCCCGACCGGCGCCGGCAAGACGGTGGTCGGCGAGTTCGCCATCCACCTCGCCCTGACCCACGGCCAGAAGGCCTTCTACACCACCCCGATCAAGGCCCTGAGCAACCAGAAGTTCCAGGAGCTTGTGGCGACCTACGGGGCCGACCGGGTGGGACTGCTGACGGGGGACACTGCCATCAACTCCGAGGCCGAGGTGGTGGTGATGACCACCGAGGTGCTGCGGAACATGCTCTACGCCGATTCCGACACGCTGACGAACCTGGCCTATGTGGTCATGGACGAGGTCCACTATCTGGCCGACCGGTTCCGTGGGGCCGTGTGGGAGGAGGTCATCATCCATCTCCCCGAGCACGTGCAACTCGTCTCCCTGTCCGCGACCGTGTCCAATGCGGAGGAGTTCGGTGCCTGGCTGGACACGGTGCGCGGCTCCACCTCGGTGGTCGTCTCCGAGCACCGCCCCGTGCCGCTGTGGCAGTACGTGATGGCCGGCAACCAGCTCTACGACCTCTTCGCCACCGAGGTGGCCTTCGACGAGGTCGCCCCCGTCAGCGACGACCCCGCCTCGGACGCCCAGCCCGCGCCGGAGCCAAAGGACACCTCGGGTGGCCGCCTGGTGCTGAATCCCGAGCTGGCGCGCCTGGCCGAGGACCAGCGACGCCGCGAGGAACGCAGTGACTGGGGGCGTCCTGGCCGCAGCACCTACCGCGGCGGCCGGGGTGGTCCCCGAGGCCGCGGCGGCGGCAAGACCGGCGGGGGCAGGAGCGGCGGCCGGGACGGCGGCGGTTCCGGACGCCAGCCGCGGGACCGCCGGCGGTCCGGACCGGCCCCCTACGGCCGGGACGAGCGCACCGCCACCACCCGGTACGACGCCGGCGCGGCCGGCCCTTCGCAGGGGTCCTCGAGCGGTGGACGGCAGGGGGAGCCCCAGCGTCACCCCGGGCAGCTGCGCATCTCCCGCCCCGGGATGGTCCGGGTGCTCGAACGGGAGGGACTGTTGCCCTGCATCACGTTCATCTTCTCCCGGGCCGGGTGTGACGGTGCCGTGGAGCAGTGCCTGGCCGTCGGGCTGGACCTGACGACGCCAGGGGAGAAGCAGCGGATCCAGGCGATGGTGGACGAGGCCGGTCAGTCCCTGCCGGCTGAGGACCTGGACGTCCTGGGCTTCTGGGGCTGGCGTGACGGGTTGTCCCGGGGGTTCGCGGCCCACCACGCCGGGATGCTCCCGCCCTTCAAGGAAGTGGTGGAGAAGCTCTTCGGCCTCGGCCTCGTCAAGGTCGTCTTCGCCACGGAGACCCTCGCGCTGGGGGTCAACATGCCCGCGCGGACCGTGGTGCTGGAGAAGCTCGAGAAGTACAACGGCGAGGCGCACGTGAACATCACGGCAGGGGAGTACACCCAGCTGACGGGGCGTGCCGGGCGGCGCGGCATCGACGTGGAGGGCCATGGGGTGGTCCTCTGGCGTCCGGGCCTGGACCCGGCGGCCGTGGCCGGGCTGGCCTCCCGCCGTACCTATCCGCTGAACTCCTCGTTCCGCCCCACCTACAACATGTCCGTCAACCTCATCGCCCAGTTCGGCCTCGAGCGCTCCCGGACCATCCTGGAGTCCTCCTTCGCCCAGTTCCAGGCGGACCGCTCGGTGGTCGGCCTGGCCCGGGAGGTCCGAACCCGGGAACAGTCCCTGGCCGGCTATGAACAGTCCATGACCTGCCATCTCGGCGACTACACGGAGTACGCCCGGTTGCGCAAGGAGCTCTCGGAGGCAGAGAAGGATTCGTCGAAGGGCCGCAACCGGGCCCGCCAACGGGCCGTCAAGGACTCCCTGGCCAATCTGTTGCCGGGGGACATCATCGAGGTGCCCGGCCCGCGACGGCTGGGCACCGCCGTCGTCGTGTTCCCTGCCGGGAACCCGGCCAACCCCCGGGTGGGCATCATCACTCAGGAGGCGCAACTGCGCCGGATCGGCACGGATGATGTGACGGAGCCTGTGGACCCGGTCGGTGGGGCGCGATTGCCCCAGAACATCCAGGTCAAGACCCCCACGCAGCGCAAGGACATCGCCGCCGCCATGCGCACCGCCCTGCGCGAGCACCGTCCCGCGCCGGGTCAGCGGACCGCAGCCGGGTTCAGGTTCCAGGACGATGGCAGCACCGGCCGTGTCGAGGACCTGCGGCGCCAGCTCGAACGCCACCCCTGCCACGGCTGCAAGGACCGCGAGGACCACGCCCGCTGGGCCGAACGCTGGTGGAAGCTGCGCCGCGAGATCGACCAGCTGGCCGCCCGGATCCAGGGCCGGACCAACACCATCGCCAAGGCGTTCGACCGGCTCGTGGGCCTGCTGACCACCTACGGCTACGTGGCCGTCGGGGACGGCACCCGGACGGTGCCCGGAGCCGTGGCCGGCACGGAGGACTCACCCGGCGTCACCGCCGCCGGGCAGACCCTGCGGCGCATCTACGGTGAACGGGACCTGCTGACCTCCCTGGTGCTGGAGGACGGCCTGGCGGACGGGCTCGACCCGGAGGAACTGGCCGGCCTCGCCGCCCTGCTCGTGTTCCAGGCCAAGGGGGCCGAGAACGTCGGGATCCCGCAGATGCCCACCCCCGCCCTCCAGCACGTGCTGGAGGGCACCGCCGAGCACTGGTATGAACTTCAGCTGGCCGAACGCGGCGCCCAACTCGAGCCGACCGCGGAGCCGGATCCCGGACTGGTCTGGCCCATCCACCGGTGGGCCCGCGGCCGGAACCTGAGGGACACTCTCAAGGGCACCGACCTCGCGGCAGGCGACTTCGTCCGGTGGGCGCGCCAGGTGATCGACCTGCTGGACCAGCTGGCCAAGGTGCCCGGCCGCCCCGGGCTCTCCGGCCAGTGCCGACGTGCTACGGATCTCGTCCGTCGTGGCGTCGTCGCCTACTCGGGTGTGGATAGTCTGGAGGGATGAGCACCCTCTTCGTCAACGGGACCCTCCACTCCACCGCCGATCCGTATGCCACCGCCATGCTGGTGGTCTCCGGTTCCGTGGCCTGGGTGGGCGCCGAGGACACGGCGGCCTCGATGCGCGCCCGCTCCGGAGCCGACTGGCAGGTCATGGATCTGGACGGCGCCCTCGTGGTGCCCGCCTTCGTGGATTCCCTCGTCCTGGACCCGAGCCCTGCCCGCCAACCCGCGCACGACGCCGGCCCGCTCACCCACGCTGACACCACCGCCGGCTCTGCCGGCGTCTTCCTGTCCGTCACCGGCGGTCCCATGGGCGCCGGGGCCTCCGGAGCGAGCGGTGGCCAGGTTATTCACTACCGCGCCGTCGGCCCTGACGAGGCGGCCGGCACGGCCGACGACCTCGCGGCCGTGGTCTCCGCCGACACGGTCGCCGGGCTGTCGGCCGTCGTCGGGCCCGGGGGACTGGACGCCGCGGGCGTGACCCGGTTGACCGCCAGCGCCACCGCCGCCGGCATCCAGCTGTACCTGCTGCCCCAGGATCCGGACGCACTGGCCGCGGTCATCTCCGCCCTCCGTTCCACGGCGGAGGCCCAGGGCACTCCCGCCCTCGGCATGGTTCGCCACCGCCTGTCCTGGAACGGCCCGGTGGAGCAGGAGGCCATCCAGACCCTGGCGGAGAACAGCCTGTCCTTCACGGCCGTCCCGGATGCCGACGGCACCCTGACCGCCCCGATCGCCTCCCTGTTGTCCAACGCCGTCCCGGTGTCCTTCGGTAGCGGCGCCCAGGCCCCGGATCTGTGGTCCGCCATCCGCGCCAGCCTCGAACATGCCGATCCGGATCAGCGGATCTCCGCCCGCTCAGGGTTCACGGCCGCCACCAAGGCGGGACTGCGTGCCCTCCCGATGTCCATCGGGGCTGGTCTCTCGATGGCGGGCCGGATCGCGCCCTCCTCCCCGGCCACGTTCGGCATCTGGGCTGCTGAGGCCCTCAGTGTTCAGGCGCCGGACGGACGGGTCGCCGCGTGGAGCACCGACACCCGGGCGGGCACACCCCTGCTGCCTGTCCTGGAAGAGGGCACCGCCGCACCGGAATGCCTGGCCACCCTGGTGGACGGCACCGAGGTCTACCGCTCCCCGGCGTGGACCTGATCGGCGCCGCCCAGACCGTGCATGGCCGACCGGCCTATACTTGACCCCCGATGCCCTCGGACACACCCAAAGGATTTCTTCGCCTATGCGCCTGCTGACGATCATTCCCACCTACAACGAGATCGAATCGCTGCCCCGCACGCTCGACCGACTGCGTGTGGCTGTGCCGGAATCCGACGTGCTCGTGGTGGACGATGCCTCACCGGACGGGACCGGTGACTGGGCTGACCGCGCCGCCGTGGCCGATCCACAGATCCACGTGCTGCACCGCACTCAGAAGAACGGCCTCGGCGGAGCCTACATCGCCGGCTTCCACTGGGGCCTGGACCAGGGCTACGACGTCCTGGTCGAGATGGACGCGGACGGTTCGCATCAGCCCGAGCAGCTGCCCCGCCTGATCGAGGCCATCGACCGCGCCGATCTCGTCATCGGCTCCCGCCGTGTGCCGGGGGGCAAGATGGTCAACTGGCCTGCTCACCGCAAGTTGATCTCGATCTGCGGTTCCCTGTACCCGCGGATCATGCTGGGACTGAACCTGACCGACGTCACCGCCGGCTACCGGGCCTACCGTGCGGACACCCTGCGGGCCATCGACCTGGACGATGTGCAGTCCAAGGGCTACGGCTTCCAGGTGGACATGACCTTCCGCACGGCCCTGCTGGGCAAGAAGATCGTCGAAGTGCCGATCACCTTTGTGGAGCGCGAGTACGGCGAGTCCAAGATGAGCGGCAACATCATCACCGAGGCCGTCACGTCTGTGACCCAGTGGGGACTGGCGGCCCGCTGGAACGTCCTGAAGGGCAAGCTCGGCCTCTGACGGACAACCGGCACAGGGCCTGCCGACGGGCCCCAGCGGGCCCGTTGCCCTCGCCCGCGGCCCTCGTGCAGTGGCCGGCCGCCGCCAATGCAAGAACCCCCGACCATCCGGTCGGGGGTTCTTGCGTTCACGCTGGGTGGTGGGAGGGTCAGGAGACCTTCTCGCCGCGGCGTTCGCGCAACTTGTCCAGCTGACCCTTGAGGGTGTCCTCCAGCTCCTCGATGCTGCGACGCTCGAGCAGCATGTCCCAATGGGTGCGCACGGGCTTGGCATCGGACTCGTTCGGCTTGTCACCGTTGACGAGGAAGGCCACCTTGCCGGTCTTGGAGGTCCAGGTCGGCGGAATATCCGCATCGGTGGCGAAGGTGACGAGAACCTTCTCCCCGTCCTCACAGCGGTACTCGACCCGCTGGCGCGGTGCGGGCTCGACTCCGGCCTCGGACTCCATGGACTGGGCACCAAGGCGCATGCCGCGCAGGCTACGGTCGCTCATTCGATCTCCTTCCGGCCCCGTCGGCGGGGCGGTACAACGTCGACCACCCAGTCTAGTGGGTGTGGGGGTGCTCTCCTGGCCAACGCCCCGGAGGCAGGTTTTGTTCCCGCCGCCGGCGCGCCAACCGCGATGGCCATGGGATCAGGCCGGGTGGCTACCCTGGCCCGGTTCCGGCTCCGGTGTCTGCTCAGGATCCGGCCCGGTGTCCTGACCCGGGGTCCGTGCCGGCCGGGAGGGAAGGTCGGCAGGGGCGGACGTCGCCCGGAGCGCACGTTCCGCCGTCTCCGAGTGCTCGTCCTCGAGGATGGCGGGCGGTGCCAACGCCTCCTCCAGCGGGGTGTCGACGATCTTGGCCACGCTCTGGCTCGACTCGTTCAGCTCCGCAGCCGTGGTCGGACGGGGTTCACGACGCCGGCGCCGGGCACCGGCGGTCACCTCACCCTGCCGGTCCTCGTCGTCCGCCTCATCCGAGCCGTCGGCGGAGCCGGACTCGGAGTTCCGAGACGGGGACTGCAGACCGGGGACCCCCGCGCCGGCGCCGGAACCGCCGAAGGCGTCTCCCAGGCGGCCGAGGGCATCGGTGAGTTCGGCGGGGATGACCCACATCGTATTGGCGTCGCCCTCGGCGATCTTCGGCAGGGTCTCCAGGTACTTGTAGGCCAGCAGATCCGGGTCCGGACGGCCCTCATGAATGGCCTCGAAGACCACGTGGATCGCCTCGGCCTCCGCGTTGGCCCGCAGGATGCGGGACTGGGCGTCGCCCTCCGCCTCGAGGATGGCGGACTGTCGCTGGCCCTCGGCGGTGAGGATCTCGGCCTGCTTGGTGCCCTCCGCGGTCAGGATGGCGGCGCGGCGATCACGCTCGGCCCGCATCTGCTTCTCCATGGAGTCTTGGATGGACAGGGGCGGGTCAATCGCCTTGAGCTCCACACGGGAGACGCGCAGGCCCCACTTGCCGGTGGCCTCGTCCAGCACCCCGCGCAGCTGGTTGTTGATCGAGTCACGGCTGGTGAGGGCCTGTTCCAGGTTCATGCCACCCACCACGTTGCGCAACGTGGTGGTGGTCAGCTGCTCCACGGCATGGATGTAGTTGTTGATCTCGTAGGTCGCGGCCTTGGCGTCGTTGACCTGGAAATACACCACCGTATCGATGGACACCACGAGGTTGTCCTCCGTGATCACCGGTTGCGGCGGGAAGGACACCACCTGTTCACGCATGTCGATGAGCGGACGCATGCGGTCGATGAAGGGGATCATCAGGGTCAGGCCGGCGCCCTTGGTCGCCTGGTACTTGCCCAGGCGTTCCACGATGCCGGTCCGCGCCTGGGGCACGATGCGCACCGCTCGGATCAGGATGATTGCCACGAGGACCGCGACGACTATGAGCACGATGAGGACTTCCACGCCGATGCTCCCTCCTGCGGCCCCGTTCGGGCCACGTTGTGAGTCTGCTGGTGGTGCAGACGTTGTACCGCGGCGGTCGCGGCGTCAGGTTCCTTCAGGGAGTCCGGCGGTGCCGGAATCCCAGTCAATGGCGGCTTTCGGGTGGATGATCAGCGTGGCGCCGTCCACCTCGTCGATCTCCGCTTCGTTGCCGGCGGGGATGGTCACGCCGGTGGCCGAGCGTGCCGTCCAGGTCTCCCCGTCGATCTTCGCCAGGCCGGCGGCTGACCCGGTGTCCTCCAGGACCATCACGGTGCGGCCGGGCATCGAGTCCACGTTGGTCAGTTGGTCCGCTGAGCCCTTCTTCAGCTGCCTCAGCGCCGTGGGCCGGACGGCCGCAAGCATCAGCAAGGAGACCCCGGCGAACATCACGATCTGCAGCCAGGCCTCGCCTCCCACGAGGGCGGTGGCCAGCGCGGCGGCGGAACCCGCGGCCAGCATGAGGAAGACCAGGTCCAGCACCATGGTCTCGACGACGGCGAACACCACGGCCAGGCTCAGCCACAGCACCCACAGGTTGTCACCCACCCATTCGATCACTGCGGCCTCCTCGATTAACCTTCTCCCCCCCATCCTGCCTGCTGAACGGGCGGGGGACAACGTAGGTTATGGACATGCGACCTGATCAACTGGATCTGCTCACCAGCGTGGATGCGCCGACGCTGACCCCGGACGGCGACCGGCTGGTGGTCGGCACGTCCCGCCCGGACTTCAGGACGGACGGCTACACCGGCCAGTTGTGGGTCATGCCCACGGACGGTTCCGCCCCGCCACGGCGCCTCACCCAGGGTTACCGGGACTCTGGGGCGCAGCTGTCCCCGGACGGCACCACCGTGGCGTTCCTGCGGTCTCCGGCGCCCGATTCTGACTCCGGGGCACCGTCCGCTCCACAATTGGCCCTGATCCCGCTGGACGGCGGCGAGAGCCGGATCGTCACCGATCGTCGGTTGGGAGTCACGGGGTTCGCATGGTCTCCGGACTCCCGCTGGATCACGTTCTCCTCTCCCGAAGCGGAACCGGGCCGCTATGGAACCGTGGCCGGCGTCGGGCCAGGGCAGGAGGACCCGCGGCTGGTGACAGGCCCGGATCACCGGCTGAACGGGGAGGGGTACACGGCCGACAAGCGTCCCCGACTGTTCGAGATCGAGGTGCCTGATCCGAAGGGCGAACCGGTCTTCCCGGCCCGAGGCCGGATGGCGGAGCCTCAGGACTCTCACGCCGGTGCTCCCGGGTTGCCCGCGGCGCGTCCGCTGACCGGGGGAGAGCGGGCTGCCTCTGATCCCGTCTATGCCGCGGACAGCCGCCATGTCTTCTTCGCGACCACCCCGGAATCGGGGTTCGGCCAGAGCCTGCGCACCGCCGTCGCCGTGGTGGAAGCGCGCAGCGATGCTCACGACCAACCGGGGCCGTCAGGCTCCGGGCCTGCGGCAGATCCCGACGCCGGCCCCGTGCGACTCGTGGCCGGCGGCACCGAGGCGCGCGTCGGGTACGGGTCCCCGTGCGTCTCGCGGAACGGGGAGTGGCTCTATCTGATGGGCCAGGATCTGGGGGAGTCCGGCCTGGGGTTCGTGGCGTCCAACGGTGCCGTGTATGCCCTCCCGGCAGCCAGCGCCGTGCGGGAGGCCACCATCGGATGGGACCGCCCTGCGACTGGCCTGCAACCGCGGTTGTTGACGGATCCTGCGGCCATGGGCTTTAACGGCCCCCTGCGGCCCTCCCGCCAGGACCAGGTGCTGGCGTTGGGGGTGAGCCGCGGCAGGACCGTGCTGGTGCGGGTGTCCCACCAGGGCCAACCCGAGGTGATCGTGGACCAGCAAGGTGAGGTGACCGGGGCCTGCGAGACGGGTGGCACGCTCGCCGTCTCCTCCACAAGTGCGGCCTCTCCGGGCGCGGTGGGCATCCTGCGCAGGGGCAGCGACCTCCTGGAGCTCTTCGACCCGAATGCCGCCTGGCGTGCAGACCTCCCACCGGTTGCCGGACTGGAGCGTGAGTACGGCGGTCCGAGCCGTGATCGACCAGATCGGTCCTCGGAGCCGGAACAGGAGCAGGTCCGGAACGGGGATCAGGACCACGAGCAGCCCCCCGTCCACGGCTGGGTGTTCCTGCCGGAAGGCCCGGGGCCCCACCCGGTCATCCTCACCATCCACGGCGGACCATATGCCCAGTACACCTGGTCCTGGTTTGACGAGACCCAGGTGCTCGTGGCCGCCGGCTATGCCGTGGTGATGTGCAATCCCCGCGGATCCGACGGTTACGGCGCGGATCATGGGGCCTCCATCCAGGGACGCATGGGGACGGTCGATTACCAGGACATCCTCGCCTTCCTGGACGGGGCTCTCGAGGAGTTCGGGCCTGCGGGCAGCGGTCAACTGGACGCCCGCCGGATCGGAGTCCAAGGCGGATCCTATGGCGGCTACATGACGGCGTGGATCACCGCCCATGACCACCGGTTCACCGCTGCCATCGTGGAACGCGGCTACCTGGACCCCGTCTCGGCACTGGGATCCAGCGACATCGGCTGGTTCTTCAGCGAGCAGTACATGGGCTCGGA
Source organism: Citricoccus muralis (assembly GCF_003386075.1). Classification (GTDB taxonomy): domain Bacteria; phylum Actinomycetota; class Actinomycetes; order Actinomycetales; family Micrococcaceae; genus Citricoccus; species Citricoccus muralis. Next base: position 1,040,413 of record NZ_QREH01000001.1, read on the forward strand.
TCCTGAACGCCTGCGGCAGCAGAGTCCGCTGCACCACGTGGACCGGGTCCGCACGCCCACCCTGGTGATCCACTCGGAAGAGGACCTGCGCTGCCCGATCGAGCATGCGCAGCGGTACTACCAGGCCCTCTGGGCCCGGGGCGTGGAGGCGGAACTGCTGATCTTCCCGGGGGAGGACCACGAGCTGTCCCGGTCCGGAACGCCTTGGCACCGGCGGGTGCGCTTCGACCACATCCTCCGGTGGTGGGATCGGCACCTCGCCAGACAAGTTACTGACGAGTAGTATCGACGCATGACCCTCTCCGCCGAGACCTCCCCGGCCAGTCCGTCCTCGCCGTACCCGCACCTGTTCCGCCCCCTCGAGGTCCTCGGGGGAACCCTGCCGAACCGGATCATCATGGGCTCCATGCATATGGGCCTGGAGGACCGGCGTGCCGATGCGACCAAGCTGGCGGCGTTCTATGCCGAGCGGGCCCGCGGAGGAGTAGGGCTGATCGTCACTGGCGGATACGCACCCAATCTCACGGGACGCCTCACGCCCTTCGCCGGGACCATGCGCTCAAGGCGGGATGCCACCACCCATCGGGTCATCACCGACTCGGTGCATGCCGAAGGCGGGCGGATCGTCCTCCAGATCCTGCACGCCGGCCGCTACGCCTACCATCCATTCTCGGCCGCCCCCGGGGCGTCTCCGTCCCCCATCACCCCGTTCTCTCCGCGGGCCCTCTCCACCCGGGCCGTGGAGCGCACCGTCGAGGCCTTTGTCCGGTCGGCCGGGCACGCCCGCCAAGCCGGGTATGACGGTGTGGAGATCATGGGCTCCGAGGGGTACCTGATCAACCAGTTCCTCTCACCCCGGACCAACACCCGCACCGATGCGTGGGGTGGCTCGGCAGCAGGGCGCCGCCGCTTCGCCACGGAGATCGTCCGCCGCATCCGCGACGCCGCCGGAGAGGACTTCATCATCACGTTCCGGATGTCCATGGTGGATCTGGTCCCGGACGGTCAGACCCTCGAGGAGACCTTGGACCTGGCGCGGGAGCTCGAGCGGGCTGGCGTGAGCCTGCTGAATACCGGGATCGGCTGGCATGAGGCGCGGGTGCCCACCATCGTCACCTCGGTGCCTCGCGCCGCGTTCGCGGACTTCACGGGCCGCATCCGAGATGTGGTCTCGGTTCCCGTCGCCGCCTCGAACCGCATCAACATGCCCCACACGGCCGAGCAGATCCTGGCCGAGGACCGGGCCGACCTCGTCACCATGGCCCGGCCGTTCCTCGCTGATCCGGACTGGGTGCTGAAGGCGGACGCCGGGACGCCGGAACGGATCAACTCCTGCATCGGCTGTAACCAAGCCTGTCTGGACCACACGTTCCAGAACAAGCCCGCCTCCTGCCTGGTCAACCCGCGCGCCGGCCGGGAGACCGATCCCGCGTTCCCGCCGCTGCCGGAACGGGCCCTCCTGCCACTGACCCCGGTGGCCACAGGTCGTTCGACCCCTGCACCGCACCGTGGCTCAGTCCCCTCAGCCGCCGCCCGCGCCCGGACAACGGCCTTGCGCGTGGCCGTCGTCGGCGCCGGGCCGGCCGGGCTGGCCGCCTCCACCCAGGCCGCCGCCCGGGGCCACGAGGTGGACCTGTTCGAAGCCTCGGACACCATCGGCGGACAGTTCCGTCTCGCCCGGCAGATCCCTGGCAAGGAGGAGTTCGCAGAGACCCTGCGCTACTACGAGCACCAGTTGATGGAGACCGGGGTGAACCTGCGCCTCGCCCACCGCGTCACCGCCACCGAGCTGCTCGACGGCGGGTACGACCGCATCCTGCTGGCCACGGGTGTGGTGCCCCGCGCCGTGGACCTCCCCGGAGTGGACCGGCCCAACGTCCACGCCTATCCGGACGTGGTGGACGGCCGGGTGCAGTGCGGTCCGCGCGTGGCGGTCATCGGCGCCGGCGGCATCGGCTTCGACGTGTCCGAACTGCTCACCGAGCCGCACCGGGAGCGCCGGGACGATCGGGAGGACCGGGCGGACCGAAAGGGCCGGGACGATCGGGAGGATCGCGAGGGCGGGGAGCACCGGCATTGGCCGGAGCCCGGCGCCCTGGTCGGCGCCCAACCGCTCGAGGACTGGCAGCGGCAATGGGGCGTGGATACCGAGTTCTCTGGACGCGGCGGCCTGGCACCGGCCAGACCGGAGGCACCGGCCCGGACCGTCCACCTCATCCAGCGCAAGACCACCAAGATGGGGGCGGGCCTCGGCAAGACCACCGGCTGGGTCCACCGTGCCGCCCTGAAGGCCCGTGGTGTCGAATTCATCACCGGTGCCAGCTACGTCAGAATCGACGACGACGGCCTCCACCTGGACATCGACGGCGCCCGCCGCGTGCTCGCGGTGGACGATGTCGTGGTGTGCGCTGGTCAGGTGTCCCAACGCGAGCTGTACGGGACGCTGGAGGCCGCCGGGGCCGACGTCGTGCTCCTCGGCGGAGCCGATGTGGCCGCGGAGCTGGACGCCAAGCGGGCCATTGAGCAGGCGACGCGGGTGGCCGCGGCGCTCTGACGGCCTGCGGCTCCTCCCGGCCTCCCCGTACACTGGGGCCCATGGCTACCGTCTACCAAGCAACCCTGGTGCCCTCGATCCAGGAGCTCCTGGAGTCCTGGCTGGCCCAGCAACCGTGGTCCGGTGAGGGCGAGCTGGTCAGGGTCGGCGCCTACCGCTATGACGATCCGGACGGCGAGGTGGGAGTCGAGGGACATCTGGTCCACCGGGAGGGCAGCGACCAGGTCCTGCACGTGCCCATGTCCTACCGCGGAGCCCCGCTCGAGGGCGCGGAGCCCTACCTGATCGGTACCGTGGACCATTCCGTGCTCGGACAACGCTGGGTCTACGACGCCATGGCGGACCCGGTGGCCACCGCCTGCTTCCAGCGGGCCCTCGACGGACTGCAGCAGCAGGCAGAGGTGCACCTCTACGAGGAGGACGGCCAGTACATCGGCCACGAGACCGACGAGGTGAGTGTGACCGTGCTGGGGCCCCTGGCCGACCAGCCGGGACGGGTCCAGGTCCACCGGGTGGTCTCCGACCCGGAGACCGCCGGTTCCGAGCACCTCGCCGAGTCCCGCCGACTGTGGGCTACCTGGCCGGGTGGTGGCGGCATCATCTTCAGCCTCAACACGGAGCCCGCCTGAGCCGTTGCCCGGCACGGGCAAGGAGCGCCGATCAGAGGACGGTGAATCCGTCCGAGAGCGGCCCGCGGCCCGTCAGAGCCTCCGCGACCACCACGCCCGCGCCTCGGGCAACCGCGAGATCGGCGGCCAACCGCACGACTCTCGGCACCACGGGAGCCAAGTCGGCGGGCATCGCCTGCCCGGTGGCCCGCGCCACGTCCACGGTGTGCACCGACAACTCGAAAATCCGCGTGGCCAGGTAGCCCGCCAGGGTCATGGTGCCCGCCGGCGTGCGCAGTCCAGCATCCAGTGCCGTGGATTCGAGAAGGGCCAGCACTTCTGCGCGGTCCCTTTCGATGACGGATAGCGGCTCCGGTCCATCCTGTTGCGGGGTGGTCGCCATGGCCCACAGTGTGGCATCGACGCCACGTATGTCACCAGAGCCGGTCACGGGGCTTTCTTGTCGGTCATGCAGAAATCCGGGTGTCGCGCTGGATCTGCCAGGAGAAGGCCGGATACATGCATGATGAATGCCGGGATGCTGGGGACAACCACCTGACAGAATGGTGACGGTGACCCCCCGCCCCGCGCCCAGTGCCGTGCCCGTTACGGCGCCGAGTACCTCAGGCTCTGCCAGCCGCCGGATCCCGGTGGAGGACCTGGTGCGCCTCCGGCGGGTCCGGGACCGGATCGACCGGGAGTACCGCGAGCCGCTCGACGTGGAGGCGTTGGCCCGCGGCGAGGCCATGTCCGCCGGCCATCTGAGCCGGCTGTTCAAGTGCGCCTACGGCGAATCCCCGTACTCGTACCTGATGACCCGCCGGATCGAGAGGGCGATGTCCCTGCTGCGCCGGGGCGGTCTGAGCGTCACGGAGGTTTGCTTCGAGGTGGGTGGTTCCTCCCTGGGCACGTTCAGCACCCGCTTCTCCGAGTTGGTGGGCATGCCCCCGAGCGAGTACCGCGACCGGGCGGGCCGCGATCCGGACGGGCTGCCCACCTGCGTGGTCCGGCATGCCACCCGGCCTCTGCGGAAACCGCCGGGTGAGCCGGCCGGGAATCCAGCGGGGAATCCGGTCAGGAATCAAGAAGCTCCCGGATCCGGCCGCGTCCTACGCTGAACCCATGACCATCACCATTCACTCCAGCTTCCTGCCCCATACCGATCCGGAGGCCTCTCTGGCCTTCTACCGCGACCTGCTCGGATTCGAGGTGCGCCTCGACGTGGGCGGGGGCACCATGCGGTGGATCACGGTCGGCCCCGCCGGCCAACCGGACACGGCCATCGTGCTGACCCCGCCGGCGGTGGACCCGGGCCTCAGCGAGGCCGAGCGTCAGGCCATCACCGAGATGATGGCGAAAGGCACGTACGCCGGCATCAACCTCGCCACCGACGATCTGGACGGCTTCTTCGAGCGGGTTCAGGCCGGCGGGGCGGACGTGGTCCAGGAGCCCATCGACCAGCCGTACGGCCTGCGTGATTGCGCCTTCCGTGATCCGTCCGGAAATATGGTTCGCGTCCAGCAGTCCAGCTGAACCCGCCGCATCAGCATCCCACCGTGGCGGGCGCCTCATCCCGACACCACGTCCCCGTCCAGCACTCACGTCCCGCATCGGAGCCCGCATGAGCACGTCCACTGACCAGTCCACCGGAACAGCAACGGTTCACGAGGCCGATACACACGACACGATCCGCGTGGTCGGCGCACGGCAGAACAACCTGAAGGACGTCAGCGTTGACTTGCCCAAGCGGCGGCTGACGGTCTTCACGGGGGTGTCCGGGTCCGGCAAGAGCTCCCTGGTCTTCGGCACCATCGCGGCCGAATCGCAGCGGCTCATCAATGAGACGTACTCGTCCTTCGTGCAGGGCTTTATGCCGAGCATGGACCGACCGGAGGTGGACGTCCTCGAGGGGCTGACCACCGCGATCATCGTGGACCAGGAGCGGATGGGCGCCAACCCGCGGTCCACCCTCGGAACGGCCACGGACGTCAACGCGATGCTGCGGATCCTGTTCAGCCGCGTGGGGGAGCCGCACATCGGCCCGCCCAACGCCTTCTCCTTCAATGTGCCCTCGGTGTCCGCTTCCGGGGCCATCACGGTGGAACGTGGGGGCAAGACCATCGCGGAGAAGGCGAGCTTCAACCGTCTTGGCGGCATGTGCTCCCGCTGCGAAGGGCGGGGCGCGGTCACTGACTTCGACCTCACCGCCCTTTACGACGAAGAGCTGTCCCTCCGCGAGGGCGCACTGACGATCCCCGGCTACTCCATGGACGGCTGGTACGGCCGGATCTTCGAGGGCTCCGGGTACTTCGACATGGACAAGCCGATCAAGAAGTACACCAAGAAGCAGTTGCACGACCTGCTGTACCGTGAGGCCACCAAGATCAAGGTCGAGGGCATCAATCTGACCTATCTCGGTCTGATCCCGCAGATCCAGAAGTCCATGCTGGTCAAGGACCGGGATGCCATGCAGCCGCATATCCGCCGCTTCGTGGACCGGGCCGTCACCTTCACCACCTGCCCGGACTGCGAGGGCACCCGGCTGGCCGAGGAGGCCCGCTCGGTGCGGATCAACGGCAAGAACATCGCCGAGCTGTGCCAGATGCAGATCTCCGACCTCGCTGCGTGGCTCCGGGGCCTTGACCTGCCCGCCGCTGCCCCGTTGCTGGCGAACCTGGCCGACACCCTGGACTCCTTCGTGGACATCGGCCTGGGCTACCTCAGCCTCGACCGCCCCGCCGGCACGCTGTCCGGGGGCGAGGCCCAGCGCACGAAGATGATCCGCCACCTGGGATCCTCGCTGACCGATGTCACCTACGTCTTCGACGAGCCCACGATCGGATTGCACCCGCACGACATCGAGAAGATGAACCAGTTGCTGCTCGAGCTGCGGGACAAGGGCAACACCGTCCTGGTGGTCGAGCACAAGCCGGAGACCATCCGGATCGCCGACCATGTAGTGGACCTCGGCCCGCATGCCGGGACCGATGGCGGCCAAATCACCTTCCAAGGCGACCTGGACGGCCTGCGTGCCTCGGACACCCTCACCGGACGGCACCTGGACGACCGTGCCCGCCTCAAGGAGTCGGTGCGGACGGCCACCGGTCACCTCGAGGTCCGCGGGGCGGACGCCAACAACCTGCAGGACGTCGACGTCGACCTGCCCACGGGCGTGCTGGTGGCCGTCACCGGGGTGGCCGGCTCCGGCAAGAGTTCGCTGATCCACGGTTCGGTGGCCGGCCGCGAGGGCGTGGTGGTGGTGGACCAGTCCGCCATCAAGGGCTCCCGCCGTTCCAACCCGGCTACCTACACCGGACTGTTGGAGCCGATCCGCAAGGCCTTCGCCAAGGCCAACGGGGTCAAGCCGGCCCTGTTCAGCGCCAACTCCGAGGGCGCTTGCCCCACCTGCAAGGGCGCGGGCGTGATCTACACCGAGCTGGGGTTCATGTCCACGGTGGCCTCCACCTGCCAGGACTGTGACGGGCGGCGCTACCAGGCCGCGGTCCTGGAGTACCGCTTCGGTCCCGACGGTGGGCAGAACATCGCCGAGGTCCTCGGAATGTCCGTGGCCCAGGCCGAGGAGTTCTTCGCCAAAAGCGAGGCCCGACTCCCCGCAGCCCACAAGATCCTGGTGCGCCTGGCCGACGTCGGGCTCGGATACCTGAAGCTGGGCCAGCCCCTCACGACGCTCTCGGGCGGCGAGCGGCAACGGCTCAAGCTGGCGAACGAGATGGGGGAGAAGGGCGAGGTCTACATCCTCGACGAGCCGACCACCGGCCTGCACCTGGCTGACGTCGAGAACCTCCTGGGCCTACTGGACCGTCTCGTGGACTCGGGCAAGACCGTGATCGTCATCGAGCATCACCAGGCGGTGATGGCCCATGCCGACTGGATCGTCGACCTGGGTCCGGGTGCCGGGCACGACGGCGGCTGCGTCGTCTTCGAGGGCACGCCGGCCGACTTAGTGGCAGGGGCAGGAACCCGGCGCGAGACCCTGACCGGACGGCACCTGGCCGAGTACGTCGGGTCATAGCCGCCAGGGGCCAGCTTCCGGCTGCCGCCGTCCCATTGCACTCTTGGAAGCGGCCATCGCATGTCCGAGGAGTGCCCAGAATGCGCTGCGGATCTCCGGCGTCATCCGTCGGCGTGCTGATGTTGTGGATATCTGTGATGTGGTTCATGGGGGTCTGTTTAGACTGTGGGGCAGTGCTGGATGGGCGGGATCTGTCCGGGCTGCAGTGTTGATGAGTGTTGGCAAGCCGTGGGGACGGCGTACTGCCTCGTCTGGGAGCGAGTTGGTTTCCGGGTTCGTGGTCGGTGGCCCTGTGGCCCTGAGGGAGGGGTCTACATGACCGATCCGGTGAATCGTCCTGTTCGACTGGCTGGTCTGGCCGGTGTGGTGGCGGTGGGTTTGGTGTTGGCTGGGTGTTCTGGTGATGGGGGAGAGGGGGCGTCCTCCTCCGCTGCGCCGAGTGCTACAGAGGTCTCGACCGGTTCTGCGTCGCCAACTGGTACTGGATCCGACAGCGCGTCGCCGAGTTCGTCCGCGTCGGGATCGTATGAGCCGGCCACCGAGACATCCCCGGCCAAGAACGTGCCGGTTCCCGAGATACCCGAAGCGGCAAAGGAGCCGACCGAAGAAGGGCTGGAAGCCGCAGTCGAGTTCTGGTGGGGCAGCGCTTCGTACTTGAAGTCGACGGGAGAAGCCGACCTTCTGAGTCAAGTCTCCGGAGATGGATGTGAACTGTGCCAACGCCAGATCGAAATCTGGGACTGGGTATACCAGGAGGGCGGCTGGGCGATGGCTGACGACGCCCAGGTCAATGAATCAATTGCACGCGTAGAAGACGATCAGACCAACGGCAGCTTTGTCACGCAGGTCACTGAATCAAGTATTCAAGTTTACAAGCCTGATGGATCGATAGCCGACGAGGCGTCAGCGATGGAGGAATCCGAATCCAACTGGTCCGGATCAGCAGTATTTGATGCTGAAGCCAAGGCGTGGAAAATCACCGCCATGGAAGTCCTGGAGTAATTCATGAACAGAGGCGTCGGTTACCACTTGGCCACTTGGACGATCTTGAGTGCCTTGGTCACCCGACTTGGCTCACTCTTCGGTGATTCGGTCGCTTTGGGCTCATAGTTCCGCGTGATTCCGGGGTTCTTGGTCGCGGGGTGGGGCACTAGCCGGGGTGGTTCTAGGCTGTTGAGGGTGTACATCCGGCGGGTGAAGACGAGCTCCGGGGCGACCGCGGTGCAGATCGCGCAGAAGCGCCACGGCAAGCGGGAGATCCTTGAACACCTCGGGTCGGCCCACGACGAGGTGACCCTGGCCTCGCTGGAACAGGTGGCGCGGGAGAAAATCCAGGCCGGGCAGATGGCTTTCGACCTCGACCTGCACACCGATGACACCACCACGGCCCCCGCCAAAGGCGTGGATGCCGGTGGCGGGCTGGTGCTGCACGGGACCCGACCCAGGGTGCTGTGGGAAGTGCTGGAGCAGGCCTACGAGAGGATCGGATTCACCGGCGCCGTGAACGACGAGGTCCTCAAGCAACTGGTGCTGGCCCGGGTGATCGAACCAACCTCGAAGCTGGACTCTCTGCGGGTGTTGGCCGAGCTGAACGTGGAGAACGCGCCTTCCTATGCCACGCTCAAGCGCCATCTGGCCCGCTGCGTTCCTGACAACTGGCGGGACCTGCTCTCCTCGGCGGCCTACCGGTTCGCCGCAGACGGTGGCGCGGTCAGCGTGTGCCTATACGACGTGACGACCCTGTATTTCGAGGCCGACGAGGAAGACGAACTACGCAAGTCAGGGTTCTCCAAAGAACGCCGGATCGACCCCCAGATCCTCGTCGGACTGCTGGTCGACCGGCACGGGTTCCCGCTGGAGCTGCACTTCTTCGAGGGCAACAAGGCCGAGACCCGGACCATGATCCCCGTGTTGGACGCCTTCCGGGATCGCCACCAGGTGCAGGACATGCTGGTGGTGGCTGATGCCGGCATGCTCTCCTGGGCGAACATCCAGGCCCTGGAGGAGGCCGGATACCAGTACATCGTCGGCTCGAGGAACGCCAAGGCCCCCATGGACCTGGCCAAGACGTTCGCCACGACGGGCAACCACTTCGCCGATGGCCAGGTCATCGAGACCACCACTGAGTTGAAGAAGGGCACCGAGTCCTCACGGCGGCGCGCGGTCTGGCAGTACCGGCTGGCCCGCGAACACCGCGACCGGCGCAACCACACGTTGCAGGTCCAGCGGGCCGAGGACATCGCCGCCGGCCGCAAGGCCCAGCGCAAGGCTCGGTTCCTAACCACGGGCCAGCGAAAGTCCCTGACCGTGGACTATGAGGCGGCCAAGGCCGCCGAGCAGCTCTTCGGGCTCAAGGGCTACGTGACGAACACCAGCATGAAGGTACTCTCCGGGGCCGAGGTCGTGGCTGCCTATCACTCACTGTTCGAGGTCGAGGCCTCATTCCGGATGGCCAAATCCGACCTGCGGGCCCGCCCGATCTTCCACCACACCCGGGATGCGATCGAGGCCCACCTGACCATTGTGTTCTGCGCCCTGGCCGTAGGCCGACACCTCCAGACGGCCACCGGAATGAGCCTGCGCCGGATCATCAAGACACTCCAACCCCTCCGAGAGGGCCTGGTCGAGATCAACGGGACCATCGCCACCATCCCCGCAGCCCTCACCCCCGAAGCCAAGGAAATCCTCAAGACCCTGCCTGAAAAATCAGGGCACTAGGAATGAGCCAAGTCGGGTTTGATGCTGAAGCCAAGGCGTGGAAAATCACCGCCATGGAAGTCCTGGAGTAATTCATGAACAGAGGCGTCGGTTACCACTTGGCCACTTGGACGATCTTGAGTGCCTTGGTCATTTCCGGATTCATGCATGGGTCCCCACCAGCTCTAGCCGTTCAGGTGTCGGCGAGCATGTGTTGGGAGTGCTTCGACGGTCAGGTCGACAAGGATTCACTACATGTGGGTGGCGACCAACGGATTCCCGGTTCAGACGGAGGAGCGGCATCAGAAGCAGCCCAGCCTGAGACTCAATCAAACAATTCTTCCAATATTGGCGCCCCGGCTCTTGGAGATGCACAACCACCAGCGGCGGGTGCTGAGAACGAAGACTCCTTACTAGAGGTTGTTCAGTCCTTCTGTCTCGACAAACAAGGAGAGGCACAAGCAAGTTGCCTGGAGAATGAGAGAACTGTTTGTACCGAGCCCGGAAGTCAGCTCGTCAGCCGTCGATACGTGAATGAAGAACTGACTTTCAATCGCATCGGTCTTCCGTATTGCTCGAGTCCGGATGAACCGATGGTCTCGTCGTCTGCAGAGGAACCTCCGCCGATGCCGGTGGTGACGCTCTCTGATTTCCGTGCCTTGGATATCGCTCCCTCGGACATCGAATCTGATTCCGGTGGCTTTGGTCTGATCCGGGGGAACACGAACTTCTTCGCGACCGAGGAGGATCAGACGCTGAACACCACGATGCTGGGTCAGCAGGTGGCGATCCAGGCGGTGCCGGTGCAGTGGACCTGGGACTACGGGGACGGCTCGGAACAGTTGTCGAATCCGTACCCGGGTGGGCCGCAGCTGGAGTTCAACCAGGAGACCACCACCAGCCACGTCTACAAGGACACCGGCCAATACCCGGTGGGGCTGACGACGTCCTACCGGGGCCAGTTCTCGGTCAACGAGGGCCCCTGGATCGCGATCCCGGGCACCGCCGAGGTCCCGAGCGAACCGGTCACCGCGGACATCTGGCGATCCAAGTCCAAGAACGTCGCCGAAGACTGCCACGAGAACCCCGAAGGCTGGGCCTGCGGCAACCCCTTCGTCGAGGGATAGTCGAGCGCTGGCGCAGGGGATATGAGAGCGACCGCCGCGTTATCGGGACTGGAGGTCTCGGCGGCGGTAGCCCCAGAGTCCCACCGCGGTGAGTGCCACGGCGATGGCTGTCATCGCCAGCAACGGTGCCACCTCGGTGTCCTGCGCGGGTAGAGCCGGCGTGTGTGAGAAGGGGGAGAGGTCCAGGGCCCAGTCCGGGAGTTGAAGAAGGTCACCGAGGAACAGAGCCAGCGCGATCCACACGACGAACAGCCAGGCGATCACGGTCCACCGCGGCAGGAATCCGAACAAGGCCAGGGCCAGGGTGGACGCCACCAGCAACGCCGGCAGATAGGCCGCGGCGGCGAGGGTCATCTCACCAACCCAATGCCGGTCTCCGGTGCCCGCCCAGACGCCCACACCGACTCCGACGCCTCCCAGCAGGGTGAGGGCGGCCATCTGCAGTCCCACCGTGGCCGACCACCCCGCCAGATAGCCGGAACGCGTTCGGCCGGAGACGAGCAGCAGTTCCGATCTTCCGGTGGACTCCTCACCCTGCAGGGCCAGGATGCCGGAGACCCCCAGGATCAGCGGGGCGACCATCACGAAGGACAGGATGACCGCTGCGAACTCCGCGGTCAGGTCCGTACCGTCCACGGCGATCCACTCGGCGAGGGCCGGGTTTTCCTCCAGCATGCCGTCAAGCGAGTTGGCCAGGGAGCCCATCGCGATGGCGAAGAAGAACACGCCGACGCCCCATGCCAGAGCCGAGCCTCGCTGGAGTCGCCCGGCCAGGCCGGCGGGGGAGTGCAATCCTCCGGCCGCCGTGGCCGGTCCGCGGCGTGCTGGACGCAGTCCGGCACCGAGATCACGCCGGTGAGACAAGATGATGGCCAGCGCGAACAGGACGACGATCACGGCAAGGGACACCGCCAGCGGCCACCACCGCAGGTCCACGAAGAGACGAGTCTGTTGGGCCCAGGCGAAGGGGGAGAACCAGGACAGCCAAGAGCCGGTGTTCTCGATCACGTCACCCACGCCCCGGAGCAGGTAGGCCACGGCAACTCCCGCCATGGCCATGCCGGTAGCGCTGCGCGCGTGTTCGGTCAGTTGGGCGGCCACAGTGGCCAGGGCAGCGAAGACCAAACCTGTCAGGGCGGTGCCGGCACCGAGGGCCAGCGAACTATTCAGCTCCAGATCCTCATGGCCGACGGATACCAACCCGAGGGTGGTGGCCGCACCGACGAGGAAGCAGGCCAGCGCCACGGTCCCGACTGCCGCAGTGGCCGGAGCGAAACGGCCTACTGGCAGGGCTCGAATCATCTCCAAACGTCCGGATTCCTCCTCCGCGCGGGTGTGGCGGACCGCCAGGAGGATGGCCATGATGGCGGCAGTGAGGAATACGTAGAGGCTGAGTTCGTTGGCCACCATGGCACCAAAGGTGTAGTCGTCCGCAGCGAAGGCCGGCCCGGTCATCATGATGGTGGCCGGGTTGGTCAGCAGGGCACCGCGCGCCTGGATGGCCTCTTCGGTGGTGAAGGCCTGGTCCAGCGAGTACACCGATCCGTAGACGCCGAGCCCCACTGCGACCGTCCAGAGGAGGATGCGGACCCGGTCGAGTCGGAGGTTGAGCCTCAGCAGCGCGCCGGTCCCAGTGAACGAGGAACCTGCCTTCGGCGCCGCATGGGTGGGGCCCGCCGCCAGAGGACGACGCCGGTCGAGGGCCGTCATCGCGATCCCTCCCGCTGGCCCTGCTCAGACTGGCGCTCACGGTCCTGGTCCTCATCGCCGTAATGGCGCAGGAAGAGATCCTCCAGCGAAGGCGGCGCGATTGTCAGGTTTTGCACCCCAGTAGCGGCCAGGACGCCGAGCACCCGGGTCAAGTGGTGGTGGTCGACGTCGAAGCGGACGCGCCCCCGATCAACGGCCAAGTCGTGGATGCCCTCGAGCCCATCCAGCCCATGCACCCCGGCCGGACCCGCGGTAGCGGCCGGACCCGCGGTAGCGGGCAGGCCGACGTCGAGGGTGGCGTTCACCGTGGACCGGGTCAGGTGACGCAGGTCGTTCAGGGTGCCGCTTTCCACGGCCTTTCCCGCACGGATGATCGTGACCTTGTCACAGAGCTTCTCCACCTCGGCAAGGATGTGGCTGGACAGCAGCACGGTCCTGCCTTCGTCCCGGAGGGCGCGAACCTCGGCCTGGAAGACGGCCTCCATCAGTGGGTCCAGCCCGGACGTGGGCTCGTCGAAGACGAACAACTCCGCATCGGAGGCGAGGGCGGCCACAAGGGCCACTTTCTGTCGGTTTCCCTTGGAGTACGTGCGGGCCTTCTTGGTCGGATCCAACTCGAAACGGCCGAGCAGTTCCTCGCGGCGGACGCTGTTCGCACGCTGACCCGCCCGACGGCGCTCCTGGCCACCCAGGCGGGCCAGCACGTCGATGGCTTCACCGCCGGTCAGGTTGGGCCACAGGGTCACATCGCCGGGAACATAGGCGAGCCGACGGTGGATGACGACCTGATCCGCCCAGGCATCCTGACCCAGGACTCGGGCCGTGCCGGAGTCGGCTCGGAGCAGGCCCAGCAGGATGCGGATCGCGGTGGACTTGCCAGCACCATTCGGACCGAGGAAACCCGTGACCTGGCCGGTGGGCACCTCGAGATCGAAGCCGTCGAGGGCACGGGTGGTGCCGAACGTCTTGACCAGGCCCTTCGCTTCGACGGCGATCGCTGGCGTGGCTGATTGGAAGGTCATGATGTGGTCCTTTCGGTGCTCTGGGCGGAGCCCTGTCCCTCAAGGTAGGCATCCAACAGGGTGGAATCCGTGAGGAGCGGCTCGGTGAAAACCTCCAGGGTGGGCTGGAGGATACGGTCCACGTACGCGGCGAACCAGGCCGGCAACTCGGCCAGGTTCAGGGGGTCTTTCCCCGCGGGAAGGTTCAGCAGCAGGGATCCGAGTGCGAAGTCAGTGAGGAGGCGTGCCCTGGCAGCTTCATCCCGACTGGGGGAGACGGTGCCCGCGCGCACGCCTTCCCTGAGGTAGTCGACCGTGTCTGCCACCATCCCTTCGACCAGCCGACTCGTGAGCTCACCACCGCTCTGCAAGCAGCGCAGGACGTAGCCCACGAGAGGGGTATAGCCCTCAAGCTGGGCCAATTGGGCCAACATCGCCGCGGGTGCGCCAGCGGGCAGCATCAGTTCCGCCTTGTTGACCCGGATCGAAGCCTGGACATAGTCGTCACAGGCGCTGCGCAGTCCGGCGCGGGAACCGAAGTGGTGCATGATCAGCCCCGCGCTGACGCCGGCGTCAGAGGCGATGGAGCGCAGTGGAGCTTCCAGACCGTCCTGGGCGAACCGCAGGATGGCAGCGTCCCGGATCCGGGCCTTGGTGGTCTGATCATCGGATACTGAACGCATGTTCAATAGACTAAACATCTGTTCAAGATTGCGTCAAGGGTTGAGAGCGATCGGGGGAGAGGCTCGCCCTGAACGACAGCGGAGAGATTCGCGGGTACCCAACTGTTCATCTACGAGGCACGCCCCTGAGAGGGCTACAGCATCAGACGGAGTCCGGGGGCCGACTATGACTGGTGGGCGGTGGTCGAGAATCGGTCGCGGAACGCGGTCGGGGTCGTACCCAGATGCCTGGCGAAGGCACGGCGGAGTGTCTCGTCAGAGCCGAGCCCACTGCGTTCTGCAACCCGCGCGATCGGGTGCCCATCGAGGATGAGGGCCCGTGCTGCATCAACCCGAACCTGCTCCAACCAGCGCGCCGGCGTCGTACTAGTCTCGGCCTGGAACATCCGATTCAAGTGCCGCACGCTCACCCCGATGGCTGAAGCCATGGAGGCAACGGAGTGGCCTGCTGCGGGATCGGCCGCAATGGCCTCCATCAACTCCCGCAATAGACCACTTCGTGCGGGGGGCTGACTGAGTGCGGTCGAGAACTGAGACTGCCCTCCAGGTCTCTGCATGAACATCACCAGCTCTCGGGCCACCGTTCGGGCGGCCGCGGCCCCAGTATCCTCCTCGACCAGGGCCAGAGCCAGGTCAATGCCGGCACTGATCCCGGCCGAGGACAGGAACCGGCCATCACGGATGTGGATCACGTCCGGCTCCACCTGGACGCGAGGGTATCGGCGGGCCAGGGTGTGCGCGTGCCGCCAATGCGTGGTGGCACGGCGATCGTCAAGGAAGCCCAACTCGGCCAGCACAAAGGCTCCGGTGCACACTGACGCCACCCTGGATGCCCGTGCCGACAGGGCCTCCACGGCTTCAAGCAGGGCCTCGTCCATGGGCTCGTCCACGAGCCGATGCCCACCGGCGATCAGGACGGTGTCGAAGTCACCGGTGTCCGTCGAAGCTATGGTCTGCGCCAAGACCATCCCCGAGGATGACTTCACGTTCCCGCCGGCAGGAGAGACAGTCTCCAGCTCATAGTGCTCACCCGTCGGGTCGGCCAGGTGGAACACCTCCGCCGGGCCGCTGGCGTCGAGGAGGGTCATTCCATCGAAGACCACGATTCCGATGCGATGCGTCATGTCCGAAATCGAGGGGAGTAGGTCCATAATGACATGGCATCACCTTACCGGTAGCAGCCATGATGGAAAGAGAAGCGCCGCAAACCGGCGCCAAAGGTCAATGAGAGGATTGAGCCGCATGAGCGAGACCATTGCAGGTATCCGGATTCCCGACAGCACCATGGCGCGAGAAGCCACTGAACTCGTCCGGGACGCCGCCACCGACCTCATCTTCCACCACTCCAGGAGGGTCTACGTCTTCGGCTCACTCCGCGGTCAAGAAGAGGGCGTGAACTATGATCCGGAGCTGTTGTACATCGGGGCCATGTTCCACGACCTTGGCCTAACCGAGAAGTACCGCCGGATCGATCAGCGATTCGAGATCGATGCCGCCGACGAGGCTCGCCGCTTTCTGGGTGAGCACGGAATAGGACAGGAGTCCGCGGACAAGGTCTGGGCGGCGATCGCGCTGCACACGACACCCGAGATCCCCTTGCACATGGAGCCGGAGATCGCCCTGGTCACCCGAGGCGTCGAACTGGATGTCCTGGGCCTGGGCTTCGACGCGATCACCCAGGATCAGCGTGAGGCCGTGGTGAACGCTCATCCGCGTCCGGACTTCAAGAATCAGATCCTGGCAGCTTTCACCGAAGGCATCAAGGACCGTCCGGAGACCACCTTCGGCAACGTCAAGGCCGACGTGCTCGAGCATTTCCTGCCCGGATTCCAGCGCGGCGACTTCGTGGAGGTCATTCAGAACTCAGCCTGGCCCGAGTGACCCGTCGAGCTCCCGGGCGACCCATCGAGCAGCGCGGGTCCTCGCCATTATGGACGGTGGTACCGACCGGCATTGATGACAGAACGCCGGAGAATGACAGTCCCCGGACCTCCTTCCACGCTCATGCCCAGAGCGCCGATAATCTGCATTATGTCAACTAGCCGATCGACGAGTACTCAGCGACGTGTCTCGTACCTGGTCAGGAGCACACCCCCGGGAAACGTCCGAGTTTCCACTAGCTTCAGGTTCACCCAGTGATCCAGTGTCGGGAAGAACGGCGTGCCGCCACCCACCAGTACCGGATGCGTGACGATCGCGTACTCGTCGATCAGCCCGGCCCGCAGGGCCGCCGCGGCGAGGGTGGCTCCGCCGATATCCATCTCACCGCCATCCTCAGTCTTGAGCTGAGTGATCTCGGCGACAGCGTCGCCGGTGACCAGGCGGGCGTTCCAGTCGACCGCGCTGGTCGTCGAGGAGAACACCACCTTCGGCATGTCCCGCCAGCGGCGGGCGAACTCGATGTGCGCCGGAATGACGCCAGGCTGCTCGTCGGCGGTCGGCCAGTGGGAACTCATCGTCTCCCACAGCTTGCGCCCGTACAGCGCCAGTTCCGTCACAGCCACCCGGTCGGACCACCACTGGAACAGCTCGTCGCTCGGCACGCCCCAGGTGAGATCGTCGCCGGGCGCGGCAATGTAGCCGTCCAGGCTCACGTTCATCCCCCAGGTCAGTTTCCGCATGGCGTCAGTGTCCCTTGAGCCGGTATTCCGCGTACAGACTAAGAGATTGCGCGGATAGGCGGTCACCGCCACTGGTACTGCTTGACAGGACGGTCGTCCCATCGAAGGCGGATCCAGGATTCTTTGAGTAGCCGACGGAGCACGATGATGGCGTTGGCCAGGTGGGCCCAGGCCTGCTGGGCTTTCTCGCCGCGGTCGAGAACGACCTGGAGCAGTCCGAACCCCCGAGTGTGCCAGGAGTTGGTCCGCTCGATCATCCAACGGCGGGTGTGGTTGATTTTGATGTAGGTGCCCTTCGGGGAGATTTTCCAGTGGCACCCCAGCTCAGTGAGTAGGTCCCGGGTGACGTACGAGTCGTAGCCGGCATCGAGATCGACCCGGATCGTCTCGGGTAGGTGGAAGCCGAACCGGGACAACCGCTCCAGGGTCGGGCGCAGCAACGGCGAGTCGTGTCGGTTGGCCCCGGCGAGCACGACGCCGATCGGCAGGCCGTGGCCCTCGCAGAGCACGGAGCGTTTCTGCCCGGACTTGCCCCGGTCGATCGGATTCCGGCCGGTGTTGTCCCCGCCGCAGGGGGCTTTGACGCAGCACCCATCCACGCTCAGATGCTCAAGGTCCAGGCCGATGAGCCAGTCGAAGGTCTGTAGGACGGCCTGTTCCAGGGCGGCGAAGACGCCGTGGCGGATCCACTCGTCGCGTCGCTCGCGCAGGGTGGTGGCCGAGACGTTCTTGTCGGCGTGCTTGGTGTAGGCCCCGCCGAGGACGAGCCGGGTGACGAGCTTGTCGAACACGATCCGGTCATCGATCTTGGGTCGGTGGCATCCGAGCGGGTGGAAGGCTGCAGCGGGTGGTAGCAGTGCTTCGAACTGGCACCACAGGGGTTCGATGATTGAGGATGGAAGTGCTGGCACGGGTCGGGGTCCTTCGCCTCGAATGGATAGGTCGCACTTCCATCGAAACGAACCCCCGCCCGTGCCGGCCCGTAGCGACACGCCCGCCCGCAGGATCCGGGTCACACCCGCCTATCCGCGCAATCTCTAAGACGGCGCAGATCGGCGCGCCGTGCCGGACTGCAAGGACTGGCCTGTCGGGATGATGGATGCCGATCGGGCCGTCGACCAGGCGAGGGACGCGCGCAAGTCCGGGGCCGACGTCGTTCTCGTTCATATGCATGCCGGCAGCGAATACCAGGCCTTGGCCGAGCAGGACGCTGGCGTATTCGAAGTGACGGCGGCCGAGTGGCCCCCCACGGTCAGGCGAAAGGGCGGGATGCTGCGTCCAGCGTCTGGACTTCGGCTTCGGTCAACGCGAGGGAACCGACAGCCACCAGCGCGGGAAGCTGCTCGGGCGTGGATGCCGAGGCGATCGGGGCAGTCACCCCCTGGGCGAGCTGCCAGGCCAGGGCCACCGTTGCCGGCTCGACGCCGCGTGCCTCGGCTACCCGGACCAGTTCGTCCACCACGGCGAAGCCCTCTTCGGTGGCATATCCCTCGGCCATGCCTTGGCGGGCCCTGCCCTCGAGATCGGCGGCGGAGCGGTACTTGCCCGTGAGGAAGCCGGACGCCAGGGCGAAGTACGGGAAGGTGGCGGCACCGAACTCTCGGGCGATCGGCAGATAGCCGGACTCGAAATCCTGGCGGTGCACCAGGTTGTACTGCGGCTGGATGGCCACCGGCACCGCGAGACCGTTCGCGGTGGCGTACTCGAACCACTGACGCATGCGCTCCGGCGAGTAGTTGGACAGCGCGATGTGGCGGACCTTGCCGGCCTTGACGAGGCCGTCGTAGGTCGAGGCCTGGTCCTCGATGGAGACGTTCTCATCGTCATAGTGCGCGTAGTACACGTCGATGTAGTCGGTCTGCAGCCGATCCAGTGAGGCCTCCAGGGCCGCCACCACGGAATCGTGCCGTTGGTTGTCGTAGGGTGCCAGGCCGCCCATCTTCGTGGCCAGGACGACCTGCTCCCGTGTGGGAGGACGTCATCCGATCACCCTATCGGCCGCCTGGACGGCGGGGCCCAACCCTCCACCGCAACTCCACCGTCCACTAATGTGTCCACCACCGCCTTCAAGGAGCATTGCCATGTTGCTGGAACGGATCTACGACCACGACCTGTCCCAGGCCAGTTATCTGCTCGGCTGTCAGAAGACCGGGGAAGCCATCGTGGTGGACCCCCGCCGGGACATCCAGGAGTACCTGGACCTCGCCGCCCGGAACGGGATGCGGATCACCGCAGTGACGGAGACCCACATCCATGCCGACTATCTCTCGGGATCCCGAGAACTCGCCCACGCGACCGACGCCATACTCTGGGTCTCGGCGGAGGGCGGCCCGGACTGGCAGTACGGCTTCGAGGCCGAGCGACTGCATGACCGTGACACGATCGCCCTGGGCAACATCACTCTCCAGGCACTGCACACCCCCGGGCACACCCCGGAGCACCTGTCCTTCCTCGTCACCGATGGCACCGTCACCACCGAGCCGGGGTATCTTCTCTCGGGCGATTTCGTGTTTGCGGGCGATCTCGGCCGCCCCGATCTTCTCGACGAGGCGGCCGGTGGCGTGGACACCCGTTTCGAGGGGGCCCGGCAGCTCTTCGCGTCCCTCCGAGACGTCTTCCTCACGCTTCCTGACCACGTGCAAGTCTTTCCGGGCCACGGCGCCGGATCACCGTGTGGCAAGGCGCTCGGTGCCTTGCCGTCCACCTCCGTGGGCTATGAGCGGCTGTACTCGTGGTGGCGCAGGCATCTGGCGGCCGGGGACGAGCGAGGTTTCATCCACGAGCTGCTCGACGGGCAGCCGGACGCCCACGCGTACTTCGGGCGCATGAAACACCAGAACCGCCAGGGGCCAGAAGTCATGGGACCCAGGGCGGCGCTGGCCGAATGGGACATCGCCACGGTCGCCGCCGGTCTGGACAACGGATCCCTCGTGCTCGTTGACACCCGCCCGGTAGAGGCGGTCCACCGCGGGACAGTGCGAGACGCGCTGTCCCTGCCGAACCCCGGCAAGGTGGCCAGCCACGGGGCGTGGGCCTACGACCCCGAGCAGGACTCGGCCCCGATCGTCCTCCTGGCCGAGGACGGCGAGAAGGCTCACCGGCTCTGGGACCACCTGGTCCGCGTCGGCATCGACCAAGTGGTGGGCTACGTCCGGAGCATCGAGGGACTACCGAGCAGCACACCCCTTCGCCTCTCCCCTGCCGATCTCGATTCCGCTGGCCACGTCGTCCTGCTGGATGTGCGCAGTAAGGGCGAGTTTGCCGACGGGCACATCCCCGGCGCCCGGCAGCTCAATGCCGGCAAGGTCCTATGGAATCAGGACGCGCTCCCCCGCCAACGCGTCATCGTGACCTATTGCCAGACCGGCATCCGCAACTCCGTGGCAGCCTCCGCCCTGCGCCGCGCCGGCTTCACCATCGCCGAACTGGAGGGGTCCTATGCCGGCTGGCAGGCCTGGGCGTCTCGGTCTCCGGAGCCTTCAGGGACACCCGTGCACGACGCCGGCCGGGCACCCACCGCAGAGCCCGTCGCCTGAGTCTGTTCCGCGGGCCCGCTTCGCTCCTAGGCTGTGGCGATGACCACTGACCCGCTCCCGGACCCTGCGGGGCCCGCCTATGGGCTCCAACTCTGCGTTGACTGTGCACGCCCTCACGAGCTCGCCGACTGGTGGGCCGTGGCCCTTCGCTGGGAGGTCGAGACCCAGGACGAGGACTTCATCCGCCGCATGGTGGCCGAGGGCCACGCCATTGATGCCGACACCACGACCCACCGTGGCCGGTTGGTGTGGGCCAGCGGCACCGCCATCAACCCACCGAGGGACGCTGAGGGAGCGGGCGATCGACCCCGCATCCTCTTCCAGGCCGTCCCCGAATCCAAATCCGTCAAGAACCGAGTCCACTGGGACCTGCGCGAACCCGGCGCCGATGATGAGCGCCGCGCCGGTGAACTGCACCGGCTGGTCGACCTGGGCGCCACGCAGGTCGACACGGGACGCCAGGGCCCGTGGACCTGGACCGTTCTGCAGGACCCGGAGGGCAACGAATTCTGTCTCTAGGTGCTGGGCGTCAGGCCAGCAGAACAGCCACGCCCACACAGGCGCACGCCCACAGCTGGCTCGCGAAGGTCCCGAGGATGAACCGTTCGGCCGCGCCGGACTTGCCCAGTTCCGAATACCGGCCCAGCGCCTTGACCGCCAGAATGATCGCCAGCCCTTCGGGCCAGCCCATGATCAGCGTTGAGGCCACGGCCAATCGCTCGAGGACACCGATCCAGGCCCCGCCTCGCAAGACGGGCTGTGCGTTGATCTCCTCGTTGAAGACCTTCTCGCCCTCTGGTCCAGTCAGGACCTGCTGGTGCTCCGGGTGGGACGAGTTGAAGGACAGCCGCAAGATCGCCACCGTGGGAGAGCTTCCGCCCACCGTCGCTGCCAGAACGGCCAAAGGCCCGGAGACCGCCCACCCCGCTCCCCCGCCCGAGAGCAACGCCACCACGGCGGCCGCACCCAACAGGAGGATCTGGACCAGTGCAGAGCAGTACAACCAGACCTGTGGATGGCTCGGCGTTCCTCGCCATCGCTCGAGATACTGGGGCACCCCGACCAGGCCGGACACCACCAGCAGCGCCACTGACACCGCTGCCAAGCCTGTCATCCCTGCCCCCCTGATCCACCTCCGCCATCGACCAGCCGGTCAACGCGCTCCAGCATGCCAGAGACCACGGACGCCAGACGTCGGGACTCACCCCACATTCCCGTGCGCAGTCGCGAACTCACCGCTTGCTGGGTGACACGCAACTCATGAGCAGCCTCGCGTTGCGTCCTGCCGGCGTCCACCAGCCGGCCGGCATCCTGACCTTCCTCGCTGCGCCGATGCTCGAGTTCTGCCAGTAGCTGCAGGCTCGCTTCGATCGCCTCCAACAGCTCGGACACCTCGTCCCCCACAGCAGCCGCGGTGGGTGATTCAGCGGAGCCGGTCGAGTCGGTGGAGTCAGTGGGGCCACCGGCCGTGACCGGACCGGCCACGGCCACCCGGCCGGGCGAATGCTTGGCTCGCTCGACGGCGATGCGGGCGTACTCGAAGGCGGGCCCGGCACCGGCACGGGTCTCCGCCGGCAGGGGCTGGCGCACCTGGCCGACCCCGATTCCCACACTCCAATGGCCGGACCGCGCCGCCGAGAGGGCGATGCCCACCACGATCTCGGCTCGATCCACCACACCCTGTACCTCGTCCCCCGCCGTGCGCTGGAACGGGCGGACGATGCCACGGCCGGGCTCGTTCTCCTCTTGGTCTACGAGTCCCTCGATGAGGGCGGCCACCCGATCCGGCCCCCGGCTGGAAGCACGCTGGTCCATAGTCATGACGAACATTTCACAAGCCTAGTGTTTAGTAGAGTAGTAAACAAGGGGTCGCGCTTGTCGCCAGCGGGGCGTCTAGAGTGGAGAGATGCCTGCTTCTTCCGAAACCCCACTCGCGGCCGATGCACGGACGACGCGGCACGCGCCCACCCGGGCCTCGCGCTGGATGTGGATGAACTTGACGCTGGACGCGGTGTTGATCGTCCTCTTCGCCGCGCAGGGGCGCAAGACGCACGAGTCCGGCACGGATCTCGGCGGCCTTCTCTTCACCGCACTCCCCTTCCTGTTGGCCTGGGCCATCGCCACCGCACTCACCCGCCCGCACCGCACCTGGGCGCAGATCTGGCCGGCCGGCGTCGTGGTGTGGCTGGTGACCGTGGCCGGCGGCCTCGCCCTGCGGGTGGCCTTCGGCGGCACCGCCGCCCTGGCGTTCCAGTGGGTGACGGCAGGTGCCCTGGCCGTGCTCCTCCTGGGCCGCCGTGCCGTCACCGCGCTTATCCTGCGGTCGCGACGTCGACGCCGGTCCTAGGATGGCCTCGAGACCGAACGAGACCAACAGAAGCACCCAGGAGGAACCACGATGGTGACAGCCTTCGTCATGATCAAGACCGACCCGGACCGCATCCCGGAATGTGCAGAGCAGTTGGCCGACCTGAACGGCGTCACGTCCGTCTACTCGGTGACGGGAAACTGGGACCTCGTGGCCATGGTTCGCCTGCGCCAGTACGAGGACCTGGCTGACGTCATCGCAGACCAGATGTCCAAGGTGGAGGGCATCCGGGACACCGAGACCATGCTCGCCTTCCGCGCCTATTCACGCCATGATCTGGAAGAGGGCTTCGCCCTCGGCTTCGAGAACATCGAGCAGTAGCAGCCCAGTAGCCGCCCTCAACCGGACAGGACGACCCTCATGGGCGTCCAGCGATCCAAACGATTTCGGGGCCTCCGAGGTGACAGCGGCGAACGGGGCGACCGGGCTCAGGAGTGCGAGACCTCCACCCAGGAGTCCAGTGCACCCTGGGCGGCGCCGGAATCGATCGATTCCGCCGCACGCACCATGTTCGCCTTAATCCTGTCGAAGAGGTGCCCCTCCGCCGAGGTGTCGAAGGCGGTGAGGCCAGCGGCCGCGTTCAGCAGTACCGCATCGCGGACCGGGCCCACCTGGCCTGCCAGCAGATCGCGGATGATCCCGGCGTTGTGCTGGCCATCCCGGCCAGCCAAGGCCTCCACGGCCGCCAGGTCGATCCCGAAGTCCTGCGGGTTGAGTTCATGTTCGGTCACCACACCGTTGCGGATCTCGAAGATGGTCGACGGGCCGGACGTGGTGATCTTGTCCCGGCCATCGCTGCCGCGGAAGACGAGTCCGCGCAGCCCACGATCGGCCAGCACACCAGCCAGTAATGGGGCCATGCGGGCACTGGCGCATCCCAGCGCCTGGGCACGCACACCCGAGGGGTTGGTCAGAGGTCCGAGGTAATTGAAGACGGTCGGCACGCCCAGCTGCTTGCGCGCCGGGGCCACGTATTTCATGGACGGGTGGTACCCCTGCGCGAACAGGAAGGTGATTCCCGCCGTCGTGGCACACTCGAGCACCTTGTCCACTGACATGGACAGGTCGACCCCGAGGGCCTCGATCACGTCGGCAGCGCCCGCCGTGGAGGACGCGCCACGGTTGCCGTGCTTGACCACCGTTGCACCCGCCCCCACAGCCACCAGCGAAGACATGGTGGAGATGTTGACCGTCCCGAGCTTGTCTCCCCCGGTGCCGACGATGTCCAGCGTCTCCCCCGGGACCTCGAGATGCACCGCGTTGTCCAGCATGACCTGCGTCAGGCCCAGTAGCTCCCCAACTGTCTCCCCCTTGGCGGCGAGGGCCACCAGGAACCCGGCGATCTGCGCGTCCGTGGCGTTGCCGGACATGATCTCCTGCATCGCCCACATGGCCTCGTCGGTGGTGAGGTCCTGACGGGACACCAACCGCCCGAAGACGAAGGGCCAGGACAGGGATGCAGTCGACGAAGTACTCACGCGATTCATGCTATCCCTGCACCGCGACGCCGCCGAAGCGTGCGACCGCCTATTGCAGACCACGTGGTACGGGTCATACTCTCAGTTTCGGGTGACCGATGTGGAGACCGAAGGCGAGTACGTGCCGTCAGTTCTCCTGCCCCCTTCCCACACGGGCCGCATTAGGACATACTCATGACTCGTAACCTCGTGGCCAGCTCGGGCGGAAACATTGATTGACCTGCAATCCTGCGAGATTGCTGGACATTCCTGGCCAACTGGGTGGGAAATCGATCAATACGGGAAGAACGTGAAACGCCGAAACGTTCGTCGCATTGGAGCCATTGGGTGTTTTAGGGCCATAATGGCTGGGTGACGACTGCAACCCATGCCCTCCCCCGGCCCGCAACAGGGCTCCCCAGCCGACCCAATATGGTGCAAGTGGGCACCATGGTCTGGCTCTCCAGCGAGCTCATGTTCTTCGGCGGCCTCTTCGCCATGTACTTCACGCTGAAGTCCACCTCCCCCGAGTTGTGGGCCGAGAGCACGGCGACTCTGAATGTCCCCCTGGCCTTCGTGAACACCCTGATCCTTGTGGCCAGCTCCTTCACGGCCCAGGCCGGCGTGTTCGCCGCCGAGCGCCTCCAGCCGCGCCGCACCGGAGGCCCGCTCGCCCTTAAGAGCTGGGGCATGGTCGAGTGGTTCATCCTGACCTTCATCATGGGTGCGATCTTCGTCTCCGTGCAGTGCTACGAGTACGCGGTGCTCGTCTCCCACGGCATCACGATCGACGCCAATGCCTACGGTTCTGCCTTCTACATCACGACCGGCTTCCACGCCATCCACGTGACCGGCGGCCTCATCGCCTTCCTCTTCATCATCGGTCGCGCCTACCTGGCCAAGCGCTTCGGTCACCACGAGGCCACCTCCGCCATCGTCGTCTCCTACTACTGGCACTTCGTCGATGTCGTCTGGATCGCCCTCTTCGCCATCGTCTACTTCCTGAAATAGACCACGCCGTCCTCCCGGCACACCCGCACCACACCGAGGTAGACCGGATTCGGAACGTCACCCTCCTCCGGTCACAAAAGAAACGTTAGGAACCAACCGTGAAGGCACTTTCACAGAAACGGCGCCACCCCATCGCCGGGCTCGCGCTGCTGCTTCTGGGACTTCTCATCACCGGCGGCCTGTACTCCGTCGCCAGCACCATGAACCAGGCCCAGGCCTCCAACACGGGTTCTAGCTACAGCGCAGAGGACATCACCGAGGGCGAGAAGCTGTTCAACGCCAACTGCGCCACCTGCCACGGCGTCGAAGCCGTCGGCACCGAGGACGGGCCGACCCTGATCGGCGTCGGCGCCGCGTCCGTCAACTTCCAGGTCGGCACCGGCCGCATGCCGATGCAGATGCAGGGGCCTCAGGCCCAGGCCAAGCCGAACCAGTTCAGTGATGAACAGACCGCACAACTGGCCGCCTACGTCGCCTCCCTCGGTGCCGGCCCCGCCATTCCGGAAGAGCAGTACCTGGACACCGACCACGAAGACGTGGACCTGGGCAACGGCGGCACGCTGTTCCGCGTGAACTGCGCCATGTGCCACAACGCTGCCGCCGCCGGTGGTGCCCTGACGCGCGGCAAGTACGCCCCGCCGCTGGCTGGCGTCTCCGAGCAGCACATCTATGAGGCCATGATCACCGGTCCGCAGAACATGCCAGTCTTCAGTGACGCCAACATCAAGCCGGAGGACAAGCGGGACATCATCGCCTTCCTGAAGCATATCGAGGGCCAGGGCTCCCCCGGCGGCGCCTCCCTGGGCTCCCTCGGTCCGGTGTCCGAAGGCCTACTGGTCTGGACCGGGGGCCTCGCGGTTCTCATCGGCTTCATGGTCTGGCTGACCTCCCGGTCCTCCTGATTTGACGGCGCCGTGGGGGCGCCGACCACACACAACGTCACCATCACTCAAGCAAAGGATTCAGATCTATGTCTGAGCAAAGCCACGGAGGCCCGGAGCACTCGGGAGCCGTTGAGCACGCCGGTGCGGAGGAGTCGAGGCAGTACGCCGTCGACAACCCCGGCCTCCCGCCGCACCGGCCGCGGCTGGCCGACGAGGATCCCCGGGCGGCCAAGCGCGCCGAGCGCCAGGTAGCCTTCCTCTTCGGTCTCTCGATCGTCGGCACGCTGCTGTTCTTCGTCGGCTACTTCGTGGTGGGCCAGATCGGCCCCGGCACTCCGATCTCCACGGTCCGCCTCCAGAACATGCTCCTCGGACTGGGCACCGCCTTCGCCATGTTCGGCATCGGCGTGGGCATTGTCCACTGGGCCAAGACCCTGATGCCGGACCATGAGACCACCGAGCTGCGCCACGAGGTCCGCACCGAGGCTGACCGCCAGGTGGCCGTCGGCATGATCGAGGACATCATCGACGAGACCCAGGTCAAGCGCCGCCCGCTGCTGCGCAACACCTTGATCGGCGCTGGCGTCCTGGCCGTCCTGCCCGCGATCGCCATCTTCAGGGACTTGGACGACACGGACAACCGAAGCGAATTCGCCGCCGAGAACTTCGGCCCCGAGCGCCTGCGCCACACCATGTGGGCCACCGACGTCCGCCTCGTGCGCGACCCCACCGGTACCCCGATCAAGGCCTCCGACGTGACCATCGGTTCCGCCTTCCACGTGATCCCGGAAGGGCTCAACGAGCTCGACCCGCACGAGATGCTCAACCAGAAGGCCAAGGCCGTCGTCCTGCTCATGCGCCTCAACCCCGAGGACATGCAGGTCTCGCCGGAACGCGAGGACTGGAACGTCGACGGCATCGTCGCCTACTCCAAGGTCTGCACGCACGTCGGTTGCCCGGTCGCCTTGTACGAACAGCACACCCACCACCTCCTGTGCCCCTGCCACCAGTCGACCTTCGACCTCACGCAGGAATGCAAGGTCATCTTCGGTCCGGCCGGCCACGCGCTGCCGCAGCTGCCGATCAGAGTTAATGAAGAGGGCTTCCTGGTCGCTCGGAGCGACTTCCATGAACCCGTTGGACCGGCATATTGGGAGCGTGGCTGACACTCATGAGCACCTCAACCACTACCGAGTACCAGGCCTCGACCCCGACGGGGAAGATCGCGAACTTCATGGACACCCGTGCCGGGTTGTCCCCCATGGTCAAGGAGTTCGGCCGCAAGATCTTCCCGGACCACTGGTCCTTCATGTTCGGCGAAGTCGCCCTCTACACCTTCGTCATCCTGTTGATGTCGGGCACCTTCCTGACGCTGTTCTTCGACCCGTCCATGGCCCACACCACGTATGAGGGTTCCTACAAGCCCCTCTACGGCGTGGAGATGTCCGTGGCCTATGCCTCGGCACTCGACATCTCCTTCGACATCCGTGGCGGACTGTTCATGCGCCAGGTCCACCACTGGGCGGCGCTGCTGTTCGTGGCGGCCATGTCAGTGCACATGCTCCGCGTGTTCTTCACCGGCGCGTTCCGGCGTCCACGCGAGCTGAACTGGGTCGTCGGGTGCACGCTGCTCATCCTCGGCCTGGCCGCCGGCTTCACGGGCTACTCTCTGCCCGATGAGATGCTCTCCGGCAACGGCCTGCGCATCATCGATGGCGTCGTGAAGGCCATCCCGCTCATCGGTACCTACATCTCGTTCTTCCTCTTCGGCGGCGAGTTCCCCGGCGACGACATCATCGGGCGCTTGTACATCCTGCACGTGCTCGTGGTTCCGGCCCTGATCCTGCTGATGATCGTCATGCACCTGTTCATGGTGGTCGTCCACAAGCACACCCAGTACCCCGGCCCGGGACGCACCGAGAACAACGTGGTCGGCTACCCGGTCGGCCCCGTGTACGCGGCGAAGGCCGGTGGCTTCTTCTTCATCGTGTTCGGTGTGGTCGCCCTCCTCGGCGGCTTCTTCACGATCAACGCCATCTGGAACTACGGACCGTACGACCCCTCACCCGTGCAGGCCGGCACCCAGCCGGACTGGTACATCGGCTTCGTGGACGGCGCCCTCCGCCTGATGCCCGGCATGCTGGGCGACTTCTCCTTCAAGTGGGACATCCCGCTACCATGGGGTACCAACACCCTGGCTTTGGGCGTGCTGCTGCCAGCCCTGGTCCCCGCCGGCATCCTCTTCGGCCTGATGTTCGGATGGCCCTGGATCGAGCGGTGGATCACCAAGGACGACCGCGAACACCACATCCTGGACCGTCCGCGCAACGCCCCGACCCGCACCGGGGTCGGCGTGGCCGGCGTCGTCTGGTACTGCGTCATGTGGGCGGCGGCCTCCTCCGACCTCATCGCTACGCACTTCCATGTGTCCTTGAACGATGTGACCTACTGGTTGCGGTTCCTGTTCATCTTCGGTCCGATCATCGGCTTCATCATCGCGAAGCGGGTGTGCCTGGCGCTCCAGCGCAAGGACCGCGAGATCGTGCTGCACGGCCGTGAGGCCGGAGTGATCGAGATGACCCCCGAGGGCGAGTTCCGTGAGCGCCACGAGCGGCTGGATGACTACAAGCTCTACAAGCTGGTCAGCTTCGAGTCCAAGAAGCCGCTGCCGGCCCAGCCGGGCCGTGATGGCAAGATCAAGGCCGCAGAGAAGCAGCGGGCGAAGTTGAACCGCTGGTTCTACGAGGAACGCGTTGAGCCGGTGACCCGTGCGGAGCTGGCCGAGGCCAAGACCCACGATCACTCGGACGTTCCGAGCGCCGTGGAAGGCCAGGACGGCCAATCCTCCATCGGTCACTGACCGGCGTCTTAGACAGCAGAAGGGCCCCACTACGGTGGGGCCCTTCTGCTGTCTGCACTCAGGGGCCCGGTGACCTGGGCGGAGAGTAACCGGACTGCATGCGCATCCGTCATCGGTGTCTCCCCCGTCTTTGCCCGAGGACCCACCCAGGTCCTCAAGCGGGTACGTCTGCCCCACCTGCGGCGTGGCTCCCGAGGTGTTGACCGCGGCCAAGGCCCCACGGTGGGACCCCACCGAGGTACTGCATGTGCTGCTCACCGAAGAGATTCGAAGCCGGGACGGGGCCACCCGGGCCTCACTCACGTCGCAAGGCAGGCGGACTGCCCGCCGGCAAGACCTTCGACTCCTGGCGCGTGGCTGATCCCTCGATGCCGGCGCCGACCCAGTCGGCCGCCGAAGCGCACTACCGACTTGCCGACGCCACCTACGAACGCCGCAGTCTGGCGGTGACCTCCAATATCCACCCCTCTGGCTTAGACCCCTTCATGCCGACCACCCTGGCCACCGCGGCCGTAGACCGGCTCCTGCACCACGCTCACGTCATCGTTACCGAGAACGCCTCGCTACGTCACGCCGAGGCCACCGCCGGACGCGGAGTCAAACCCCTGACCTAACCGACAGGGGAATCCGGTGTCCGCCAGCAGGGAGATCAGATGTCCGACTACGGGGAGATCCCGGTGTTCCTTGACAGCAGCGGAAGGCGCAGCAACACTGAGCCAACGTTCACCAGTCCTCGCTACGTGGCCTTCGAGGTCGCCCTTGGGGTCCTGTTGGCCCTGTGGACAGGACGAAGCGGGCGCACGGCCCCGAGCACCCCGCCGCGCCCATGTGAGGTCGGGCTGATGGTGCCCTGACTGGCATCCGGGGCGGCGAGGTCTTCATGAGGTGGGTTGCCACGGGCCTCCACGTCGTGGACGATCCGCACGACGACGTCTGCGGCCGGACGTTCGTGTTCACTGACCCTTGGAGACGACGAAACGGCTGAGGCCAGGAGACCCACGACGGGTCTCCCGGCCTCAGCCGTTGCTACTGCCGATCCTGCGGATCCGACGGAATCAGTGGGCGTGATCGCCCTTCGAGTATTCGAAGACCCAGCCGACGAGGAAGTAGATTCCCACACCGACGCCGATGAAGGCGATCCACGCATCGATGGCGATCCCGAGCACCAGTGCCGCGCAGGCCAGGCCCAGGCCCAAAGGCCACCAGCTCCACGGAGCGAAGCTGCCGTAGGTGCCGGCGTACTGCGAGATCTCTCCGTGCTCGTCATCATCCGGGCCCTGGCCGAACTTACGCTCAGTGAGCCAGAGGAAGACGGCGACCATCAGGGAGAGGCCAGCCACGGCGTAGAGGGCGGGGATGCCGGCCCACTCAGTCCACTGGACCCAGAAGCCGTAGACCGTGGCCACGACGATCAGGAAGACACCGAGGATCGTGAACAGCTTGACGTTGGTTCTCACTTGGCAGCCGCCTTTTCTCCGAACACCTCGGGCTCATGCTGCGGGGATGTCGGCAACAGTTCGGGGTGGTGCAGGTCCAGTGCCGGACGCTCCGAACGGATCCGCGGCAGGGAGTGGAAGTTGTGGCGCGGGGGCGGGCAGGACGTCGCCCACTCCAGGGAGCCACCGAAGCCCCAGGGATCGTCCACGGTGATCTTCTTGCCCTTGCGCGCGGTGATGTACACGTTCCAGAAGAACGGGATCAGCGAGGCGCCCAGGACAAAGGAGAAGATCGTGGAGAACTGGTTCATCAGGGTGAAGCCGTCCTCAACCATGTAATCGGCGTAGCGGCGCGGCATGCCCATGACACCCAGCCAGTGCTGGATGAGGAAGGTGCCGTGGAAGCCGATGAACAGCATCCAGAACTGGATCTTGCCCAGGCGCTCGTTGAGCATCTTGCCGGTGAACTTGGGCCACCAGAAGAAGAAGCCTGCGAACATGGCGAACACCACGGTGCCGAAGACGACGTAGTGGAAGTGTGCCACCACGAAGTAGGTGTCGGAGACGTGGAAGTCCAGCGGCGGCGAGGCCAGGATGACACCGGTCAGGCCACCGAACAGGAAGGTGACCATGAAGCCGAGGCTCCAGAGCATCGGGTTCTCGAAGGTGATCGATCCTCGCCACATGGTGCCGATCCAGTTGACGAACTTCACGCCCGTGGGAACGGCGATCAGCATGGTCATCAGCGAGAAGAACGGCAGCAGCACGGAGCCGGTGACGTACATGTGGTGTGCCCACACGGTCACGGACAGTGCGGCGATGGCCGTGGTCGCGAAGACCAGCGTCTTGTAGCCGAAGATCGGCTTGCGGCTGAAGACCGGGATGATCTCCGAGACGATGCCGAAGAACGGCAGGGCGATGATGTAGACCTCGGGGTGCCCGAAGAACCAGAAGAGGTGCTGCCACAGGATGGCACCGCCATTCTCCGGATCGAAGATGTGTCCACCGAAGCGACGATCCATTCCCAATGCGCCCAGTGCCGAAGCCAGCGGGGGGAAGGCCATGATCACGAGAATGGCGGTGATCAAGGTGTTCCAGGTGAAGATCGGCATGCGCCACATCGTCATGCCCGGGGCACGCATGGTCAGGATCGTGGTGATGAAGTTGACGCCACCCATGATCGTGCCGAAGCCCTGCAGGAAGAGGCCGAAGACCCAGAGGTCACCGCCCACTCCCGGCGAATAGGTGGTATTGGACAACGGCGCATAGGCGAACCAACCGAAGGACGCGGCACCCTGCGGGGTGAGGAAGCCGGCCACGGCGATGATGGAGCCGAAGAGGAAGAACCAGAACGCCAGGGCGTTCAGTCGCGGGAAGGAGACATCCGGTGCACCGATCTGCAGCGGCATGATGACGTTGGCGAAGCCGATGAACAGCGGGGTGGCGAACATCAGCAGCATGATCGTGCCGTGCATGGTGAACAGCTGGTTGTACTGCTCCTTGGTCTGCAGCAGCTGCATGCCCGGTTCGAAGAGCTCGGCGCGGATCAGCAGCGCCATGACGCCGCCGATGCAGAAGAACATGAACGAGGTGATCAGGTACATGTACCCGATGGTCTTGTGGTCGGTACTGGTGATCCAGTTGACGATGACCTTGCCCTTGGACTCGGGCACCACCCGCGGCTGAGCCGCAGCCGCGTCATCCGTGGCGTATTCGTAAGTGGTCATCAGTTATCTCCCTCGAGCGTCGAGTCTTCGCCACCGGTCGGGCCGCCGGCGTCCTCGCGGGTGGTTCCGTCTCCCTGAAGGGGCACTTCCTGGTTCTGGGCGCCATCCGGGTGCTCATTCGGGTTGCGGTTGTACTCGTCACCCACGTGGCCGTCTTCCATCTGGGACAGCTGCGAGGTGAACTCCTGTTCGGAGACGACCTCGACGTTGAAGAGCATCTCGGAGTGGTACTCACCGCAGAGCTCCGCACACTTGCCCTGGAAGGTGCCTTCCTCGGTCGGCGTCAGGTACATGAAGTTCGACTTACCGGGGACCATGTCCAGCTTGCGCAGGAATGCGGGAACCCAGAACGAGTGGATGACGTCGCGCGACTTCAGCTCGAACTCGACCGGGACATCGACCGGCAGGTACAGGGTCGGCAGAGTCTCTTCGACACCCTCGGTGCCGTCGAGCTGTGCCTGGACGCCCTGGTAGTGCCTCTCTTCGCCCTCGTAGCTGTAGTTGAAGTCCCAGGCCCACTGCTTGCCGTAGACCTCCACGGTCAGCGGGGAGTCCTCCACGGGGGTGTCGATCTCGCGCTGGACGCGGTCGGTGAAGCCCCACAGGGTCAGCACCATGATGACCGGGACAACGGTGAACAGCGTCTCCATCGGGACGTTGTACGCCATCTGACGCGGGTAGCCCTTGTCATGCTTCCGCCGACGGTAGGCGACCATGCACCACAGCATCATGCCCCAGGCCGCCAGGCCCACGATCAAGGCTGCGATCCAGGAGTTGACCCACAAATCAGTGATCTGGGCGGACTGGTTGGTGGTCTCCCGTGTGCCGGGCAGGAATCCTCGTTGAACCTGCTCCGAACAACCGGACAGGACCATGGCTGCCATGACGGCAAGCGCTCCCCCCTTCAGGAGACGCCTGCCACGGCTGCCGGCTTGATTCTGCGATCTCACAGACGGCCCTTCCTCTTCAATCTCGAGTGCGAATGCCTCCCGTGGCCGCGTTCCCTCCAGACAATGTCTGGGCTGAAACGAAAATGCCACAGGGGGACCCCTAGGTTTACTACCTACTGTAGAGCTTACCGCCCTGGTCGTCTGCCCTATGACACGCAAAAAACGTCGGGCATCCGAACCAATTCCTGGCTCGGACGCCCGACGTCGCGTGGTAATGAAGACCTAGTGGAAGGAATCACCGCAGGCACAGGAACCGCCGGCGTTCGGGTTGTCGATGGTGAATCCCTGCTTGGAGATGGTGTCTTCGAAATCGATCGAGGCACCGCTGAGGTAGGGGACGCTCATCTTGTCCACGATGACCTCGACGCCGTCGAAGTTTCGCAGCGCGTCGCCGTCCAACACGCGCTCATCGAAGTAGAGCTGGTAGATCAGTCCGGAGCAACCGCCCGGCTGCACGGCGACGCGCAGACGGAGATCGGTGCGCCCCTCCTGCTCCAGCAGGGTCCGCACCTTGGCGGCGGCCACATCACTCAGCTGGACCTCGTGGGCGTCCAGGCCTTCTGCCGGCTGGGCAGTCGGGATCTCGGTCTCGGTGGATTCTGCGGAAACGCTCATGCTCGCTCCTTCGTCTGCGTGCGTGCTCCCCCGGCTCGGCGCCGAGCCGATCGGTGGGGCGGCCCGGAGGCCACTCTCCCCGGTCCCAACACCCGGTCCGGACGGTTCATTCCCGACGACCGGATCGAGACCTTCGGTATCTGTCGAGTCTAGGTCAGTGACCGACGGCGGCCAACAGCAGGGCCTCCGCCAACACGGCGTGTCGGAAGTCGCCCAGATGCAGGGACTCATTGGCCGAGTGGGCCCGGGAATCCGGGTCCTCGACGCCGGTGATCAGCAGGGTCGCCTCCGGGAACATCTCCACCAGGTCGGCGGTGAAGGGAATGGACCCACCCATGCCGGCCTCGACCGGCTCGGCCCCGAAGGCCTCTCGGAGGGCCGCCATCATCGTCCGGGCGGCGGGAGCGGACGTGTCCGTGGCGAAGGGCTGCCCGGACTCCCCCGGTTCGAAGATGACCTCCGCGCCCAACAGCGCGGTGGACCGGACCGACTCCACGTGGGCACGCACGGCGGACATCGCCGTGACCGGATCCATGCCCGGCCCCAGGCGCAGGCTGAACTTCGCACGGGCCTCGGGCTGCAGGGTGTTGGACGCGACGTCGAGCCGGGTCACGTCCGTTCCGATGATGCTCAGGGCTGGCTTGTTCCACAAGCGGTCGGCCAAGGAACCCGTGCCGGCCAGCCGCACGGAGTCCAGCACGGAGGAGTCGGCGCGGTAGTCCGCCTCCGGGTACTCGATCGACGAGTGGTGCTGTTGCTCGAGGCCGGCGATGGCCACATTCCCCTCCTCGTCATGCAGGGTCGCTATCAAGCGCGCCAGCAAGGTCGGAGCGTCGAGGACCGGGCCCCCGAACATGCCGGAGTGGACGGCGTGGTCCAGGACCCGGACGCCGATGGTGCCATCCACGAGCCCCCGCAAGGAGGTGGTCAGGGCCGGGACGCCGACCCTCCAGTTGGCGGAGTCGGCCACCACGATGACGTCGGCCGCCAGCTTCTCACGGTGTCGCTCGAGGAACGTCCGGAAGGTCGGAGAACCGGCCTCCTCCTCCCCCTCGATGAAGAAGGTGACGCCCGCGCCCGAGTCGGCGCCGGCGTCGAGCATGGCCTGCAGGGCGGCGAGGTGCACCATGATCCCGGCCTTGTCGTCCGCTGCCCCGCGGCCATAAAGCCGGCCGTCCTTCTCCGCGGCGGTGAACGGCTCGGTCTCCCAGAGCGCCAGCTCCCCCACCGGCTGGACATCGTGGTGCGCATAGAGCAGTACGGTCGGCTTCCCCGGCTGGGCCGGACGGTGCGCGACGACGGCCGGTCCCCCCGGGCGTTCGGTGCCGTCCGCCTCTACCAGCGTTTCCGTCAGGATCTCCACGTCCTCCAGTCCGAGTGACCGGATCAGGTCGGCGACGGCCTGGGCGGAGCGCTCGAGCGGAACGCGGTCGAAGGAGTCCCAGGCGATGCCGGGGATGGCCACGAGCTCCTTGAGCGTGGCCACCGTCTGCGGCAGCCGCTCCTCCACGGCAGCGGTGATCCGCGCGATCGTCTCGGGATCGAGGGGCAGGGCGGGCGGGGTCTGGGGCGTCTCAGGCATAAGGACCAGACTAGCGAGATGACAGCGGTCACAGCATTGACTCCGGGAGGCTTCGGCTCCGCCTAGAATGGACGGGTGTTTGGACGCAAGAAGACCGAGACCCCCGCCCCTGAGTCGGCGCCCGTGATCGAGACCCCCGAGCAGACGGCCGCGCGCCATCAGGCCAAGAAGGGGCCGACGCCGACGCGCGCGGAGCGGGAGGCCGCCCGCCGCCGTCCGCTGGTGCCGGAAGATCGCAAGGCGGCCCGCAAGGCCGCTCGCGATGCGGAGATGGTCGAGCGCCAGAAGATGCGCGTGGCCATGGAGACCGGCGATGAGCGGAACATGCCGCTGCGCGACCGCGGCCCGCAGAAGCGCTACGCCCGCGACTGGGTGGACGCCCGCACCGGCGTGGGCGAATGGCTCATGGTGATCGTGCTGGTCTACGTCTTCCTGGCGTTCCTGCCCCAGTCCGACCTGCAGATCTGGCTGACCTTCTCCCTCTGGGCCATCGTGCTGCTGGTGGTGCTGGAGGGCGTCCTCATCTCCTTCCAGTTGAAGAAGCGTCTGGCGGAGAAGTTCGGGGAGGTCGAGCGCGGCGTGCGCTGGTACGGCGTCATGCGGGCCATGCAACTGCGCAAGCTACGTCTGCCCAAGCCGCAGACCAAGCGCGGTCACTTCCCCGACTGAACCACGCCAGCTGGCCGCGACTACCGCGCCAGCTCGCGGTTGATCCGGGCAGCCCAGAACGGTCCCTCGTAGAGGAACGCGGTGTAGCCCTGCACCAGATCCGCCCCCAACTCGAGCCGCTCACGGACATCCGCACCGGTGGTGACCCCACCCACGGAGATCAGGGCCACCGATTCCGGCAGCGCGCCGCGCAGCCTGGTCAGCACCTCCAGCGACCGTTCCTTCAGAGGTGCCCCCGACAGGCCCCCGGCTCCCATGGTCTTGACGTCCGCGGCGGGCGTGGCCAGCCCGTCCCGGGCAATCGTCGTGTTCGTGGCGATGACCCCGTCCAAGCCCAATTCCACGGCCATCGCGGCCACTGAGTCCACGTCCTCGTCAGCCAGGTCCGGAGCGATCTTCACGGCCAGCGGCACGTGACGTCCCGTGGTCCGATCCGCCTCCTGGCGCACCGCGGCCAACAGCGGTGCCAGTGCCTCGATGTCCTGCAGCTGGCGCAGTCCGGGTGTGTTGGGTGAGGACACGTTGACCACGAGATAGTCGGCGTGGACGGCCAGGGCGGCGGTGGAGACCAGGTAGTCCTGCGGCGCCTCCTCGAGGGCCACCGTCTTCGTCTTGCCGATGTTCACCCCGAGCACCGGCCGACGCCGGCCGAAACGCCGGGTCAGCGTCTGCCGGGTGGCTTTCAGTCGCGGAGCCACCGCGCGGGCGCCGTCGTTGTTGAAACCCATCCGGTTGATCAGCGCCTTGTCCTCGACCAGGCGGAACAACCGCGGAGCGGGGTTGCCCGGTTGTGCCTCACCGGTGATGGTGCCGACCTCGATATGGCCGAAGCCGAGGTCTGCCAGGGCCGCCGTGCCCAGGCCCTGCTTGTCGAAGCCCGCCGCGAGCCCGAACGGCGAGGGGAAGTCCAGACCCATCACCCGGGTCGTCAGCGTCTTCGCCGGCCGCGTGGCCCGGCGCAGGGCCACTGAGGCACCGGTGGACTCCGCCGCACGGATCATCGAGAAGCCCACGTGATGCGCCTTCTCGGCGTCCATGCCCTTGAAGAACGTGTTGAAGAAGGCGGGATAGAGGCGGGCCTCGCGCGGCAGAGCAGTCATGCACTTATGGAACCACGATTCCAGTGCTGGTCCGCCCCACGTTTCGGCTCTAGCATGGCGTTCATATGAGCGCCACCGACCAGCCGTCCGGGGACACCCCCTTCTCCCCCTCCGCGGAGGCCACGCTCCTGACGGATTCCCCGCCCGGGGTGTGGGTCCCAGATCTGCTGGAGGGCTTCGAGCGGCTCACGATTCCCCTCGAGGTGGACGAGGAGGGACCCAACGCGGCGACCTTGGTCCGTACGGCTCGCACATCTGCCCGCACCCCGGTCCCCGCGCCGGCGGGTGACGCCCCGGTCGAGGCGGGCGACTCCCCAGGCGACGCGGGCGCGATCGTTGCCCGGCCGGAGTCGCGCATTCCGGTGTTGTACGTCCACGGCTGGTCGGACTACTTCTACAACGCGCCGCTCGCGGGCCACTTCGAAGAGCGCGGCTACGCCTTCTACGCGCTGGACCTACGCAAGTACGGCCGTTCGCTGCGTCCGGGGCAGACGCCGGGGTGGGCGGACAGCCTCGAGGTGTACGACGACGAGATCGGCCAGGCGCTGAGGGTCATCCGCCGCGAACATCCGCAGCCCCCCGTGCTGATGGGCCATTCCACCGGCGGGCTCATCCTCTCCCTGTGGTCGTCCCGGCATCCAGGCCGGGCCCGGGCGCTCGTGCTGAACAGCCCGTGGCTGGAGATGCAGGGCTCAGCGCTGGTCCGCCACATGGCCACGGCCGTCCTGGACCCGGTGGTTCGGCTGCAGCCGAAGAACTTCCTCAAGCTGCCTCGGGTGGACCACTACTGGCGCACGGTGTCCTCCGCCGCCGACGGCGATTGGGACCTGCACCCGTTGTGGCGTCCGCAGTACGCCTTCGAGGTGCCCGGCGGCTGGCTCAAGGCGGTGATGACCGGCCATGCCGCCGTGGCCGAGGGGCTCGGCCTGGCGGAGCCGGTCTACGTGATGCTCTCGGACCGCACGGTCTTCGCGGCGGGGTGGCGGCAGGACATGACGGCCGCGGACATCGTGCTGGACGTGGAGATCCTGGCCCAGCGCGCCACCCGGCTCGGTCGGCACGTCACGGTCGTCCGGCACGCCGGTGCCCTGCATGATGTGATGGCCTCGCCACAGGCCATTCGGCGTGATGCTGCCCGCGAGATGTTCCGCTGGCTGGGCGCCTACGCCGGTCCCGCCTGATCCACCGCTCCCCCATACCGGCGGTCGCGGCGGGCATAGACCTCGACGGCGTCCCACAGGGTGGTGCGGTCCACGTCCGGCCACAGCGTGTCCAGGAAGACGAGTTCGGCGTACGCCGACTGCCAGAGCAGGAAGTTGGACAGCCGCTGCTCGCCGGAGGTGCGCAGGAACAGATCCACGTCCGGAACGTCGGGCTCGTCCAGGTGCCGGGCGATCGTCTCCTCGCGGATCCCGGAGGACGTCACCCGGCCCGCCTCCACCTCACGGGCGATGGCCTTGACGGCATCGGTGATCTCGGCGCGGGACCCATAGTTCACGCACATGGTCAGGTTGCACCGGGTGTTGCCGCGAGTCTGCTCCTCCGCGGTCTCCAACTCCTTGACCACTGAGGTCCACAACCGGGGGCGGCGGCCGTTCCAGCGGATCCGCACGCCCCACGAATCGAGGGTGTCCCGCTGGCGGCGCAGCACGTCCCGGGAGAAGCCCATGAGGAAGCGGACCTCGTCCGGAGACCGCTTCCAATTCTCGGTGGAGAACGCGTAGACGGAGACGTGCTCGATGCCCAGCTGCACGGCACCGGCCATGACGTCCAGCAGTGCGGCCTCCCCGGCCCGGTGACCCTCGGTGCGCGGCAGTCCGCGCTGATTGGCCCACCGCCCGTTGCCGTCCATGACGATGGCCACGTGGCGGGGGATGAACCGCGGATCCATCTGCGGCGGCCGGGCTCCCGACGGGTGCGGAAACGGTTCGGCGAGGGCAGGCCGGCGGGCAGAGGGGCGGGAGGGCATGTGCTCGGTCCTCGGGTTCAGGGGCTCTGGTCCATGACGGACAGGGACTTCAGGTGGCGTTCCAGGTGGAACTGGAGGTACCCGGACACAATACCGGCCGCCTCCCGGCTCGCCTGGTCTGGTGCGGCGTCGGCGACCTCCCAGCGGCCTGACTGCAGGGCCGCGAGCAGTTCCACGGTGGCCGGGTCCGGCGTGGCCGAGCCGGGCGGACGGCAATCGTCGCAGACACTGCCGCCGAGGGTGACGTTGACCGAACGGTGTGGCCCGGGGGCTCCGCATCTGGAGCAGGTGGTGAAGCTGGCGGCCCATCCGGCGGTGGCCAGGGAGCGCAGCAGGTAGGAGTACAGCAACAGCCGGGGTGCATGGGTGCCGCGAGCCAGGGCCGCCAGTGCCCCATGGAGCAGCCGGTACTGGCTGGGTGCCTCCACCCCGCCACCGTTCTCGCTCACCTCCGCGATATCGCTCACGGTCAGCCGCTCGGCGGTCTCGACCATGGCGGAGGCGGCGGAGTAGGCGTCATAGTCCTGGGCGATCCACTGCCCGTAGGGCGTGACGGACTCGGCCTGGGTGATGATGTCCAGGTTCCGTCCGTGCACGAGTTGCAGCCGGGAGAGCATGAAGGGTTCCAGGGTGGCGCCGAACTTGGATGTCGTCCGGCGGACCCCCTTGGCCACGGCCCGGATCTGGCCGTGGCCGGGGGTCAGCAACACGATGATGCGATCGGCCTCACCGAGTTTGTAGGTGCGCAGGACCAGCGCGTGCGTGCGGTAGCTGTTCGCCGCGTAGCCTGCACCTCCCCGCCCCGTCGAGCGTCCACCCGAACCGGACACTAGGCCCTGGCGTCCATCCCGGCTCCCGGACCGGCCACGGCCTGTGCGAGTTCCTCATCGTCCCGGAGGGCACGGTTGACGGCGGAGACGACCGCCTTCAGCGAGGCCATGGTGGTGTTGTAGTCCAGGCCGGCACCCCAGAGCACCCGTTCCCCCACCGCGCACTCGACGTAGGCGGCGGCCATCGCCGATCCGCCCTCGGACAGGGCGTGCTCGGAGTAGTCCAGCACCCGGATGTCCAGGCCATCGTCGCCGAAGATCTTCACCAGGGCGGCGATCGGGCCGTTGGCGGTGACGGTGCGCTCCCGCGTCTCGCCGTCCACCGCCACCTCGGCGGTCATGGTGAAGCTGCCATCCTCCTCCGTCGTCGAGCTCACGAGGCCCAGACGGTAGCGGCCCCAGCGGGAGGTGTGGTCAGCTTCGGACTCGGCCGGCAGGTACTCGTCCTGGAAGACCTGCCACAGCTGGTCACCGGTGACCTCCCCGCCCTGGGAGTCGGCCATGTTCTGGATGACGTGGGAGAACTCGATCTGGGCGCGGCGCGGCAGGTCGAGGTTGTGCTCACTCTTGAGCAGGTAGGCCACGCCGCCCTTGCCGGACTGCGAGTTCACCCGGATGACGGCCTCGTAGGAGCGGCCGATGTCCTGCGGATCGATCGGCAGGTAGGGGACTCCCCACGGGATGCCGTCCCGGTCGGTGCCGGCTTCGGCGGCATCCGCGTCCATGAACTCGAAGCCCTTCTTGATGGCGTCCTGGTGGGAGCCCGAGAAGGCGGTGAAGACGAGGTCTCCCCCGTAGGGCACGCGCTCAGCGACCTGGAGCTGGTTGCAGTACTCCACGGTGCGGCGGATCTCATCCATGTTGGAGAAGTCGATCATCGGGTCGATCCCCTGGCTGTACAGGTTCAGGCCCAGGGTCACCAGGTCCACGTTGCCCGTGCGCTCCCCGTTGCCGAACAGGCAGCCCTCGATCCGGTCCGCTCCGGCCATATAGCCCAGCTCGGCAGCGGCCACGCCCGTGCCGCGGTCATTGTGGGGGTGCAGCGAGAGGATGATGCCGCTGCGGTTCTCCAGGTTGCGGTGCATCCACTCGATGGAGTCCGCGTAGACGTTCGGGGTGGCCATCTCCACGGTCGCGGGCAGGTTCAGGATCATCTGGCGGTCCGTGGAGGCCTCGAGGATCTCACCGACCGCGTTGGAGATGCGGGCGGCGAACTCCAGCTCGGTGCCCGTGAAGGACTCCGGCGAGTACTCGTACACGATCTCCGTGCCCGTCATCTGCTCCTCGTACTTGCGGCACAGGCGGGCGCCGGTGGTGGCGATGTCCACGATCCCGTCCATGTCCTCGCGGAACACGACGCGCCGCTGGAGCACCGAGGTGGAGTTGTACAGGTGCACGATCGCCCGGTGGCAGCCCTCAAGGGCCTGATAGGTGCGCTCGATGAGGTGTTCACGGGACTGGGTGAGCACCTGGATGGTGACGTCCTCGGGGATACGGTCCTCGGTGATGAGCTGACGCACGAAGTCGAAGTCCGTCTGCGAGGCGGAGGGGAAGCCGACCTCGATCTCCTTGTAGCCCATGGAGACGAGCAGTTCGAACATCCGCATCTTGCGGTCCGGGCCCATGGGATCGATGAGGGCCTGGTTGCCGTCCCGCAGGTCCACCGCGCACCACCGGGGTGCCTGGGTGATGACCTGGTCCGGCCAGGTGCGGTCCGGCAGATGGACCTCGATCTGGTCCTGGAAGGGGGTGTACTTCTGGAACTTCATCCCGGAGGACTTCTGGAAGTTGCGCATGGGGCTGGACGCCTGCCTTTCGTGAAACCCGGTGCGTGCACCGGAGGGGTCTGGCTGGTGGAAGGGCCGTAGAGCTACCTCCGCAACGGGGTTCCGGCCCGGCCAGGGTGCGATGCCCCCAGTGCGTCAGAGCGTGGCGGGCGCCACGGCCGACGGCTCAGCCCCGTTGCGGCGGCGTAGTAGCAGCCCTTCAACGGTGTCCGGGGTGATCCCGGTGAGGTCCAGTCGGTCGAACATGATTTCAGCCTAGCACCGCCGGGACCGTCGGGATCAAAACCCGAGCCGGCCCAGCTGCTTGGGGTCCCGCTGCCATTCCTTGGCCACCTTCACCCGCAGGTCCAGGTACACGGCGGTCCCGAGGAGTTTCTCGATGGAACCCCGCGCCTGGGAACCGATGGCCTTGAGGCGGGAGCCGCCCTTGCCGATGATGATGGCCTTCTGGCTGTCCCGCTCCACGAACACGTTGGCGTGGATGTCCAGCAGCGGACGGTCGGCGGGCCGCCCCTCGCGGGGGTTCATCTCGTCGACCACCACGGCCACCGAGTGTGGCAGCTCGTCCCGCACGCCCTCCAGGGCCGCCTCCCGGATGAGTTCGGCCACCATGGTCAGCTCGGGCTCGTCCGTGAGCTCACCGTCCGGATAGAGCGGCGGGGACAGCGGCAGCCGTTCGGACAGGACCTTCGCCACGTCCTCCACCTGGTGGCCCTGGACGGCGGAGACGGGGACGACGGCGGCGAAACCGGCCCCCTGGTTCTCCGGCCCGAGCACCTTGTCGCCGAGGGCGGTGACGGCGAGCAGCTGGGCCGCGATCGCGTCCGGCTTCACCTTGTCCGTCTTGGTCACCAGGGCGATCACGGGCTTGCGGTTGAGCAGTGCCAATTGGCTGGCGATGTAGCGGTCGCCGGGGCCGATCTTCTCGTCTGCGGGGATGCAGAACCCGACCGCGTCCACCTCGCCGAGGGTCTGGGTCACGAGGTCGTTGAGCCGCTGACCCAGCAGGGTGCGGGGACGGTGCAGTCCGGGGGTGTCCACGAGGACCAGCTGGAAGCCCTCGCGGTGCACGATCCCGCGGATGGTGTGCCGGGTGGTCTGCGGCTTGGACGAGGTAATGGCGACCTTCTCCCCCACCAGGGCGTTGGTCAGGGTGGACTTGCCGGCGTTGGGCCGGCCCACCAGGGAGACGAAGCCGGCGCGGAAGTCCTCCGGGGCGTTGCTGGGGTCGAACAGGGTCGTCATGGGGTCTCCCGGGAGGCTGGGGTGGATGCCGAGGCGGCGTTGCGATCGGTCAGGTGGGCTGGCAGCAGGTCGGTGCCGGGCCGGCGTCGGGCGTGGCCACCGTCCCGCGGGGACTCCCGCACCACCAGGCGCGCGACGCGGTTGCGCCGGCCCTGCAGGGACTCGGCCGTCAGCTCGATGCCCTGGACGGCCACGTGCGAGCCCTGGATGGGGACGCGGCCCAGCGTCTTGGCGAGCAGGCCGCCGACGGTGTCCACGTCCTCCTCGTCGTCCAGATCCATGCCGAACAGCTCGGCGAAGTCATCGATGCCCATGCGGGCGTCCACGCTGAACGAGCCGTCATCGAGGGGTTCGACCTCGGGACGGTCCTGGCGGTCGTACTCGTCCGAGATCTCGCCGACGATCTCCTCGATGAGGTCCTCGAGCGTCACGAGGCCGGCGGTGCCGCCGTACTCGTCCACCACGACCGCGATGTGGGTGGACTCGCGCTGGAGCTCCTGCAGCAGCACGGACACCGGCTTCGACTCGGGGACGAAGCGCACGTCCCGGGCCACGGCGTCCACGGGGCTGGCCGGATCCGCCGCGCCATCCCCCAGGCCACGGTGCAGCGCCCGGGCCACGTCCTTGAGGTAGACCATGCCGAAGACCTCGTCCGCGTTGTCCCCGATGAGCGGGATGCGGGAGCAGCCGGAGCGCAGGAACAGGTTCATCGCGTCTTCCAGGGTGGTCCCGGTCTCGACGGTGACGACATCGGTGCGCGGCACCATCACGGCGCGCACCAGGGTGTCCCCCATGTCGAACACGGAGCGGATGAGCTCGGCCTCGGCATCCTCCAAGACGTCGGCGTCGTTGGCCCGGGCGACGAACTCCCGGAAGTGACGCTCCTCGATCTCGGCGGCCTCCTCCTCCTCATCCTCCGACCTCGGGCCGGGTGCCGCCACGCGTGCCGGCAGCGAGCCGAGGAGGGCAGTGAGGAAGCGAACGAGGCCCGCGGTGCGCTGGGCGGCCGCCACGTCGTGCTTGGTCCCCACCTGGCGCGGCGAGAGCACGGTCAGCAGCAGGGCGACGAGCCCCATCAGCAGGAGGGACAACAGGGCGGTGATCCAGATGGTCCCGGTGAGGGAGTGAATGAACAGGGTACCGGCCACGGCGGCGGTGGTCTCGGCGAACAGCCGCCAGAACCGCAGGGCGTGCAGGTGCTCCGGCAGCCGGGCCATGACCGTGAGGATGGGGCTGCGCGGGCGGCGCATCGCGATCCCCTCGGCCTCCTTGCGGGACAGGTAGCCCAACGAGGCTTCGGCGACACCGAGGATCCAGGACAGGAACAGCAATGCGGCCAGCAGGACCGCCAGGATGAGCGAGGTGAGCATCAGTCTTCGGTGGGGTCTGGGGCCGGGCGGCCGAGGAAGTCGCTGAGCAGCTGGCGCTGGAGAGCGAACATCTCGTTCTTCTCCTCGGGCTCCTCATGGTCGAAGCCGAGCAGGTGGAGCAATCCGTGGACCAGCAGCAGCAGGACCTCGTCCGCGGCGGAATGCCCGCTGCGGGCGGCCTGGACGGCGGCGACCTGCGGGCAGATGACCACGTCGCCCAGCAGCCCCTCCGGGCTCGGGTCCTCGGCGGTGCCCGGGCGGAGTTCGTCCATGGGGAAGCTCATGACATCCGTGGCGTCCGGCAGGTCCATCCACTCCAGGTGGAGCT
Source organism: Citricoccus muralis (assembly GCF_003386075.1). GTDB lineage: Bacteria > Actinomycetota > Actinomycetes > Actinomycetales > Micrococcaceae > Citricoccus > Citricoccus muralis. The sequence continues at coordinate 1,085,171 of NZ_QREH01000001.1, forward strand.
GTTCCATGGCGGCCTCGTCCACGCACACCACGGAGAGTTCCGCACCCGGATGCACGTGCAGCGATTCCAGGACGGAACGGGACAGGGCGAGCAGCGACTCCTCGTCGACCTCAGCGCCGGACTCGTTGACGATCTCAATGGCCATCGGTGCGCCCCCCAGCGTTCTCATAGGCGTCCACGATCCGGCTCACGAGGCGGTGGCGGACCACGTCTGCGGACTGCAGCCGGATGACGGCGATGTCCTCCACGCCCTCCAGGATGGAGACAGACTGGGCCAGGCCCGAGTTGGTCCCCCGCGGGAGGTCGACCTGGCTGGTGTCGCCGGTGACGACCATGTGAGAGCCGAAGCCGAGACGGGTCAGGAACATCTTCATCTGCTCGACCGTGGTGTTCTGGGCCTCGTCGAGGATGATGAACGCATCGTTGAGCGTGCGCCCGCGCATGTAGGCCAGGGGCGCCACCTCGATCGTCCCGTCCGCCATGAGCCGCGGGATGGACTCGGGTTCGACCATGTCATGCAACGCATCGTAGAGGGGCCGCAGGTACGGGTCGATCTTCTCGCTGAGAGAGCCCGGCAGGTACCCCAACCGCTCCCCCGCCTCGACCGCCGGCCGGGTGAGGATGATCCGGTTGACCTCCTTGGCCTGCAACGCCTGGACCGCCTTGGCCATGGCCAGGTAGGTCTTGCCGGTGCCGGCAGGACCAAGCCCGAAGGTGATGGTGTTCTGGTCGATGCTCTCCACATAGTGCTGCTGATTCGCCGTCTTGGGCCGGATCTTGCGGCCCCGGCTGGAGAGGATCGAGGCGGAGAGCAGTCCGGAGGCCTGGGCCCCGGAACCACCCCGCACCAGGCTGGACACCTGTTCGATGACCTCGGGGGTGATCGAGGTGCCGCGCCGGGCCAGGCCGTGCAGGTCCTCGATCACCTGGCGCGCCTGCTGCACATCCGGTGCGGGGCCCTCCACGTCCAGGTCCTCACCGCGCACGGAGACGGTCAGATCCGGATAGAGGCCGTCGAGGATTCGCAGCAACAGGTCTTGCGGCCCGAAGGTCCGCACCATGGTCTCCGCGGAGGCGAAGGTGATGGTGATGTGGTCACGTTCCGTGGAAAGACTCAAGGGAGGTGCTTCAGCTCCTGGCTGGTGGGGCAACTGGTGGGACAAAGGGTGAGACGGGTGCACTACGAGGCCAGTCTACGTCCGAGGCCCGAACCGTCCCAGCAGCTGCTGGAGGACTGCGACGGCGGCCGGGCCGGCAGTGGAGGACCGGAGCACATGGCGCCCCAACAGCACGGGACGCCCCCCGGCCTCGGACAGGGCTGCGGTCTCGGCCGGGCTGATGCCACCCTCGGGGCCGACCACCAGCACGATCCGTTCCACGGCCCCTCCGGTCAGCATCCCCGCCTCGGCGACGGCCTCGCCCAGCGACTGCCGTGCGTCCTCATGCAGGACGAGCACCAGGGAACCGGGGCCACAGACCGAGGCGACCCCGACGCCGTCGAGCACCTTCTCCGTGCGCGGCACCCGGGCGCGGCGTGCCTGCTTTGAGGCCGAGAGCAGGGCTGCCTCCCACTTGGTCACGGCCTTGGCAGCTTTGTCACCCTTCCACCGCACGATGGAACGTTCGGCCTGCCAGGGGTGCACGGCGTCGAACCCCAGTTCCGTCGCCGTCTGGATGGCCAGCAGGTCCCGGTCGCCCTTGGCGAGGGCCTGGACGAGCACGAGCTCGGGGTGCGGCGCCGGCTCGTCGTGAACGGTCTCGGCGGTGACCTCCAGCCGGTCGGGCGCCGCGGAGTGCACGGTGCCGCTCACGCGCCGGCCGGATCCGTCCGCCACGTCCACGCGCTCCCCCGGCGAGAGCCGCATGACCTGGGCCGCGTGCCGGGCCTCGGCACCCGAGACCACGACGGTGGCCCCCGCCGAGACGGGGGCCAGCTCGCCGTCACCGACGTAGAAGAGGGGGTTGCTCACAGGTTCTTGAGGTTGTCCCGGAACTTGGAGAACAACCCGCGGTGCTCCGTGGTGCCGTGCACCAGGTCCTCACCGCGCAGACCGGCCAGCTGCTCCAGCAGGGCGCGCTGCTCGTCGTCGAGTTTGGTGGGGGTCTCCACCCGTAGGGTGACCTTGAGATCGCCCCGGCCGGAGCTCCGCAACCGGCCGACGCCCAGGCCCTTGAGGGTCTGCACCTCTCCGGACTGGGTGCCGGCCTTCACCGGCACGTCCTTCTCACCGTCGAAGGTGTCCAGCGTGAGCGTGGTACCCAGGGCGGCGGCGGCCATCGGCACGCTCATCGTGGCCAACAGGTGGTCGCCGTCGCGGACGAACACCTCGTGCTGACGCACCTCGATCTCCACGTAGAGATCGGCATTCGGACCGCCACCGGGACCGGCCTCGCCGCGCCCGGCAAGCTGGATCCGGGTCCCCGTGGCCACACCGGCGGGAATCTTGATGGTCAGTGAGGTCCGCTCACGGATGCGGCCCTGCCCGGAGCACTCGCGGCACGGATCCGGGATGACGGTGCCGAAGCCCTGGCAGGCCGAGCACGTCTCGGCGGCCATGACGGTGCCGAGGATGGAGCGGACCGGCCGGCGGATGGCGCCTTGGCCATTGCAGATGGTGCATGTCTCCGGGTGCGTGCCCGGCTGGCAGCAGCTGCCGTCACAGGTGGGGCACACCACGGCGGTGTCCACCTCGAGGGTCTTCTCGGTGCCGAAGACCGCATCGCTGAGGTCGAGCTTGGCCGTGATGAGGGCGTCCTGTCCCCGCCGCGCACGGCTGGCGGGACCACCGCCCCTGCCACCGCCCATGCCGCCGGAGCCGCCACCGCCGAAGAACGTCTCGAAGATGTCCTGGAAACCACCGAAGTCGGCGCCACCGAAACCGCCGCCCATGCCGCCGGTGCCGTTCTCATGGCCCGTGGCGTCATAGTTGCGGCGCTTCTCCTGGTCCGAGAGGACCTCGTAGGCACGCGTGACGTTCTTGAACTCCTCGGAGGCGTCGGGAGCCGGGTTCACGTCGGGATGGAGCTTGCGGGCCAACTTGCGGTAGGCACGCTTGATCTCCTCAGCGGAGGCGTCCCGGCCAACGCCGAGCACCTCGTAATGGTCAGCCACGGTCTGCGGTGTTCCTTCCGGTGGTGGGGTGGTGGATGTCGGTCCTGGCCGCTACTGCGACAGGATCCGGGACAGGTACCGGGCGATCGCCCGCACGGCGGTCATGGTGCCCGGGTAGTCCATGCGGGTGGGGCCCACGACGCCGAGCTTGGCGCCGGAGCCGTAGCCGGCGGCGACGACGGACGCCTCGGACAGGGAGCCGGTGTTCTCAGAGCCGATGCGCACGCTGAGGCCACGCACATCCTGCTCCATCTCGGTCAGCAGGCGCAACAACACGACCTGTTCCTCGAGGGCCTCCAGGATGGGGCCGATCGAGAACGGGAAGTCTCCGGTCGAGCGTGCCAGGTTGGCGGTACCGGCCATGATGATCCGGTCCTCCCGGCGGGCCGCGAACATCTGGTCCAGCTGGACGGCGAAGGCCAGGGCAAGATCGCGGTCCTCCGCCGGCACCTCGGCCAGCGCCAGCCGGAGACCCTCCGCGGCTTGGACCGGGGTCAGCCCGTCCAGGTAGCGCAGGAACTGCTGCTTCAGCACGGTCAGGGACGTCTCGTTGGCCTCGACCTCGAGGCCGAAGGCACGCTGGTCGACCTGTCCGGTGGACAGGATCACCACGACGAGGGCCCGGCGGGGCGCCAGGAAGACGAACTCGATGTGCCGGATGGTGGAGGAGTCCGCATGGGGGTACTGCAACACGGCCACCTGGTTGGTGAGCTGCGCGAGCAGCCGCACGGTGCGGGCCATCATCTCGTTGAAGTCGCCATTGGCGTCCAGCAGCGACTGCACCGCGCGCTTCTCCGCGGCGGACAGCGGCTTCACCTCGGAGATCTGGTCCACGAAGATCCGGTAGCCCTTGTCCGTGGGAATGCGTCCGGAGGAGGTGTGCGGGGCCACGATGAGCCCCTCCTCCTCCAGGGCGGCCATGTCATTCCGGACGGTGGCCGAGGAGACGCCCAGCTGGTGGCGGTCCACCAGGGCCTTGGAGCCGACGGGCTCGCGGGAGGACACGTAGTCCTCCACGATGGCCTGGAGCACCTGCATGCGGCGCGGCTGTTCGCTCATCGGTTCCTCCTGCCTGTCCTCCGGCTTAGCACTCGACGCTTTGAAGTGCCAAGTCTAGACCTTGTGTCCAATCGATGTACCACCGCTTCCCCTCACCACTGAGGGTGCCGGCCCATGGCCCGCCCATCGCCGGCCCCGCGTAGACCGGGTGCGCCTGCCCGGTACCGACCGCGTGCCGCGCGAGCCGCTGCACGGTTACGCCGGCTCCTCTTGCTAGCGTCGATGCCCGTGGAATGGAACAACTGGGGCCCGGGCACCCTCGACGGCGGCTTCCGCCCGACCGCCCGCACCGTCGAGAAGGTCCCCGCGAACCAGGGCGCCGTCCTGGAGGACACGGAGACCGGATTCACCGGTGCCGTCCTGCGGGTCGAGAAGTCCGGTGGCGTGCACCTGGTCGTCCTGGAGGACCGGCGGGGACGCACGAAGTCCTTTCCTCTGGGTTATGGCTTCCTCGTGGACGGCGAGCCCGTCGAGGTGGTGGCCCCAGCACCGGGCGGCACCTCCGGTGCCTCCCCCGCGAAGCCGGCCCGGACGGCGTCGGGCTCCGTGCGCGTGGACCATGCCCGGGCCCGCACGGCGCGCGCCTCCCGCATCTGGGTCGAAGGGCTGCATGACGCCGAGCTCGTGGAGAAGGTCTGGGGTGAGGACCTGCGCCTGGAGGGGATCGTCGTCGAGCCGCTCCACGGGGTGGACGACCTGGCGGGCGCGATCAGAGACTTCTCGCCCGGTCCGCAGCGCCGGCTCGGCATCCTCGTGGACCATCTCGTGACCGGGTCCAAGGAGGAGAGGATCGCCGCCGAGGCCATGAAGGTGCCCGGGGCCCGCGGCAACGTGCTGATCGTCGGTCATCCCTACGTGGACGTCTGGCAGGTCATCAAGCCCGCTGTCCTGGGCATCGGTGCCTGGCCGGTGGTGCCCAGGGGCCAGGACTGGAAGACGGGCATCCTCGCCGGCCTCGGCTGGCCGCACCGGACCAAGGAGGACATCGGCCTGGGCTGGAAGAGGCTGTTGTCCCAGGTGCGGACCTATGCCGACCTGGAGCCGACCCTGCTGGGGCGGGTGGAAGAGGTCATCGATTTCCTGACCGCCGTCGAGCACTGACCGCATACCGACCTGCAGGGAACTCCCGGATCCCGGCGGTACACTGGCGACCGAACGCCACCCATCACCTCCGAACGGAAAGGCCCAGGACGTGTCCCAGCAGCAGCCCGGCAGTCCGCACCGCCCGCGCCCCGGCGCCGCCCCCCGGCGCGACCAGCAGCTGCAGGGGTCACCGGATCAGGCCGAGCCGCTGACGCCGGCCGAGGACCGTCAGTGGGCCACCCTCGCGCACTTCGGCGGCTTCCTCGGATGCATCCCCTCCCTGGTGATCTACCTGGTCTTCCGCCACCGCGGTCCGTTCACGGCCCAGGAGGCCAAGGAGGCGCTGAACTTCACGCTGCCGCCCACGGTATTGGCCATCGTGGCGAACCTGCTGGCCCTCATCCCGATCGTCGGGGGCATCTTCGGCATCGTCGCCATGCTCCTGTGGCTGTTCATGACGGTCTCGGGCGTGGCCGCCGGCATCCAGTGCAACAAGGGCCGCCCCTACCGCTACCCGCTGAACCTGCGCCTGATCCAGTAGTCCGGGGGCCGGTCCTCAGAACCCCGCGAGTCGCCGGACAATCGCGTCGTCCAGCAGCCGTCCCTGCAGGGTCGGCACCACCCGGCCGGCCAGCGCCGCCCGTCCGTCCAGCAGTCCCTCACCGATCATCGCGGCGATCTCCTGGCGGGCCTGGACGCCGCCGTCGGGCGCTTCCTCCAGGGCGGCCGTCGGCAGCCCGTCCGAGAGCCGGACGCCCAGCATGACGCGCTCGAGGAACCGAGCCTCCGCGTCGGGTTGCTCCCGGCCGACGGACGGCGAGATACCGGTGGCCAGCCGCTGCGCGTAGGCCGCCGGATGCTTGGCGTTCCAGAACCGGACGCCGGCCAGGTGTGAGTGCGCCCCGGGGCCCGCTCCCCACCAGTCCTGGTCACGCCAGTAGGCCACATTGTGCCGTGCCCGGTGGATACCGCGGTCCTCGGGGTCATGGGCCCAGTTCGAGATCTCGTACCAGCGGAAGCCCGCCTCGGCGAAGAGCCGCTCGGCCAGCAGGTACTTGTCAGCCTGGTCGTCCGGATCCACGTCAGCCACGGTCCCCCGCTTCACAGCGGCCCCGAACTTGGTCCCGTCCTCCACGATGAGCGAATAAGCCGAGATGTGGTCCGGCTTCAGGGCCAGTGCGGCCTCGACGGTGGTGCGCCAGTCCTCCAGGGACTCCCCCGGCGTGCCGTAGATCAGGTCCAGGGACACCTCCAGGCCGGCCTCGCGGGCCCAGCCGACGGCGGCCGGGACGTTCTCCTGCCGGTGCGTGCGGTCCAGCGTGGCCAACACGTGCGGGACGGCGGACTGCATGCCGAAGGAGACCCGGGTGAATCCACCGGCGGCCATCTCCCGCAGCGATTCCAGGGACACCGAGTCGGGGTTGGCCTCCGAGGTGATCTCGGCTCCGGGCGTGATCCCGAAGACGTCCCGAGCCCTGCCAAGGATGCGGACCAGGTCTACGGCTGGCAGCAGAGTAGGCGTGCCACCGCCGAAGAAGACGGTCTCCAGCGTGCGCGCAGGGATCCCCGAGCCAGCCAACGCCTGCGCCGCGAAGTCCAGCTCACCGACCACGGTGTCCGCGTAGGACGTCCGGGACGCGCCGGGTCCCAGGTCCTCGGCGGTATAGGTGTTGAAGTCGCAGTAACCGCAACGCACCGAGCAGAACGGGACGTGCACGTAGAGGCTGAAGGTGCGCGGCTGGCCGGCCTCGGCCGCCTCACGCACCCGGTTCCCCACCGGGGCGGGGAACCGGCCGTCGTCGGGCGCGGGATCGCCGAGGGGAAGGATCGAAGGCAAGGTGTGTTCGTCCCCGCTCTACTTCTTGGCGCCGGTCTCGGAGCCCGCGCCGTCCGAGGACAGAGCGGCGATGAAGGCCTCCTGCGGGACCTCCACGCGGCCGACCATCTTCATGCGCTTCTTGCCCTCCTTCTGCTTCTCCAGCAGCTTGCGCTTACGGGAGATGTCGCCGCCGTAGCACTTGGAGAGCACATCCTTGCGGATGGCGCGGATGTTCTCGCGGGCGATGATGCGCGAGCCGATGGCAGCCTGGATCGGCACCTCGTACTGCTGGCGCGGGATCAGCTCCTTGAGCTTGCCGGTCATCATCACGCCATAGGCGTAGGCGTTGTCCTTGTGGGTGATGGAGCTGAACGCGTCCACGGTCTCGCCCTGGAGCAGGATGTCCACCTTGACCAGGTCGGCGGTCTGCTCGCCGTCGGCCTTCCAGTCCAGCGAGGCATAGCCCTTGGTGCGGGACTTGAGCAGATCGAAGAAGTCGAAGACGATCTCCGCCAGCGGGATCCAGTAGCGGATCTCCACGCGCTCCTCGGAGAGGTAGTCCATCCCCTTCATCTGGCCCCGCTTGCCCTGGCAGAGTTCCATGACGGAGCCGATGAACTCACTGGGGACGATGATCGTCGCCGAGGCCATGGGCTCGGCGACCTCGCTGATCTTGCCCTCGGGGAACTCGGACGGGTTCGTCACCGTGACGACCGTCTTGTCCTCCTTGGTGACCTCGTAGACCACGTTCGGGGCGGTGGAGATCAGGTCCAGGTTGAACTCGCGCTCCAGGCGCTCACGGATGATCTCCAGGTGCAGCAGGCCGAGGAAGCCCACCCGGAATCCGAAGCCGAGGGCCACGGACGTCTCGGGCTCATACACCAGGGCAGCGTCGTTGAGCTTGAGCTTGTCCAGGGCGTCACGCAGCACGGGATAGTCCGAACCGTCGATCGGGTACAGCCCGGAGAAGACCATCGGCTTGGGATCCTCATAGCCGCCGATCTGCTCCTGCGCCGGATTTCCGGCACCCGTCACCGTGTCACCGACCTTGGACTGGCGGACGTCCTTGACCCCGGTGATGAGGTAGCCCACCTCGCCGACAGAGAGTCCCTTGGAGGGCTTGGGCTCCGGGGAGGACACGCCTATCTCGAGGAGTTCGTGGGTGGCCCCCGTGGACATCATCCTGATCTTCTCGCGCGGGGACAGCCTGCCGTCCACCACGCGGACATAGGTGACCACGCCCCGGTAGGTGTCATACACGGAGTCGAAGATCATGGCCCGGGCCGGGGCGTCCGGCTTGCCCGTGGGAGCGGGGATCACCTCCACGACGCGATCGAGCAGGTCCTCGACTCCGACGCCGGTCTTGCCGGAGACCCGAAGGATGTCCTCCGGCTCGCAACCGATGAGTCCCGCGATCTCCGCGGCATACCGGTCCGGGTCGGCGGAGGGCAGGTCGATCTTGTTCAGAACGGGGATGATGGCCAGGTCGTTCTCCATGGCCAGGTAGAGGTTGGCCAGGGTCTGCGCCTCGATGCCCTGGGCCGCGTCCACCAGCAGGATGGCGCCCTCACAGGCCGCGAGGGACCGGGACACCTCGTACGTGAAGTCGACGTGCCCCGGCGTGTCGATCATGTTGAGCGTGAAGTCGGTGCCGTTGAGGCTCCAGGGCATACGCACGGCCTGCGACTTGATGGTGATGCCACGCTCGCGCTCGATGTCCATCCGGTCCAGGTACTGGGCCTTCATGTCCCGCGGCTGGACCACGCCGGTGGACTGGAGCATGCGGTCCGCCAGGGTCGACTTGCCGTGGTCGATGTGCGCGATGATGCAGAAATTCCTGATGACCGCGGGATCGGTGGCGGCGGGCGCGGGGGCGTTGCTCGCCATGGGCGACACGGGCATCTTCCTTCAACTCTGACAACAGGGGCGGGCCAGCCTTCTGGAACCAGCGGGTGGCTGATCCACCATTCTTCCACGTTTCCGCAGAGACGGCGGCCCCGCATGACCAACGGTTGCTACCTTGTGGCCATGGCTTTGAACTTCAATCAGCTCCTGTCCATCGGCCGGAGGGTGGCCCGCCTCGCCCGGCAGGTGCAGCGCCCGTCCCCGCTCCGCAACCGCAGAGGCGGGCGGACCAGCGGCCCGGGCGGCGTCTCGGATTACCCCGGTGATTTCCACGGTCGGGCGCAGGTCGCCTACTCCCCCGTTCCCGGCCCGGAGGCCGGACCGGGTGAGATCGTCTGGACCTGGGTGCCCTTTGAGGAGCTGGACGGCCGGGGCAAGGACCGTCCGGTCCTCGTGGTGGGCCGGAACGGTGGCCACCTGCTCGCCGCTCAGCTGACGAGCAGGGACCGCAACAACGCCGCGTCCCAGGATGCCGACTACATTGATGTCGGTGCGGGCCCGTGGGATCCGCAGGGCCGGAACTCCGAGGTCAAGCTGGACCGGATCCTGCAGGTCAATCCTCGCGACGTCCGCCGTGAGGGCGGTGTGCTGGACCAGCGGGTGTTCGAGACCGTGTCCCGGGGGCTCCGGAACCGCAACGGGTGGTCGTGATAGACTAACTGGCTGTGTGTCCGCGCAGGTCGACGGGCACTCCCGGAACGGCTCAACAGGTATCCCCACGCCGCTCAGTCGCCGGATTCGGGATTACCCCTCACCGACCACGTCCGAAGACAACAGAAAGACCTTTCCTTGGCAAACATCAAGTCCCAGAAGAAGCGCATTCTCACCAACGAGAAGGCCCGCCTGCGTAACAACGCGGTGAAGTCCGAGCTGCGCACCGCCATCCGCGCCGTGGACAAGGCCGTCGCCGCGGGCGACCAGGCCGCCACCTCTTCCGCCGTCTCCCTGGCCAGCAAGAAGCTGGACAAGGCAGCCAGCAAGGGTGTCATCCACAAGAACCAGGCTGCCAACCGCAAGTCCGGTATCGCCAAGCGCGTCAACCGGGTGAACACCGTCGAGGCCTGAGCCTCTCAGATCTGGCCCGACCCCTGAGGGTGTCGAGGCACCGAAGCCCCCGTCCTGATGGACGGGGGCTTCGTGGTTAAGGACTACCGTCGAGCGGTCAGGGCAATCCGGGTGACGGCCCTCTCGACCGCATAGTCGGCGTCCTTGGACAGGCCCTTGGCCTCAGCATCCGCCTGGGCCACCCACTCGATCGCGGCCGCGATGGTGGCGGGGTTCCAGAACCGGACGGTCTCCGCCACACGCTTGGCCTGCCACGGGGCCATGCCCAGCACACCGGCGATCTGACCCTGGCCCACGCGAGCATCCACGATCCGGGCGATCTGACGGGTCTTCATGGCGAGGGCGCCGGTGATGGCCGGCGCGGACACCCCCGTTGCCAGAGCGTGGCGCAACAGGGCGGTGGCCTGCCCGGCTCGTCCCTCGATGGCGGCATCGGCCACCCGGAAGGCCGTGGCCTCCACCCGGCCGCCGTAATAGCGGTCCACGATCTGGCTCGTGACGGTGCCCTCCGTGTCCTCAGCCAGCTGCAGGCAGGCGGCCGCCAGGTCGGTGAGCGAGCCACCGGCGGCATCGAGCAGGGAACGGACCGCCTCCGGATCGATCGAGCGGCGCCGAGTCCGGAACTCCCCTTGGACGAAATCGGACTTCTCGGCGTCGGACTTGATCGGTTGGCAGTCCACGAGAACACCGGCGGCAGTGGCGGCGTCCAGCAGCTTCTTACCCCGGTTGCCTCCGGTGTGCCGCAGGATCAGCGTGACGTCCTCCGCCGGACGCTTGACGTAGTCAAGGCAGTCCGTCAGGAACGCCTCATTCATGTCCTGGAGTCCCTCCACCTGCAGGATCTTGGCTTCACCGAAAAGGGAGGGACTGGCGAGGACGGAGAGCTGGCCGCCCTCGTAGTCGGCCGCGTCCAGGCGGTGGACCTCAAGGCCCGGATCCTGTTCCCGGAGTGCTGTGCGGACCCGGTCGACCACCCGGGCGGCGATGAAATCCTCAGGGCCCTTGAGCAACATCATCGGGGCCGGACTCACGGTGCGCCAGTCTGCTCCGGAACTCGTGGATCGTCGGCTTCGACTCGGTGCGGGCATGGTTGCCATCCTATCCGGCCTCGCCCGCCGGCCGGGTGCCGGAAGCCTCGGGTGCCCGGGCACCGGTGAGCGTGGGTACCAGTTCCCCCTCCCGCAGGGACACCACCGTGGTCCCGTGGAGGTCGGTGCGGATCACCGGCCCATGCCGCTCCAGCTCCCCGATGACCGAGGGGTGCGGGTGGCCATAGCCGTTGTCCCGGCCGACCTGCACCACGGAGAGCGCGGGGTCCACAGCCCGCACCACGTCCAGGCCCCCGTTGCGGGCACCGTGGTGGGCCACCTTGAGCACGTCCACGGACTCCGGCAACACGTCCTGTGCCAGCAGCGCCCGGCTGGCCTCCTCCTCCATGTCCCCCGTCAACAGCACGGTGTAGTCACCCTCGGGGGTATGCACGGTGGCCGTCATCTGCAGCGAGGCATCGTTCTCGTTGCCCGCCTCCGGGTCCGCTTCCAGCACGGTCCAGTCCACCCAGTATCCCGACGCCGGCCGGTCACCGGCCCTGCCCGACTCACCCACCCGGCCCGACTCACTCGCCTTGCCCGACTCACCAGGGGCTGGCTGCCGGGCGCCGGCGGGGACGCCGGGGCCGGGCGCCGACTCCAGGGTCGAGTACAAGACCTCGGTGGCATGGCAGCATCCGACGATGTCCGCTGCGGCCCCGGCATGATCCTGGTGCAGATGGGACAGCACCAATAGGTCCACCCGGTCCACGCCAATCCGGTCCAGGCAGGCGGTCGCCGCGGCTGGGTCCGGCCCCGTGTCCACCACCATGGCGGCCCGCTCCCCCGTCCGCAGGACGAGCATGTCTCCCTGGCCGACATCACAGGCGGCCAGGGACCAGTCGGCCGGCAGGGATCCGGAGGGCGGCGCGATGACCAAGCCGAGCTGACTGCCGGCGGCCGCGCAGACCGTGGTCCATGCCGCGGCGAGGGACCAGCGGAGGTGGCCGGCCGGCGTCGGGCGTGGCCTGCCGTGCAGGCCGAGGCGCCGGACCCGGGCCGGACGACTGCGCTCCCACCGCATCAGCAGCCACAAGAGGGCGAGGGCGGCGGCCACGTGCATCAGCACCAGGCCAGCGCCCAGGGCCCCCTCCGGCCACGCGTGGAGGGCGCCCGGCCAGCCGGAGACCTCGGAGGCGATCCAGCCGATCCCCGCCGCCGGCCAGCCCACCACCCAGAAGACCGCGGCCGCGAGTCCGGGCCACGGCACCGCCAGGACGGCAGCGAAGGTGCCGGGCACGGTGACGAACGGGACGAGGGGCGCCGCCAGCAGGTTGGCCGGTACCGAGTAGGCACTGAACTCGCCGGTCATCCCGACGAGGATGGGCTGGCAGGCCACCTGCGCGGTGACGGTCACGGCAAGGGCGGCGCCCAGGATCCCGGCGACGGGACCCGGCAGTACGCGGCCCAGGACGGCGGTGAGCCATTGCTCCACGGGCCGGGCCGCCAACACAATGCCGGCCGTGGCCGCCAGGGAGAGCTGGAAGGCCGGTTCCCCGGCGAGCCCCGGTTGCCAGCACAGCAGCACGCAGGCCGCCAGGCACAACAGTGGCAGCGCCTGGCGGCCCCGGCCGAAGAACACGGCCCACGCCCCGAGGGCGCCCATCACGGCGGCCCGGATCACCGACGGCTCGAGGCCCACGACGATCACGAAGACGACCAGTACCCCGAGGACCGCGCCGAGCACGACCGGTCGCCGGACCCGCAGCGACCTCAACGCCATGGTGACGGCGCCGGCGATGAGCGTGCAATTTGCCCCGCTGACGGCGCTCAAGTGACTGAGTCCGGAGGTCTTCATCGACTCGTCCAGCGACGGATCCTGCGCGGACCGATCGCCCAGTATCAGCCCGGGCAGCAACTGGGGCGCCGCGCCGACGGTCCCGGCCGCCGCCTGATGTACGGCCGCACGGACAATGTCCCGTCCCGTGGGCGCCCCGCCCAGGCCTGGCTCCCCGGTGTCACCGGAGCAGGATCCGGTCTGCGGCGCGGTGGAGGCCCGGGCGAACACCGTGTCTCCTTCGGCCTCCGGTGACGCGGTGAAACAGACCGCCGCGCCAGACTGCAACCCCTCCCACTCACTGCCGCCGGACACCACCACCTCCGCACCGCCCGGAATCTCACGGGACGGGTGCCCGAACGCCTGCACGGACACCGTGAGGTGCCAGCTGTCACCGAAGGTCCCGGCACGCAGGACCGCCGGCCCGGCAGCTTCGCCCGACAGCCGCAACGGTCGTTCGGCCGCCACCGCATCCTCCCAACCCGAGCCGCGGACCGGCGCACGATCGCCCACGGCCTGGACGGCGGCGACGGCCGCGATCCACAGGGCTATGGCGGCCAGGGCCGTGATGGCGGTGGTTCGGCCGCGTCGACGGCCCACGGTTGGGGCCGGGGCGTCCCCCGGTCTATGGCCTTGACCCGGAAACTGAAACTGGCTCCGACCCTGACCGGCGGATGCCCACATCATCAAGCAGGTGGCTCCGACCGCCATGATCGCCAGCACCCACGGCACCATGAGGGCCGCCTCGTAGGGAATCAGCGGTATGGCCAGGCAGGCCGCGAGGGTCAGCGCCACGGCGGGAACCAGCCGGAGGTCGACGGCCGCCGGGACTCGACCCTCGGCCGAGATCCTCACCAGCTGACCAGGCCGTCGAGGCGCTCCATCATGGCCGGTCCGATCCCGGACACGGCGTCGAGGTCCTCCAGGGAGCCAAACGGCCCCACCTGGTCCCGGTGCTCGACGATGCGTCCGGCCAGGGCTGGGCCGATGCCGGGCAGCTCTTCCAAGGCGGAGACATCCGCCGTGTTCAGGTTGACGGCTCCTGCCGCCTCCGGGCCGACACCGGAACCACCGTACGACCCCTCTTCGGAAAGAGGACCGCCGGCCCCGTCCGCCCCCGTCGTTCCCCCGGCCAGACCGTCCGGGCCGGGCACGAGGATCTGACTGCCGTCCACGGCGGGGGCGGCCAGGTTCAACAGGTCCAGCGCGGCCTCCCCGGTGGGACCCCCGGCGGCCTGCAGGGCATCGTCGACGCGGGCGCCGGCCGGCAGGGCCACGAGGCCGGGGTCCTGGACCTCCCCGGCCACATGGACGGTGACGGTTTCCTCGGTTCCGGCAGGGCCGGCGTCCGTCCCGGAAGACGATGCGCGGTCCTCGGTCCCCGAAGCCGGTGGCGCAGTTGCGCCCGGACTGGCGCCACCCGTTGCCGGGCCGGGATGAGCGGGATCAGCCGAACGGGGCGGGGCATCCTCCACGGAGGCGGCCACGGGAGCCCCCGGACCACCCGGTCCGGCCGGTGATGTCAGCCAGCCGACCGCCCACCACGTTCCCGCGACGACGGCCAGGAGCAGCACCGCCGATCGGACGACGCGGGTTCGCCACAGGGGCGCCGGCGGCGGTGGTTCCTCCCAGTCGTCCTCGTCCGGATCGCTGAGCGCGTGATTGTGGCGTCCCATGGGTTCCACCCTGGCCTCCGGAGGACGTGATGGGCAGAGGCAGGATGACCCGCTGGGGACGGCTCGCGGCTAGTGGGGGCGCTGTGCAGGAGCCACCGGGTTCAGCGTGACGCCCAGGGCGCCCAGGCCGAGGTGGGCAGCCAGCACAGCCGGGAGACGGATGACCGGCACCGGCATGGACGAGAGGCTCTGCAGCCGTCCGGCGAGCTCGTGGGCGGCGGGCTCGTTGCCGAACCCGTGGACGGCGATCCGCTCGCCCCGTCCTTCCGACCCGGACACGAACTCCTGCGTCAGTTCCACGAGCCGCTCGGTGGCCCGGGCAGAGGTCCTCGGCCGGTCCACGAGGGAGACGATCCCGTTGTCCAGTGTCAGCACCGGCTTGACGTGGAGCAGCGTCCCCAGCAGCCCGGCCAGGGTACCGATACGCCCGCCGCGCCGCAGTTGGTCCAGATTGGGCACGGTGAAGAAGACCCCCGCCTCCTGGGTTGCCTCGTCCACATCCGCCAGCAGTTGCTCCGGCGTCATCCCGAAGCCGGCCGAGATCACCGCGTCCAGCACCAGGGTCCCGAGCGCGAACCCGCTGAGGTGGGAGTCCACCACCGTCACGGGGATCAGCGCGTCCCGCCCGGCGAGCCGGGCGGCCTCCACCGTGCCGGACAACTGCCCCGAGATGTGGATCGAGATGATCTGCTCGAAGCCGGACTCCGCCAGTTCTTGGTACACCGCGCTGAAGGAGCCGGGTGAAGGCCGGGAGGTTTTCACGGCGGTGCCCGCTGCCAGCGCCAACGGCAACTCACGCATCAGCTCCGCCGTACCCTCGGCGTGAATCTGCTCGCCCACCATGACCGGCATGGGCACCTGACGCAGCCCCTTGGCCAGCGGGTGTGCCAGCAGTTCCGCGGGGATGGAGGCCGAGGAGTCGGTGACGATCGCGGTACGGCCCTTGCGGGAGGGCGGCAGACCGAAGCGGACCCAGCCCGACTGCGTGCTGCGCAACTGCCGGATGTGCGTGAGCATGGCGCTCTGCCACTCGGCCAGATCGGCCATGCCCGCTCCTTCCGCTAGGTCCGCCCGTGTTCCGACGGCGATCCTCAGACGACGATGTTGACGAGCTTCGGCTCGCGCACGATCACCTTGCGGATCTCCGCACCGTCCAGGGATCGTTGCACGGCCTCGGAAGCCAACGCCAGCTGCTCGAGGTCGGCGGCAGAGATGTCCATCGGGACCTCGAGGCGGTCGCGGACCTTGCCCTTGATCTGCACGACGGCGGTGGCGGTGTCCTGCACCAGCAGCGCCTCGTCCACGGCAGGCCAGCCCGCACGCGCCACCGATGGCTCGTGGCCGAGCTTGGCCCACATGTCTTCGGCGGTGTAGGGGGCGAACAGGCTCAGCAGGATGGCGACGGCCTCCACGGCCTCGCGGACGGCCGGGTCGCCGGCCCCCAGGCCGGACGTGCCACCGGCGTCCCCGGCCGCCCCGTCTATGGCCTTACGGACGCCGTTGACGAGCTCCATGGTGCGGGCCACGACCACGTTGAACTTGTGGTCGTCCAGCAGCCGGGCCGCGTCCGCCACCGTGCGGTGGGTGAGCTGGCGCAGGGACCTCTCGCCGCCGTCGGGATCCGTGCCCGGAGCCGTACCGGAGGACTCCACGTCCTGGGCCAGACGCCACGCGCGGGCCAGGAACTTGGCCGAGCCACCGGGTGAGACGTCCGCCCAGTCCACGTCGTCCTCTGGCGGGGAGGCGAAGATCATGGTCAGGCGGACGGCATCCACGCCGAAGGTGTCCAGCTGCTCGCCCAGGTCCACGCCGTTGCCGAGGGACTTGGACATCGCCTTGCCTCCGTTGAGTACCTGGCCCTGGTTGAGCAGCGCCTTGAAGGGCTCGGTGAAGGAGATCAGGTCCATGTCATACAGCGCCTTGGTGAAGAAACGCGAGTACAGCAGGTGGAGGATGGCGTGCTCCACGCCGCCCACGTACTGCTCCACAGGCAGCCACCGGTCCACGGCGGCACGGTCGAACACCTGGTCGTCGTCGTTCGGGGAGGCGAAGCGCATGTAGTACCAGGACGAGTCCACGAAGGTGTCCATGGTGTCGGTGTCCCGCCGGGCGGCCCCGCCACAGCGGGGGCAGGTGGTGTTGACCCAGGACTCGATGCCAGCCAGCGGCGACTTGCCCTTCGGGGCGAGCTGCTCGCCGGCCACGTCCTGCGGCAGCAGGATCGGCAGCTGGTCCTCAGGGACCGGCACCTCACCGCAGTCGGAGCAGTGCACGATGGGGATGGGCGCGCCCCAGAAGCGCTGACGGGACAGCAGCCAATCACGCAGCCGGTAGTTGACGGTGCCTCGTCCGGTGCCGCGTTCGTCCAGGATCTCGATCGCCCGCGGGATGGCCTCGGCCTTGGCCAGGCCGTCCAGTTCACCGGAGTTGACCAGGGTGCCGTCCCCGGTGGTGGCCGTCCCTGTCACCGCCGGATCCTCCTCACCGGTGTCCAGGACGCGGCGGACGTCCAGGCCCATGGTGCGGGCGAAGTCGAGGTCACGCTGATCGTGCGCGGGCACGGCCATGATGGCGCCGGTGCCGTAGTCGGCCAGCACATAGTCCGAGGCCCACATCGGCAGCTTCTCCCCGGTGAGCGGGTTGACGGCGTGACGGCCCAGGAAGACGCCCGTCTTGGAGCGGTCGGTGGCCTGTCGTTCGATCTCCGAGACGTTCTTGAGCCCCTCGCGGTACGTCTCGAGCGCCTCGCGGTGCTCGGCATCCACCAGGTCCAGGGCCAGGTCCGCGTCCGCGGCGACCACCATGAAGGTGGCGCCGAACAGGGTGTCCGGGCGGGTGGTGAAGACGGTGATGTCCCGGCCCGGCTGGCCGTTCTGCCCCGCGGTGGCTGCGGTGGGCTCCACCCGGAAGTCCACATGGGCCCCCTCGGAGCGACCGATCCAGTTCCGCTGCATGGCGAGCACGCGTTCAGGCCAGTGGCCCTCGAGCTGCTGCATGTCCTCCAACAGGCGGTCCGCGTACTCGGTGATACGGAAGTACCACTGGTTCAGGGATTTCTTCGTGACCGGGGTGCCGCAGCGTTCGCAGGCGCCGTTGACGACCTGCTCGTTGGCCAACACGGTCTGGTCCTTGGGGCACCAGTTGACCGGCGAGTCCTTCCGGTAGGCCAGGCCTTTGGCGTGGAACTGCTGGAACAGCCACTGGGTCCACCGGTAGTACTCGGGGTCCGAGGTGTGCAGTTCGCGGGACCAGTCCGCCGAGATCCCATACCGCTGGAAGGAGGACTTCTGCGTGTCGATGTTCTTGTAGGTCCACTCCGCCGGGTGAGCGTTGCGCTTGATCGCGGCGTTCTCAGCCGGCAGCCCGAAGGAGTCCCAGCCGATGGGGTGCAGGACGTCATAGCCCTGCTGCATCCAGTACCGGGCCACCACGTCACCCATGGCGAATGCCTCGGCATGGCCCATGTGCAGATCCCCCGAGGGATACGGGAACATGTCCAGCACGTAGCGGCGTTCCAGAGAGCCGTCGTCCAGCGGCGCGAAGGTGCGGTGCTGCTCCCAGTAACCGCCCCAGCGCTCTTCGAGCGCCGCGAACGAGTACTCCTCGGTCTCGTCCTGCTGGGGAGTACCTTGCGCTGGCTGGCTCACGGAGGTCCTGTCCTTAAGTGTGGTGGTCGGAGAACGACGCCGGCCCGGTCCCCCGGGCGGTCGACGCGCCCAGCCATCCTACTCCGGCGGGCCGTTCCCTTCTGAATCCGGGCTGCTGCCGAACCGGCGTCGATCAGCCTTGCTCCGCCCATCCGAGGGACCGTTCGACGGCCTTGTCCCACTGACCCAGGAGCCGATCCCGTTCCGCGGAGGACAGGGCCGGCTCCCACCGCCGGTCCTCCCGCCACAGCCCGGCCACCTCGTCGAGGTCCCGCCAGAGCCCGGACGCCAGGCCGGCCGCATGTGCGGCGCCGACCGCGGTGGTCTCCACGAGTTCCGGACGCACCACGGGCAGGCCGAGGATGTCCGCCTGGAACTGCATGAGGTGGTCATTGACGGTCATGCCGCCGTCCACCCGCAGCTCCTCGGGCCGGTGGCCGGCATCCGCCACCACGGCCTCGAGGACGTCCCGTGACTGATAGGCGGTGGCTTCCAGGGCCGCCCGGGCCAGGTGGCCGGCCGTTGCGAATCCGGTGAGCCCGGCGATGAGCCCGCGGGCGTCCGGCCGCCAGTACGGCGCGTACAACCCGGAGAAGGCCGGTACGAAGAACACCCCGCCGTTGTCCTGGACCGAGGCGGCAAGGGTTTCCACCTCGGCCGAGCTCCGAATGATCCCGAGGTTGTCCCGCAGCCACTGGACGAGCGAGCCGGCGACCGCCACCGAACCCTCCAGGGCGTAGTAGGCGGGCCCGTCCTCCAGCTGGTACGCGACCGTGGTGACGAGGCCGTGGTTCGAGATCTCCGGCGTCGTGCCGATGTTCTGGAGGAGGAAACAGCCGGTGCCATAGGTGTTCTTCACGTCCCCCCGGTTGAAGGCCGACTGGCCGAAGGTCGCGGCCTGCTGGTCACCCAGGATGCCGCACACCGAGAGACCGCTGAGAGGTTCGGCGCCGATGATGGTCCCGAACTCCCCCACGGAGGGGTGGATCCGCGGCAACATGCCGGCCGCCAACTCGGGATCGATCCCGAACAGTCCGGTGAGGTCGTCGTCCCAGTCCAGGGTCTCCAGGTCCATCAGCAGGGTCCGTGAGGCGTTGGTGACGTCCGTGGCATGGACGCCACCGTCAGGACCGCCGGTGAGGTTCCACAGCAGCCAGCTGTCCATGGTGCCGGCGCGCAGGCGGCCACTGCGTGCCAGTTCTCTGGCTTCGGGCACGTTCTCCAGGATCCAGCTGATCTTGCCGGCCGAGAAGTAGGAGGCCAGGGGCAGTCCGGTCCGGGCGCGCACGGCGTCCTCGTGCCCGTCCGCCTTGAGACGGTCCATCAGCACATCCGCCCGAGTGTCCTGCCAGACGAGCGCCCGGTGGACTGGACGCCCCGTGACCGCGTCCCACAGGACCGTCGTCTCGCGCTGGTTCGTGATCCCGACGGCGGCCACGTCCGAGGTGCGCAGGCGGGCGCGGGTGAGGGCGAGCCCAGTGAGTTCGCGGGTGTTCTCCCAGATCTCGACCGGGTCGTGCTCGACCCACCCGGGGTGCGGAAAGTACTGGCGATGTTCTCGCTGGGCGCTGGACAGGACGGAGCCGTCCTCGGCCATGACCACCACCCGGGTCGAGGTGGTGCCCTGGTCGATGCTGATGACGGCACGCCGCGAGACCATGGCCGTGGAGACGTCGCTGCTGGCTGGCTGCATGTCGGAAGCCTATCCACCCCCGCTCGTCCGAACCGGACGCAACGGCGGAGCGGCACGGACGACAACCCGAAAAGCTGGTTAACCTGAGGGGGTGAGCACTCCCCCGCCGCCGGCCACCGTGCGCCCCCTGCCCATCCGCCTCCGTGATCGCGTGGCGGTCCCACCGGCACCCCGGGACACCTCCGTCATCACGGGGTATTCCGCGCGGACCCCGGAGCGGATCATGGTCGAGGTCCCGGACCCCGTGTCCGGCCAGCCCACGCCGTTGGCGGTGTGGCACTACTCGGTGGAGTCTCCGGCCGGCGACGCATCCGCTGACGGACCGGGTGGACCCAACGGGTCCGGCGAGTCCGGCGGGTACGGCGAGTACGGGACGCCGATCGTGGCCGTCCACGGGTTCCGGGGGGACCACCACGGACTGGCCCTGCTGACGGACTGCCTGCCCGGCGTGGAGATCTTCCTGCCCGAGCTGCCCGGCTTCGGCCATTCGCCGGCCTTCCCGGACGCCCCACACACCGTCCCCCACTATGTGACGGCCCTCGGCAGCGCCGTGGAGGCACTCCGGCTGGTACCGGGAACCTTCGCCGGCCGACACGCGGCCGCCCCACCTGCCAGCTTGCCCCGGCCGACCTTGCTCGGACACTCCTTCGGTTCCGTGATCGCCTCCCAGCTGGCAGCTGCCGCCCCGGACCGCTGGGACGGCCTGGTGCTGCTCAATCCCATCTGTGAACCCGCCCTGACGGCGGACGATTCCACGTCCAAGGTCCTGCTGTCCCGCATCGCGGAGGGCTACTACGAGGTTTCGGCGGCCCTGCCCGAACGGCTCGGGAGCGCCCTGCTGTCCTCGCCGCTCGTCGTCTGGATCACGGGGACCGTCATGGCCAAGACCGAGGACCGCCATACCTTGGCCTATCTCCATGACCAGCACCAGAACTACTTCTCCGCCTATGACCACCGCCAGGTGCTCGTCGAGGCTTACCGGGCCTCCACCTCAGGATCGGTCCTGGACGTG
Source organism: Citricoccus muralis (assembly GCF_003386075.1). Lineage (GTDB taxonomy): Bacteria > Actinomycetota > Actinomycetes > Actinomycetales > Micrococcaceae > Citricoccus > Citricoccus muralis. Next base: position 1,106,107 of record NZ_QREH01000001.1, read on the forward strand.
GCCGAGCAGTTGCGGCTCCCGGTGCTCCTCGTGGCCGGCGCTGACGACGAACTGGGCTCCATCCGCGGACAGAAGAAGCTCGCCCGCCGCATCGGCAGGGCCTCTCCCCGCGCCCAGTTGGAGATTCTCGACGGCGTGGGTCACCTCATCCACTACGAGCGCGCCCCCGAGGCCGCCGCTCTGATCTCGGCGTTCCGGGCGGACCTCGGCCGATCCTGACCGCGGCACCGCGGCTCTGCCTCCGGTCGGTCACCGTCCGGAACGGTACGTCAGCTTCCGGAGCAGGACCTCTGCGGGCCCGCGCCGGCCCACACGTTCCAGGGCATAGGCTCCCGCGACGGTGAGTGACCAGGTGCCGATGGCCACGAGCGCTGCAGACCAGCTGGACAGATGCGCTCCCAGGCCGAACCCCCAGGCGGCCAGCAGGGGGATGAAGAGCACCGACTGCGCGAGGTAGCCACTCAGGGAGCGGCGCCCCAGCGCGACCACAGCCTGCACCGGGGCGAGACTGTCAAGGCCTCGCTGGGTGAGCGCCTGGGCGACGAGGCCGAACAACGCGACATAGCCGATGCCCTGGCCGATGCCGGTCAGGAAGTGCAGGGGCGAGAATACGCTGCCCCCGGTGGCAGTGACGATGCCACTGTGCTCCAGGACCAGCCCCGCGCCGCCGAGAACACCGCAGGCGATTCCGAAGAATGCGAGACGACGCAGCAGGGACAGGTGGCGTTCCGGTTCCTCCAGGATCCGATGACGCGCGGCCAGCAGCCCGGCGAGGAACGCGGTCGGCAGCGCCAGCGTCAGGAGGCCCGAGGCCAGGCCGACCACCCACATCCCGGTGCGATACAGCGCCGAGAGCGCATAGTCGGGCTCGGCCATACTCAGCCGCTGCAGATCGGCCGGAACCACCCCGGCCGCAGTGGTGGGCGCCAGGAGCACGCCGAGGGTGGAGATGAGCGACCCGAGGGCGGAGAGGGACAGCAACACGACGATCCAGACGCGCAGCGTGCGGTCACTGCGGCTCAGGAACAGCGGCACGAGTATCAGTCCGAGCAGGCCATAGGTGCCCAGGATGTCCCCCTGCCACAGCAACACCGCATGCAACGCCCCGAACACGATCATCCACCAGTGACGGCGGGCCAGCAGGCGGCGCACCTGCGACTCACCGATCCCGCGGGCACGCTGCCTCGAGTACAACTGTCCGATCCCGTAGGCGAACAGGAACGCGAACATCGTGTGGGTGCGTGCATCGACGGCGATGATCGTCATCACCTGGGCCCAGCGATCGACGGCGCCTCCCACGACGGGATGCATGCTCGTGACACCCGCGGGCAGGTGGTACAGGAACCACGGGACGTGGGCGAGGGCGATGAACAGCAGCATCAGTCCCCGGGCGAGATCAGGCGCCAGTGCGCGGGCGCTGAGCGGGGTGGTGGTGGCTCGTTCTGATGGCCGGGGCAGGGTGCGTGCGCTCACGGCGCCAGAAGGGTCATTCACTGCAGTCCTCCACTGTCTGGAGCGGTGGGAGCCATGCCGATCACCGCCGTCCGGTACACTGTGCTAGCTCCAGGAAACAATGTAGCACAGTGTACCGGTACGCCGTACTAGTACTGCTGGGTCCTGGCGGACCAACCGGGGAAAGGACCTCATGAACGACACCCGCGATCGCATCGTGGCAGCCGCGACGGCCATCGTCGTCGAAGGCCTGGAGACCCGCCCCAGCGTGCGCGCCGTGGCGGCACGGGCCGGCGTGGGCGCGAGCACCTTGCGCCACCACTTCCCCACCCAGCGTGAACTCCTCGAAACCGTGTGGCAGAAGATGTTCTCGGATCAGTACCCGGACGAGCGCATCCACGACACCTCCGTCCCGGCACGGGAACGGCTCCTGGAATGCCTGATGAACCTGCTGACACCCATCGGCGAGGGAGGCCAGGCCCGTGAGTTCTGGGTTCAGTTGCTCCGCAGCTTCGAAGGGATGGTCTCCACCACGCAGACGAAGTCCGCCTTTGCAGACTTCGCCCGCGGCGCGGACGCCCGCGTCCAGTCCTGGCTGGACGTGCTCGAAGCCGAGGGACAGGTGGCCCCCGGTGACCGGTCCCGCCAGGTCCTGTTCCTGCTCACCGTCATCGACGGTCTCGCGATCGGGCGTGCCATGCCCGCGTCCGGCGACCTGGACCGCACCAGGGAACGGGGCGTTCTGGAGGACGCCATCGATGCGGTGCTGACACCGTCGAGCCGGTGACCGGACTGTCCTCACGGCAGGACTCCTACGGCAGGTCGAAGGGATCGATCCGCAGCCGGACAGGTTCGGTCAGGCGCCGCGCGCTTGAGGCGGAGCGGGCCGCCCGCAGTGCCTCGACGACGCTTCGTGCCGCGCCGTAGGGGAAGAACAACAGCGCCCGGTGACGCAGCGGTTCAGCATGGCCGGCAGGTCCTGAACCACTGCCGGCCCCGCCCCGCCCCTCACCGCCCGTCCAGTCCTCCACCGGCACCGGTCCGATCCACGGCAGGTCCTTCGAGGCGCCCGGCAGTTCTACGAGGTCCATGAACGCCGTCACCGCGTTTGCCGGCCCGGAGACCTCGGCCATGCGGACGGCGGGCGGCAGGTGCAGCTCCCGCCGCTCGGCCAGCTGACGCGAGGCGTACCCAGCGGGATCCATGCGGACGAGTGCCCCCACCACGTCCTCCTGGGAGGCGGTCACCACCACCACTCCCCCGTCCTGGCGTGAGCGCACCAGGGCCGCCGCCGCGAACCAGCGGGACAGGACCTGCCCCGGGGTGCGCAGCCCCTCGCGCTGCAGCTGCGAGTCGCCATCCAGCAGCAGTGCCGTGGTGTAGCCTCCCGGCACCACCGGCTCAGCGCCGATCGTGGCGACCACGAGGGCTGGAGTGTCATCCACGGTGGCGAGGATGTGGTCTCCGGAGGAGGCGAGCACCGGCGTGTTCGGGAAGGCGCGCCCCAGTTCCTCGGCGGTCCGGTCCACACCGCGAGAGCCGGCCCGCAAACGCGAGGAGTCGCATTCGGGGCACTCGAAGTGCCGCTCCCGCCGTCCGCACCACCGGCAGGCGGCCTCATTGCGGGCCGAGGCGGTGCGGTCCGGGAACCCCAGCGGGCCGGTGCAATGCCGGCAGCGGGCCGGGGTCCCGCAATCCCGGCAGATCAGGGCGGGGATGAATCCACTCCGGCCAACCTGCACCAGGACAGGCCCGGGCGTGCCGTGCTTACCCTCCAGGCCCTCTCGCGCGGCTTTCCATGCCGCCTGTGGCAGCCGGGCACGGGCCAACAGCGGATCACGCTCGGTCTCCCAGGAGTCCGCCGTGGACACCACGCGCGGGGTCACCGCGTGGATCGTCTCGCGGCCCACCCCCAGTTCCCCGAGCCACCCGGACTCCACCAGCCTCTGCACCTCGGGGGTGCGCGACGTCGAGGCCAGCAGGAGCCCGGCGCCGGCCAGCTCAGACCGCACCAGGGCGACGTCCCGCACGTGCTGATACGGGGACCGCTGTTCGGCGTGCAGGGAGTCGTCGTCGTTCCAGACCGCGACCAGGCCGGGGTGCTCCACGGGGGCCCAGATGGCTGAGCGGGTGCCCACCGCGATCCGGCGCAGGCCGCGCCGCAGCTGCAGGAACGCACGGTACCGGGGGGTGGGGCCGTCGTCGGCCGTCAGGCGGGCATATCCCTCCGGTCCCACCCGCCGGTCCAAGGCACGGCACAGCCGTTCGAGGTCGCGCTGGTCGGGCACCACCACGACGGCGGCCCGGCCGGCCTCGGCGGTCCGGGCGGCGGCGTCCGCCAGGAGGGAGGCGGTGTCCCACGCGCCGTGGGCACTCGGCACGGTGAGGGCCGCGCGGGGGCCGTCCCCGGCGCGGACCTGTTGGAAGAAGGCTTCGGCGCCCCGCAGCGGGGACCAGTCGAAGCCCTCGGCTGCAGCCGCGCCGGAGAGCCCACCGGCAGCAGGGCTCACCTTCGTGTCCGGAACCGGTGCATGGTCGGGCGCACCTTCGGGTGCACTGTCAGCTGCGCTGACCGAACCGGGTGCGGGGGCCGGGGTACCCGTGGCCTCCGGCGCCTCCGCCTCGGCGTTCAGGGCCTTCTCGACCTTCGCGACGCGCGGCGGCACGGCCACCCGCAGCACGTCGGCCACGTTTCCCGCATAGCGCGCCGCCACGGCGCGGGCGAGGTCCAGGATCTCCGGGGTCAGCACCGGCTCCGGGGAGACCACCGAACGCAACGGCAGCAGCTTCGCCCCGGTGGAGGGTTCGGAACCGCGGGCGGTCAGCCAGCCGAGGACGTCCTGGTGGCCGAATCGCACGCGGACGCGCACGCCGGGACGGGCCTCGTCATCTAGGGAGCGGGGCACCAGGTAGTCGAACTCCCGGTCCAGGTGCGGCACGCCCGAGTCCAGCAGCACCCGGGCCACGGGATCGTCGGGCCAGCCGCCGGCCACCTCCGGCAGTCCCGTGACCGGTGAGGGTACGGGCAGGTCGAAGAGGGGTTCCCCGGTCACCAACCGACGGCAGCGCGCACGGCGTCGACGCGGTCCAGCCGCTCCCACGTGAAGTCGGGGTCCTCTCGGCCGAAGTGACCGTTGGCGGCCGTCTTGCCGTAGATCGGGCGGAGCAGGTTGAGGTCCCGGATGATGGCCAGCGGGCGCAGATCGAACACCTCGTTGACGGCCTCGATGATCGTGGCCTGGTCCACTTTCTCGGTCCCGAACGTGTCCACGTACAGGCCGACGGGCCGGGCCTTGCCGATCGCGTAGGCGACCTGGAACTCAGCGCGGTCTGCGAGGCCGGCGGCGACCACGTTCTTGGCGACCCAGCGCATCGCGTAGGCCGCGGAGCGATCCACCTTGGACGGGTCCTTGCCGGAGAAGGCGCCGCCGCCGTGGCGGGCCATGCCCCCGTAGGTGTCGACGATGATCTTGCGACCGGTGAGGCCGGCGTCGCCCACCGGCCCGCCGATGACGAACTTGCCGCCGGGGTTGACGATGAACGCGGCGCCGGAGGTCTCCAGCCCGGACTGGGCCAGCACGGGCCGGATGACGTGCTCCACCACGTCCTGGCGCAACTCATCCAAGGTGATCTCGTCCAGGTGTTGGGTGGAGACCACCACGGTCTCCACGGTCTTCGGCAGACCGTCCTCCCCGTAGCCGACGGTGACCTGCGTCTTGCCGTCCGGCAGCAGGTAGGGCATGGGCGTCTGCTCCAGTTGCCGCACGGCGGTGAGCCGCTCGGAGAGCCGGTGCGCCAGGTAGATCGGGGCCGGCATGTACACCGGGGTCTCGTTCGAGGCGTAGCCGAACATGATGCCTTGGTCCCCGGCACCCTGCAGGTCGATGTCGTCCGCGGAGCCCTCGCGGTTCTCCAGCGACTTCAGCACGCCATCCGAGATATCGGAGGACTGCTGGCCGATCGAGATGTTGACGCCGCAGTTGGACCCGTCGAAGCCGTTGGACGAGGAGTCGTAGCCGATCGCCAGGATCGTGTCCCGGACGATCCGGGGGATCTCCACGTAGGCGGAGGTGTTGACCTCGCCGGCGACCTGCACGAGTCCCGTGGTGGTCAGGGTCTCGACGGCCACCTTGGCGTTCGGGTCCTGGGCGAGGATCGCGTCCAGGATGGAGTCCGAGATCTGGTCACAGATCTTGTCCGGATGACCGCTCGTCACGGACTCGGAGGTGAACAGCCGGAGCTCGCCTCCCCCGATGCCCTGGTAGGACTCGTAGCCGGCGGTACCGGAATCTTCTGCCTTCGCTGCGTCAGTCACTGATCCATCCTATCCAGCCGGCCGAGCGGGCCCAGCAAGCCCGCCAGTTCGGTGACGATCGCCACGCCCACCTCTGATTTGTCTCCCGCCGCGGCCACCGGCTCCCGCCCGTCGGCGAAGAGCATGGTGACCTCGGTGGTGTCCTGACCGAAGACCTTGTCCCGGCCCACCTGGTTGACCACGAGCATCTCACAGCCCTTGCGGGCGAGCTTGGCGGCCCCGAATTCCAATACGGAGGCGGTGGCGTCACCGGTCTCGGCACCGAATCCGATGATGGTGCCCGGCATCGGCTGTCCGGCGGCCCGGGCCTGCACCGCCTCCGCGAGGATGTCCGGGGTGCGCTCCAGGCGGATCACCGGGTTGGAGCCGTCTTCGGATTTCTTGATCTTGGAGTCCGCGTACTCCGCGGGGCGGAAATCGGCGACGGCGGCCGCCATCACCAGGGCATCGGCACCCGGCGCGTGGGCCATGACCGCCTCGTGCAGTTCCTGGGTGGACTCCACCCGGACCACTTCCGCCCCGGCGGGTGGTTCCACGCTCATGGCCCCTCCGATGAAGGTGACGCGGGCACCGGCGGCCAAGGCGGCCTCGGCCACGGCCACGCCCTGCTTGCCGGAGGACCGGTTTCCGAGATAGCGCACCGGATCCAGGGCCTCCCGGGTACCCCCGGCGGTCACGACGACGGCGCGTCCGGCCAGCGCCCCGTTCTGCTGGGCGGTGGGACGGCTGGTCCGCAGGCCGTCAGCCACGAGGGACTGCGCCTCGGCCCAGATGCGGTCTGGCTCCGGGAACCGCCCGGGGCCGGTGTCCTGGCCGGTGAGCCGCCCGGAATCGGGATCGAGCACGCTGATGCCGCGGGAGCGAAGCAGATCGACATTGGCGACGGTGGCCGGGTGGGTCCACATCTCAGTGTGCATGGCCGGGACCATCAGCACCGGGCAGGTGGCGGTCAGCAGGACGTTTCCGAGCAGGTCCGGGGCCAGCCCGGCGGCGGCACGGGCGAGGGAATCGGCGGTGGCGGGAGCCACGACGACGAGCTCGGCCTCACGGCCCAGCCTGACGTGGTTGACCGTCTCGACGGCTTCGAAGGTGTCCGTCCGCACGGGGCGCCCGGAGAGCGCCTCCCACGTGGCCTGTCCCACGAAATTCAGGGCGGCAGGCGTGGGGACCACGTCCACCTGGTGACCGGCTTCGGTCATGAGCCGCAACAGCAGTGCGGATTTGTAGGCGGCGATACCGCCGGTGACTCCGAGAACGATCCTCATGGATCAAACCTAGTCGGCTCGTTCCCGGAGTCGAAAACGAGGTCAGGCCTGCTGCTCGTCCTCGTCGGTGGTCTCGGTGTCAGCGATCTCGGTGATCTCCACTGCAGCCTCTTCGCCCACGCCCTCGGCGGAGAACGCGTCGTCGGAGAAGGCGGCCTCGGCCGAGCTCTGCAACTCGAAGGTGCCGAAGTCGCCCTCGGTCTCAGCGGCGATCTGCTCCTCGGTCATCGGGGTGGCCTCCAGGAGGTCCTCCTCGATCTCCCGCATGGAGATGGACAGCGGCTTCTCGTTGAGCTTGGTATCCACCAGCGGGCCGACGTACTCGAACAGGCCCTCATGGAGCTGCGAGTAGTACGCGTTGATCTGGCGGGCACGCTTGGCGGCGAAAAGCACCAGGGCGTACTTCGAGTCAACCTTCTCCAGCAGGGTGTCGATGGGCGGGTTGACGATGCCTTCGTACTGTTCGGTCACTAGTTCTCCACGGTTGGTGATTCTGTTGCTGATGCGTTGTCTGCGCCGCTGCCGACGACCGCTCACGGTCCTCGCGCTGGGGTCCGGCCGGACGGCCTAGAGGTGGTCGTCAGGGTCCAATCCCATGATGCGGACCAACTCCTGTGCGGCGCGTTCCACGGTGTCATTGACCACCACGGCATCGAACTCCGGCTCGGCAGCGAGTTCCATTCTAGCCGTTTCCAGCCGGCGGCGCTGTTCCTCCGGAGATTCCGTGCCGCGGCCGACCAGCCGGTGCACCAATTCGTCCCAATTCGGCGGCGACAGGAAGACGAACGTCGCCTCCGGCATGGCCTGCCTGACCTGCCGCGCCCCCTGCAGGTCGATCTCCAACAGGACGTGCTGACCATCGTCGAGGGCCCGCTGGACCGTGTCTCGGCGGGTCCCATAGCGGTTCACGCCATGGACCACAGCCCATTCCAGCATCTGGTCCTGGGACACCAGCTCATCGAAGTGCTGGGGCTCCACGAAGAAGTAGTGCTGCCCCTCGCGTTCATTGGGCCGCGGCTTCCGCGTGGTGGCAGAGACGGAGAGCCACACCTGGGGATAGTGCTCCCGGATGAACTGGGAGACCGTGCCCTTGCCGACGGCGGTCGGTCCCGCGAGCACCGTGACGCGCGGGCGTTCCGCACCCGCGGCAGACCGGTGTTCGGGGCGGAGGCTGACCGGCCGGGCGGCGGGGACGTCGGGGGTGGTCAATGAACCTCCTGTGGGAATGGCGCGGCCCGGAAAAGGGCTACCGGCCAATATAGGCGATCAACGCCTCCCGTTGCCGGCGACCGAGGCCGCGGAGGCGCCGATTGGGGGAAATCCCACACGATTCCATGATCTTCGCGGCCCGCACCTCGCCCACACCCTGCAGGGTCTGCAACAGGTCCACCGTGCGCATCCGCCCGATGGCGGCGTCCTCGTCCGCCGCTGCGAAGACCGATTCGAGACTGGACTTGCCCGATCGGAAGGACTCCTTCAGGTCCGCACGCGCCGTGCGTGCCTGCAGGGCCTTGCTCCGGGCCGCTTCCCGTTCTGCGGCAGACAATTCCTTCAGAGCCATGACGTTCCACCTCGGGGACTAGGTTTCAACCGTCACGGCAATATCGCCGTGACTTGGACGTAAAGTACCCGATCAGCCCCGGTCAGGTCTGCAGTCCACCATCGGGGTACTGAAGTTTATCGAACGGTGATGCGGGTCACTATCAGGGGCGCCGGAACGCCTCAGTAGATCACGATCAGGTCACGGCAGTGCCGTTCGGACCGTGCCTCAGAGGTGGACCACTACCGGCCCAGATCCTCCAGTGCCTCCCGGATGCCCTCGCGCAGTCCGCTGACGGACGGTCCACGGCGCAAGACGGCCCGGCTGGAGGTCGCCAGCACGGAAGGCCACGCCGAACCGAAACCGGAACGCATCCCGGCCCCCGACGCACCCTGGGCGCCGAATCCCGGAGCCAACAGCGCGCCGCGGACGCCGGCCAGGTCCAGGCCCAGCCGCTCGGCCTGGCCGGCCACGGTGGCGCCGACCACGAGACCGACCGGCCCCAGGGCGGGGCGGATCGCGGTCCCGCCCCCGGTCCCGGCCCTGGACCCCTCGTCGGCGCCGATCGTGCCGTTCAAGCCGGTGGTGCCGTTCGTACCGGTGACGTGACCGAAGCCCAGCGCCCGCGCATTGTCCCGGGCGGCCGCGGCGGTGATGGACCCGGCCACGGATCCCCCCACGCCGCCGGTGTGCTGGACCGAGGCGCCCTCGGGGTTCGAGGTCAGGGCCAGGATGAAGACGCCCCGCCCGGTGGCCTCGGCCAGTTCGAGGGCCGGGGCCAACGAGTCATAGCCGAGATAGGGACTGAGGGTGACGGCGTCAGCGGCCAGCGGTGAGTCGTCCGAGAGCCACGCCTCGGCGTAGCCGGCCATCGTGGACCCGATGTCCCCGCGCTTGGCGTCGGCGATGGTCAGCACCTCTTCGTCGCGGGCCTCCCGCAGCAGCCGCTCCAGGACGGCGAAGCCAGCCGAGCCATGCCGCTCATACAGTGCGACCTGCGGCTTGATGGCGGCAACGGCGGAGGACCCGCCCTCTCCTGCCGCGGCTTCCAAGGCCGTCATCGAGAATCGCTCCAGGCCCACGGGTGTGTCTGGAAGGTCCCAGTCGTGGAGTAGTTGCGGGTGCGGGTCGATGCCCAGGCACAGCGGTCCGGCTGCGTCCATCGCGGCCGCCAGCCGGGCACCCCACGGTGCCCGGCCGGCGTCGACGGACCCGGCCACCGGTGCCGTCATGCCCCGGAACCGGAGCGCGCGACGGCCGCGGCCAACCGCGCGTCGTGCTCCTGCAGGGAGGTGACGTCCCAGGTGTACTCGCGCAGGGCCTCCATGGCCTGGATGGCGGCACCGAAGAGGGCGAGCGTGGTGATCGTGGGGATCCCCATCGAGGTCGCCGCCGCGCGGATCTCATAGCCGTCACCGCGGGCGTCTCCACCGGAAGGCGTGTTGACCACCAGGGCGATCTCACCGGCCTCGATCTGCTCCAGGATGGTCCCGGCACCGGTGTTCGCCGGGTCCGTGCCGGCGCCGGCGTCGGCGATCTTGTCCACCACGTCCGCGTGGATGCCGTTGCGGCGCAGGACCTCTGCCGTGCCGCCGGTCGAGACGATGGTGAAACCGAGGTCCACCAGTCGCTTGACGGGCATCACGAGACCGCGCTTGTCCCGGTTCGCCACGGACACGAAGACCCGCCCGGAGGTCGGCAGCGGGTTGTTCGCTGCCGCCTGGCTCTTGGCGAAGGCGGTGTCGAAGTACTTGTCGATCCCCATGACCTCGCCGGTGGAGCGCATCTCGGGCCCCAGCAGGGAATCCACGACCCGTCCCTCGCTGGTGCGGAAGCGGGCGAACGGCAGCACGGCCTCCTTGACGGCCACGGGGGCGTCGAGGGGCAGGGACGAGCCGTCATGACCGGAGGGCAGCCTGCCCTCGGCCTTGAGGTCGGCGATGGACCGGCCGGTGCCGATCAGCGCGGCGGCCTTGGCCAGCTGGACACCGGTGGCCTTGGAGACGAACGGCACGGTCCGCGAGGCGCGCGGGTTGGCCTCGATGACGTAGAGGATATCCGAGGCCAGGGCGAACTGGATGTTGATCAGTCCGCGCACGCCGACGCCGGCGGCGATGCCGCTGGTGGCCTCGCGCACACGGGCCAGGGTGTCCGGGCCGAGGTTGATCGGCGGAAGCACGCAGGCGGAGTCGCCGGAGTGGATGCCGGCCTCCTCGATGTGCTCCATGATGCCGCCGATGTACAGGTCGGTGCCGTCAAAGAGGGCGTCCACGTCGATCTCGATCGCGTCCTCGAGGAAGCGGTCCACCAGCACGGGGTGGTCCGCGGTGATCTCCGTGGCGTTGGTGATGTACCGCAGCAGGGATTCCTCGTCATACACGATCTCCATGCCGCGGCCGCCGAGCACGTAGGACGGACGGACCAGGACGGGGTAACCGATCTCGTCGGCCACGCGCTTGGCATCGGCGAAGGAGACGGCGGTGCCGTTCTTCGGAGACACCAGCCCGGCCTCATCGAGGACGCGGGCGAACTCGCCACGGTGCTCGGCGAGATCGATCGCTGCCGGTGAGGTGCCGAGGATCGGCACGCCGGCGTCCGCCAGCTCCTGGGCCAGCTTCAGCGGGGTCTGGCCGCCGAGCTGGACGAACACGCCCAGTACGCCGCCGCTGCGTTGCTCGGCCGCGATGATCTCGAGCACGTCTTCCAGGGTGAGCGGCTCGAAGTACAGCCGGTCGGAGATGTCGTAGTCCGTGGAGACGGTCTCGGGGTTGCAGTTGACCATCACGGTCTCGTGGCCGGCCTCGCGCAGGGCCATGGTGGCGTGCACGCAGGAGTAGTCGAACTCGATGCCCTGGCCGATCCGGTTCGGCCCGGAGCCCAGGATGATCACGGAGGGCTTGGCATGGTCCGTGACCTCGTCCTCCAGGTCATAGCTGGAGTACCGGTACGGGGTGTAGGCCTCGAACTCGGCGGCACAGGTGTCCACGGTCTTGTACACCGGACGGATGCCCAAGGCGTGCCGGACGCCGCGCACCACGGCCGGGTCCAGGTGGCGCAGCTGGCCGATCTGGGTGTCCGAGAAGCCGTGGCGCTTGGCGTACTGCAGGACGGTGGCGTCCAGCTCGGGGGACGCGGCCACGTCCGTGGCGACCTCGTTGATCAGCACCAGCTGGTCGAGGAACCAGGGGTCGATCTTGGTGGCCTCGAAGAGCTGCTCGAGGCTCGCTCCGCCCAGCAGGGCGCGTTGGACCTGGGCGAGGCGGTCCGTCGTCGGGATCCTGGACTGCTCGATCAGGGTGGCGACCTCGTCCGCATCCGGGATGTCGAAGGAGAGCTCGGCGCCCTTCTGCTCCAGGGACCGCAGGGCCTTCTGCAGGGCCTCGGAGAAGTTGCGGCCGATCGCCATGGCCTCGCCCACGGACTTCATGGTGGTGGTCAGGGTGGGGTCCGCCGCCGGGAACTTCTCGAAGGCGAAGCGCGGCACCTTGACGACCACGTAGTCCAGCACCGGCTCGAAGGAGGCGGGGGTCTTCCGCGTGATGTCGTTCGGGATCTCGTCCAGGGTGTAGCCGAGCGCCAGCTTGGTGGCGATCTTGGCGATGGCGAACCCGGTCGCCTTGGAGGCCAGGGCAGAGGACCGGGAGACGCGGGGGTTCATCTCGATCACGATGATCCGCCCGGTGGCCGGGTCCACGGCGAACTGGATGTTGCAGCCGCCGGTGTCCACACCGACCTCGCGGATCACGGCGATCGAGATGTCCCGCATCGCCTGGTACTCGCGATCGGTCAGGGTCATGGCGGGCGCCACGGTGATGGAGTCGCCGGTGTGGACGCCGACCGGGTCGAAGTTCTCGATGGAGCAGACCACCACGACGTTGTCGTTGCGGTCCCGCATCATCTCCAGCTCGTACTCCTTCCAGCCGAGGATGGACTCCTCGAGCAGGACCTCGGAGGTGGGGCTGTACTGGATGCCGGCGCCGGCGATGCGCCGCAGGTCCTCCTCGTTGTAGGCCAGGCCGGAGCCCAGGCCGCCCATGGTGAAGGAGGGGCGGACCACCATGGGGTAGCCCAGCTTCCCCGCGGCGGCGAAGGCCTCGTCCATGCTGTGGACGATCTCGGACTTCGCGGACTCGGCGCCGCAACGCTCCACGACGCCCTTGAACAGCTCACGGTTCTCGCCGAGCTCGATCGCCGCGATGTTGGCGCCGATCAGCTCGACGCCGTACTTCTCGAGCACCCCGTTCTTGTCCAGGGCGATCGCGGTGTTCAGGGCGGTCTGGCCGCCGAGGGTCGGCAGCAGGGCGTCCGGGCGTTCTACGGCGATGATCTTCTCGACAACCTCGGGGGTGATCGGCTCCACGTACGTGGCGTCGGCCAGCTCGGGGTCGGTCATGATGGTGGCCGGGTTCGAGTTGACCAGCACCACGCGCAGGCCCTCGTCCTTGAGGACCCGGATCGCCTGGGTGCCGGAGTAATCGAACTCGGCGGCTTGGCCGATGACGATCGGGCCGGAGCCGATGACCAGGACGGACTTCAGATCGGTGCGCTTGGGCATCGGGGCTCAGGCTCCTTCGGAGGTAGAGGACTGCTCGGTCATCATCGCGATGAACCGGTCGAACAAGGGAACCGAATCGTGCGGGCCGGCGGCCGATTCGGGGTGGAACTGGACGGAGAAGGCGGGGCGGTCCAGCAGGCGCAGGCCCTCGACCACCTGGTCGTTCAGGGACCAGTGCGAGACCTCGACGCGCCCGTAGGCGGCCTCGGGTGCCATGACCGGCTCACCCAGCGGGGCATCCACGGCGAAGCCGTGGTTCTGGGAGGTGATCTCCACGCGCCCGGTGGTCTTGTCCATGACGGGCTGATTCGGACCGCGGTGGCCGAAGGGCAGCTTGTAGGTGCCGAAGCCCAGGGCCCGGCCGAAGACCTGGTTGCCGAAGCAGATGCCGAAGAACGGCAGTCCGGCGTCGAGGACCTGCCGCAGCAGCGCCACCTGGTCATCGGCGGTGGCGGGGTCGCCGGGGCCGTTGGAGAGGAACACGCCGTCCGGGTCCAGCGCGGTGATGTCCTCGAAGGAGGAGGTGGCGGGCAGCACGTGGAGCCGGATCCCGCGGGCGGCCAGGTGCCGTGGTGTGGCGGCCTTCAGGCCGAGGTCGAGCGCCACCACGGTGTGCAGCGGCTCACCCTCCCAGCCGTGCTCGGCCGGCTCGACGACATAGGCGGACTCCGTGGTCACCTCGTCCGCCAGGCGGGCCCCGGCCATGGACGGCTGGGCCTGGACCTCGGCGACGAGGTCGGCGAGCGGACGCCGAGCGGCCGCGCCGGAGAAGATCCCGGCCTTCATGGAACCGGCGGAGCGCAGGTGCCGGGTGACCGCACGGGTGTCCACGCCCTGGATCCCGACGACGCCCTGGGCTTCCAGCTCATCGTCCAGGCTCCGCTCGGAACGCCAGTTCGACGGAACGCGGGCCGCCTCGCGAACCACGTAGCCGGCGGCGAAGATGGCCCGGGACTCGGCATCCTCGGTGTTGACGCCGGTGTTGCCGATGTGCGGGAACGTCTGCACGATGATCTGACGGGCGTAGGACGGATCGGTCAGCGTCTCCTGGTAGCCGGTCATGCCGGTGGTGAAGACGGCCTCGCCCAGGGTGGTGCCGGTCTGGCCGTAGGCCTGGCCGTGATGGACGGTTCCATCGGCCAGGACCAGTACGGCCGGCTCGCGGTTCAAGAGGCTCACGAGTTGTTCTCCATCTGCGGGTGGGTCTGTGGGTGTGTGGGGTAGTCGTGCGGTCTGGTGTGCGGCGTGTGCTCGTGCTCGTGCTGCACTGGTGTGGTCTAGGCGTCCGGTGAGGGCGCGGAGGCGGCCGTCGGGGCGGCCGGGAGCCCACCGTCGACGAGGGCCTGGATGGCCGTCAGCAGCGGGTCACGGTCATCGGCGGTGCGGGTCCGGAATCCGGTGGAGACCTCGTGGTCTCCCAAAGTCCACGAGACCACGAGCAGGCCGCCCTTCTCCACGAACTTCCCGCTCATGCCGGAGTCGAGGCGAACCTGGCGGAGGTCGGCCCGCGGGATGAACAGGTTGGACCCGCCCTCCCGCAGCAGGGCCACGCCGGAGCGATGCACCTCCAACCGGGCATTGGTGCGCAAGCCGAGGTCATGGACGGCGATCCGGTCCAGGTAGTCCCGCCCGCGCACCGTGGTGACGTACATGCCCTCGGCTCCGGTGAGGGGCTCGGACTCCAGGACCTCGGCCGGCACGGAGGCGGGGGGCGCGATGTCCTGCTGGCGTCGTTTGCGGTTGCGCCATCCCCACCACATGAGGGCCACGATCACCACTAGCCCGAGGCCGGTCAGGAACCCAATGAGGGTGTACTCGGCGCTGAAATCATCGTTCACTGCTGGGCGCTTCCTGTCTGCTGCTTGAGCTGCTGTTGGTGCTGGTTCTGCTGGTGCTGCGTCCGGGGCGTGGCCAGGGCGCGGTCACGCACCACCGGGTGCCCGTGGTTGAAGACGTCGGTGACCTGGCCGGGCAGCTCCATCCCCCGGAAGGGGCTGTTGCGGGACTTGGTGGCGTGCGACTCCGGGTCCACGGCCCGGATGACCGACGGGTCGTAGACGGTGAGGTTGGCGGGGGCACCGAGCTCGAAGACGCCCTCCGAGGAGATCCGGCCCTGGTCCGTCAGACGGGCGATGCGGGCCGGCGTCGAGCTGAGGATCCGGGAGATCCCCGCCCAGTCCATCAACCCGGTGTCCACGAGCGCCTGCTGGACCACCGGCAGGGCGGTCTCCAGGCCGGTCATGCCCATGGCCGCGACCGTCCACTCGCATTCCTTGGTCTCCGCGGTGTGCGGGGCGTGGTCGGTGCCGATCGTGTCGATCGTGCCGTCCGCCAGGCCTTCGCGCAACGCCATCACGTCCTCCTCGCGGCGCAGTGGCGGATTGACCTTGTAGACCGGGTTGTAGGTGCGGACGAGCTCCTCGGTCAGCAGCAGGTGGTGCGGGGTGGCCTCGGCCGTCACCTCGATCCCGCGCTCCTTGGCCCAGCGGATGATCTCCACGGAACCGGCGGTGGAGACGTGACAGACGTGCAGCCGGGAGCCCACGTGCTGGGCCAGCAGCACGTCCCGGGCGATGATGGCCTCCTCCGCCACGGCGGGCCAACCGGCCAGGCCCAGGACCGAGGACAGGGCACCCTCGTTCATCTGAGCGCCGTCGGTGAGCTTCGGCTCCTGGGCGTGCTGGGCGATCACGCCGTCGAAGGCCTTGACGTACTCCAGCGCCCGGCGCATCATCACCGGGTCCCAGACGCACATGCCGTCATCGGAGAACACCCGGACCTCCGCCCGCGACTGCGCCATGGCACCGAGCTCCGCCAGGCGTTCGCCGCCCAGGCCCACGGTGACGGCGCCCACGGGATGGACGTCGCACCAGCCGGCCTCACGGCCCAACTGCCACACCTGCTCGACGACGCCCGCCGAGTCCGCGACCGGCGTCGAGTTCGCCATGGCGTGCACCGAGGTGAAGCCGCCGAGCGCGGCGGCGCGGGTGCCCGTCTCCACGGTCTCCGAGTCCTCACGGCCGGGCTGGCGCAGGTGAGTGTGCAGGTCCACGAGCCCCGGCAGGATGATGCGGCCGGTGGCGTTTATGGTCTCGGCCGCGGCCGCCTCGGCCGAGGTTCCGGCGCGCGCGCGGGCGTCCTGCCCGACGGCGGCCAGCAGGCCGTCCTCGATGAGGACATCCGCGGTGGTGCCGTCCGGCAGGGTGCCGCCGGTGATGAGGTACCGGTTGCGGGGGTCAAACGTGGCGCTCATGCGGTGGCCTTCCGGTCGGACGGTGCGGTCGGGGTGGACGGGTCAGGGCTGTCGGAGGCGGACAGCAGGAGGTACAGCACGGCCATCCGGATGGAGACGCCGTTGGCGACCTGTTCCAGGGCCGTGTTGCGCGTGGAGTCCGCGGCCGCCGCGGAGATCTCCAGGCCGCGGTTCATGGGGCCGGGATGCATGATGACCGCGTCCTCCACACCGCTGGCCTCCAGCATCCCGAGCCGCTCATCCGTCAGTCCCCAGGACCGGGTGTACTCGGCGGCCGAAGGGAAGAACGCGTCATGCATGCGCTCGGACTGGACGCGCAGCATCATCACGGCGTCCGGTGCGCCCGCCAGGGCCTCGTCGAGCGAGTACGTCACGGTGCAGGGCCAGTCCCCCACACCTACGGGTACCAGGGTCGGCGGGGCGGCCAGGGTGACCTCGGCCCCGAGCGTGGTCAGCAGCCACAGGTTGGAGCGGGCCACCCGGGAGTGCAGGATGTCCCCGACGATGACGACCTTCATCCCGGCCAGGTCCGTGCCGTGCGGCGCGGTACCGTGGCGCAACGCCAGGTGGCGGCGCAGCGTGAAGGCGTCCAGCAACGCCTGCGTGGGGTGTTCGTGCGTACCGTCTCCGGCGTTGACCACGGCGGAGCGGATCCAGCCGGAGTCGGCGAGCTGGGCTGCCGCCCCGGAGGCCCAGTGGCGCATCACGATCGCGTCGGCGCCGATGGCCTCGAGGGTCTGGACGGTGTCCTTCAGGGACTCCCCTTTGGAGACGGAGGTGCCCTTCCCCGAGAAATTGATGACGTCCGCGCTCAGGCGCTTGGCCGCCGCCTCGAAGGAGATCCGGGTCCGGGTGGAGTCTTCGAGGAAGAGGTTGACGACGGTGCGGCCGCGGAGGGCGGGAAGCTTCTTGACCTCGCGGCCGGAGACCGTGGCCATCTCCTCGGCGGTGTCGAGGATGCGCAATGCGTCGGCGTGGGAGAGGTCCTGGGTGGACAGTAGGTGCTTCACCGGGCCTCACCTCGGGCGCTGGCCTCCGCGTGGTCGGTGATCGAGACGGCGTCCTCGGTGACCTCGGCGGTGCCGTCCGGCCCGTCGATCTCCACCAGGCGGACCTGGACGCGCTCGGCGGTGGAGGTGGGCAGGTTCTTGCCCACGAAGTCGGCCCGGATCGGCAGTTCGCGGTGGCCCCGGTCCACGAGGACGGCGAGGCGGACGGCGGCCGGGCGGCCGAAGTCGTTGAGGGCGTCCAGGGCGGCACGGATGGTCCGCCCGGAATACAGCACGTCATCCACGAGTACCACGGTGGCGCCGTCGATTCCGGTGTCAGGCAAGCGGGTCGGCGCGGGGGTGCGGGAGGTGGAACGGCGCAGGTCGTCCCGGTAGAGGGTGACGTCCAGTTCACCGGTCGAGGTGCCGGCGTCGAAGCCCGGTTCGATGCGGGCGAGCTTGCGGGCCAGACGCTCTGCCAGGGGAACCCCGCGGCGGGGGATGCCCAGGATGACCAGGCCGGCGGGGCCACGGTTCGATTCGAGGATCTCGTGGGCGATCCGGGTCAGCGCCCGATCGATATCCGCCGCGGAAAGGACATTCCGGACGGTGCGCACAGCGCGGCTCTCAGCCTGCACACATGCCTCCTTCCCCGCCTCACAGGACGGAACTTAAAGGAAACGCAACCCCGGGTGGGGTGTGTTTGGTCCGGCGTCAACACTATCACCGCGGCGGGGCGACCTAGTGTCAGGATGGTTCCATGACGCAGCCGGTGAACCTCTCCGCACCATCCCCGCCGAACCGGCCGGGACCACTGCCCCCTGCGGGCCACTCTGGGACCTCCGGACCGTCGTCGGCCGCCTATCCCCCGGCGCACCTGATCGCGCGGCGCAACCGCCGCTCCAACGCCTGGGGCATCGCCCTGCTCGTGGCAGCCGCGGCCGTCGGCGCCCTGGTCGTCCTGTTCCTGGTCGGCGTCCTGGGCACCGAGACGCTCTTCGTGGTCGGGCTGCTGGCGCTGGTCCCCCTCGGCATCGTGGTGGCCGCCCTGCTGTGGGTCGACCGCTGGGATCCCGAGCCCCGCGGCTGGCTCGTCTTCGCCTTCCTGTGGGGCGCGGGGGTATCCGTGTTCGGCACCCTCTCGCTGGGCGAGGTGTTCATGGAGGCCTTCAGCGGGCTGTCCTCGCTGGACTCGGAGACCTTCGGGGCGGTGGTGCAGGCCCCGGTGATCGAGGAGACCATGAAGGGCGCCGGCCTCGTGGTGATCTTCCTGGCGGCCCGCCGGCACTTCGACGGTCCCGTGGACGGGGTGGTCTACGCCGGCATGGTGGCCGCGGGTTTCGCCTTCACGGAGAACATCCTCTATTTCGGCACCGCCTACACCGAGGCCGGGTGGGGCACCGAGCTGGCGTTCACCTTCGTGCTCCGGGGACTGTTCTCGCCCTTCGCCCACGTGCTGTTCACCGTGTGGATCGGGTTCTTCCTGGGAGTGGCCGCGCAGCGGCGAGTCATCAGGGGCCGGCTCGGCCGGGTCGGCTGGATCGGCTGGTTCCTGGTCGGGCTGGTCCCCGCCATGGTCGGGCACTTCCTGTGGAACGGCGGCTTGGCCCTGATCTTCGACGACTTCTTCACGTTCTACCTGGTGCTACAGGTCCCGCTGTTCATCGCGGCGGTCGCTGCCGTCGTGCTGCTGTTGCGGGCCGAGCGACGCCTCACCCAGGGCATGCTGGGCCGCTACGAAGAGGCGGGGTGGCTGTGGCCGGAGGAGATCGCCCTCTTCGGCACAGCCCCCGGACGGCGGCAGGGCCGCCGGTGGGCCAGCAGGCACGGGGCACGCAGCCAGCACCGCGCATTCGAGCGGACCGCCTTGCGCCTGGCGGCCTTGCGGCACCGGATCGAACGGGGCCACGATGTCCAGGCCAATAGCGCCGAAGAGCTCCGGCTGCTGCAGGACACGGTCCGGCAGCGGCAGGAGCTCTTCGGCGCGATCAGGCCCAGCGGCGAGGTCAGTCCAGCAGCGTCGGCTTGAGCTGCTGGATCCGGCCGAGCAGGCCGTTGACGTAGTCCGGGGAGTCGTCCGTGGACAATTCCTTGGCGATCGTGACCGCCTCGGACACCGCCACACGGTCCGGCACCTCGTCGTTGAACAGCAGTTCCCAGGCACCGATCCGGAGGATGGCGCGGTCCACTGCCGGCATGCGGTCCAGGGTCCAGCCCTGGGCATAGGAGGACAGGATCTCGTCGATCCGCTCCTGTTCGGCCACCACGCCCTGGATGATCTCCACGGTGTACGGGTTGATCACCTGTGCCGTGGATGCCCTGCGGGAGGTGATGCCCTCATCCGGAGTGGTCCCGCGCTGTTCGGCCTCGAAGAGGACTTCCAGCGCGCGCCTCCGGGCTTTGCCTCGTGCGCTCACAGTTGGTCAGTCGTCCCGTCAGTCGTTCACGCGGCCGAGGTAGTCACCCGTGCGGGTGTCCACCTTGACCTTGGTGCCCTGATCCACGAACAGGGGCACCTGGATCTCGTGGCCGGTCTCGAGGGTCGCGGGCTTGGTGCCGGCGGAGGACCGGTCGCCCTGCAGGCCCGGCTCGGTGTAGGTGATCTCCAGGACCACCGACGGCGGCATGTCCAGGTACAGCGGGGTGCCCTCGTTCATGGCGATGGT
The DNA here is from genome assembly GCF_003386075.1 of Citricoccus muralis. Taxonomy (GTDB): domain Bacteria; phylum Actinomycetota; class Actinomycetes; order Actinomycetales; family Micrococcaceae; genus Citricoccus; species Citricoccus muralis. The sequence goes on from NZ_QREH01000001.1 coordinate 1,126,142, forward strand.
GACCTTCTGGTTCTCCAACATGAAGTTGGCGGCGTTGCCCACGACAGCCGGGTTCACCGGGATCTGGTCATAGGTGTCCGTGTCCATGAAGATGTAGTCCTCGCCGTCCATGTACAGGTACTCGTAGTCCGAGCGGTCCACAGTGGCGGTCTCGATCTTGGCGCCGGCGTTGAAGGTCTTGTCCACCAGCTTGCCGGTGGTGATGTTCCGGATCTTGGTGCGGACGAACGCCCCGCCCTTGCCCGGCTTCACGTGCTGGAACTCGATGACGTTCCACAGGTGGCCGTCCATTTTCAGCACGGTGCCGTTCTTGATGTCGTTGCTGGTTGCCACTGTCAATCTCCGTCTGTCGGTAAGGGGCCAGTCGATGGCGTCGGCGGGTCTCGCTGGAAGTCCAGTCGACCATTCTAGGTGATGGGGCCGGTACCCCGGATCATTCCCGGGTTCACTCCGCGGTTATTCCGCTATCTCCTGGTAGGTCGCGAACAGCAGCGAGGCATCCGGGACGTCATAGGTGGTCGGCTTGCCCAGGCCGTCCAGGAGCACGAACCGCAGCTGGTCACCGCGGTTCTTCTTGTCCCGGCGGATGCCGTCCAGCAGCGTCTCCCAGCGGCCGGAGGAGTACGACGTCGGCAGGCCGAGCGACTCGAGGATCGTGCGGTGACGATCGGCGGTGGCATCGTCGAGGCGTCCGACGGAACGCGCCAGTTCCGCCGCGAACACCAGGCCGACGGACACGGCGGCGCCGTGGCGCCACTGATAACGCTCGGCCAGTTCGATGGCGTGCCCCAGGGTGTGGCCGTAGTTCAGCATCTCGCGTGCGCCGGCCTCCCGCAGGTCACTGGACACCACCTGCGCCTTGACGGCGATCGAGCGCTCGATCAGTTCGCGCAGCTGGGTCGAGTGCGGGTTCTGGGCCTGTTCCGGGGAGGACTCGATGATGTTGAGGATCTCCGGGTCCGCGATGAAGCCACACTTGACGACCTCCGCGAGACCGGACACCAGCTCGTTCGGGGGCAGGGTCAGCAGCGTGTCCAGGTCAGCGAGCACGCCGGCGGGCGGGTGGAACGCGCCCACCAGATTCTTGCCCTCGGCGGTGTTGATGCCGGCCTTGCCGCCCACAGCGGCGTCCACCATGCCCAGGAGGGTGGTGGGGAAGTGCACCACGCGGACCCCGCGGAGCCAGGTGGCCGCCACGAAGCCGGCGACGTCGGAGACGGAGCCGCCGCCCACGGACACCACGGCGTCCGAGCGGGTGAAGTCGTTCTGGCCCAGGACCTGCCAGCAGAACGCGGCCACCTGGATGTGCTTGCCCTCCTCGGCGTCCGGGATCTCCGCGGTGAGGGCCTGGAAGCCGGCGGTCTCCAGATCGGCCTTGACCACGTCACCGGTGGCGCGCAATGCCCGGGGGTGGATGACCAGGACGCGGCGGACTGAGGGCCCGAGCATGTCCGGCAGGCGTCCCAGCAGGCCCTTGCCGACCACGACGTCGTAGCCACCGGTGCCCGATGACCCCGATCCGCCGGCCACGGGGATGACGGTGGCATCGTCCGGGACGGTTTCGGCGGACGGGGTGTTCGGCTCAGTCATGGATGGACAGCTCCTGTGGTCGGGGTGGTGGTCTCGGCCTGACGGACGAGGCGGATGATGTGGGTGGCCAGGTCTTCGGTGGAGCGGCCGGTGGTGTCCACCGTCCACTGCGATACCTCACGGTACAAGGCGTGGCGTTCGGCGAGGATGCGGCGCCAGGTGCGGCCGGGATCCCCCGCGAGGACCGGCCGTCCGAGGCCGCCGTTGAGCCGGGTCAGGGCCGCATCCTCCGCCACCGTGAGGTAGACGACATGGGATCCGTATCGCAGTCGGTCGCGGGTCTGGGCGCTGAGCACCGCTCCCCCGCCCAGGGACAGCACGCACGGTTCGGCGCGGGAAAGGACCTCTCCGATGACCTCCTCCTCCGCCTGGCGGAAGGCCGGTTCACCGTTGCGGGAGAAGTAGTCCGAGATGGCGCCGTGCTGGGTCACGAAGAGGTCGTCGGCGTCCAGGCGCTGCAGGCCCAGCCGGCGGCCCAGGACGAGTCCGACGGTCGACTTGCCGGACCCCATGGGCCCCACGAGCACGATCCGCCGGCCAGGTGACCAACCGGGGCCGCTGCCGGTTGCGGAACTCACTGCAGCGGGTCACCCATGGGCGCCTCGGCCAGCTCGGCCGCCGCGTCCGCCTCAGAGAGCGGCAGCGGTTCGAGCGAGGCCACGAAGGAGTCCAGGTTCCGCTTCGTCTCCGCCACGGAGTCTCCCCCGAATTTCTGCAGGACGGCCTGGGCGAGGACGAGGCAGACCATGGCCTCGGCCACGACGCCTGCCGCAGGCACGGCGCACACGTCCGAGCGCTGGTGGTGGGCCTTCGTGTCCTGGCCGGTGGCCGTATCCACGGTGCGCAGAGCCTTGGGGACAGTGGCGATCGGTTTCATGCCGGCGCGCACACGGACCACTCCCCCGGTGCTCATGCCGCCCTCGATGCCACCGGCCCGGTTGGAGGTGCGGATCGGGTACCCGTCTGGGCCCCTGACGATCTCGTCGTGGGCGGCGGTGCCACGGCGGGCGGCCGTGATGAAGCCGTCACCGACCTCCACGCCCTTGATGGCCTGAATGCCCATGAGGGCACCGGAAAGCAGTGAATCCAGACGGCGGTCCCAGTGGACATGGCTGCCCAGTCCCACGGGCACGCCGTAGGCCAGGACCTCGACGACACCACCGAGGGTCTCGCCCTCCTTGTGGGCGGCATCGACCTCGGCGACCATGGCGTCTGAGGTGGACTGGTCGAAGCACCGCAGCGGATCCGCGTCCAGCGCGGTCACGTCGTCCGGCGCGGGCAGCTCGGCGCCCTCCGGCACGGACACCGTGCCGACCGCTGTGGTGTGGGAGACGGTGCGGATGCCCAGCTCCGACAGGAAGGAGGAGGCCACGGTGCCCAGGGCCACGCGCGCCGCGGTCTCACGGGCGGAGGCGCGCTCCAGGAGGGGGCGGGCCTCATCGAAGCCGTACTTCTGCATGCCGGCCAGGTCGGCATGGCCGGGACGGGGGCGGGTGAGGGCGGCGTTGCGGGCCAGGCCGTTCAGTTCGTCCGCGTCCACGGGATCGGCCGACATGACCTTCTCCCACTTGGGCCATTCGGTGTTGGCGATCTCGATGGCGACCGGGGAGCCCAGGGTGGAACCGTGACGGACCCCGCCGACGAGCGTGACCTGGTCCTGCTCGAACTTCATGCGGGCACCACGGCCATAGCCCAGGCGCCGGCGCGCCAGGGCGTCCTGCACCATAGAGGTGGTCAGGGGGATGCCCGCGGGCATCCCTTCAATGATTCCAACGAGTGCGGGCCCATGTGATTCGCCCGCTGTCAACCAGCGCACCATGGATTCGATTCTCTCATGGTCCGCACGGGTTTCCGGACCGTGTGACCGAGTTCAGCGCTCCGTAAGGTCGATGGCGGCTGCCATCGAGGCGATGACGGCGGGCCAGTCGGGCTCCGTTCCGTCAGGGCGGATGCGCTCCGTGAACAGGCGGACCTGCTCGACGGCCTGGTACAGCAGCATCTCCAGGCCGCTGACCACCTGGCCGCCCTGTTGCTGCCAGGACAGTGCCAGCGCGGACGGCCACGGGTCGTAGGCGGCGTCCAGCAAGGGGGGCAACGGTGCAGGTTCTGCACTCCCCACTGTTTCCCCCTTCTGCGCCCCGTTCTGGGCTCCGGACAACGCACCGGCCAGGGCCGCGGCGGTGGGGTCCGCGGCGCGCGGGGGCAGCGTGGCGACGACGGCGCGGAAGCCGCCGGCCGCCGTCGGGAAGTCCTCCAGGAGACGGATGCGGGGGGTCAGGCCGAAGCCGCGCGCGAGGTCGGCGTGCTCGGCGGCCTTGGCCGGGGTGCGGACGAACAGGTCGACGCCGGCCAGGCCCAGCTTCTCCGCTGCGGCGATGGCCGCCGCGGCGGTCCCGCCACCGCCGAGGATGCCCATCCGCCCACCGGTCACCTCACGCTGGTAGCCGGCGAACACGAGCGACTCGACGATGCCCTCCACGTCCGTGTTGTAGGCCGTGGAGACCCCGTCCCCGTCCCAGACGACGGTATTGAGGAACCCGAGCCGTTCGGCCCGCGGCGAGTAGCGGTCCACGAGAGGCATCATCGCGGACTTCAGCGGCATGGTGACCGAGAACCCGAGCCAGTCGAAGCCCGTCCCCGAGCTCCGGTCCAGGCCGCCCATGAAGGCGGGCAGCGCCTCCGGTGTCACGTCATGGGCGTCGTAGGCGACGTCCAGGCCCAGGGCGCGGTAGGCGGCCCGGTGCAGGGCCGGTGACTTCGAGTGCGAGATGGGGTGACCGAGGACTCCGGCGGACGGCCTAACCACAGATCTCCGCATTGTCGGCGCAGTAGTCGCGGTATTCCTGCTGATAGATGCGGTGCTGCGCATAGTCCTCTGCGAACTTCGTCTCGCCGGTCTCGATGTTGGTGGTCACCCAGTAGTAGTAGTCGCTGTCCTCCGGATGGGCCGCCGCGTCGAGGGCCTGGGTGGACGGGGCACCGATGGGCCCGGGGGGCAGACCGCGGTGGGCATAGGTGTTGTACTCATTGGAGGCATCCCGCTTGTCCTCCTCGGAGAACTGCAACTGGCGCTGGCCGAGTCCGTAGATCACCGTGGCATCGATCTGCAGGTAGCCGCCGGTCTCCTCGTTGGATGGATTGAGGCGGTTCTCGATGATGCCGGCGACGATCGGGTAGTCGTCCGTCAGCGCCTCGGCCTCCAGGATGGAGGCGATCGTGACGGTGCGGAACTGCTCGGACTCGTCCGTGATCCCCTGTTCCTCGAGCTCGGCCATGGTCGGCTCGATCATCATGGCGAAGATCTCGGCCGGTTCGGCGTCCACCGGGAAGCGGTACTCCCCCGGAGCCAGGTAGCCCTCCAGGCTGGGGGCCTCGGCGGGAAGCCCGAAGTCAGTGGGGTCCGCCGCGGCCGCCTCCAGGTCCTGGACGGAGATGCCCGTGGACTCGCTGACGGCGTTCATGGCCTCGCCCAAGCGCATGCCGCGGTTCACCGCGACGTAGTGGACCTGGCCCTCACCGTCGCGTTGGAGGATGGCCGCGGCGTCCGCGGCCTTCATCTGCTTCTGCAGTGGATAGTCGCCCGGCTGGATCGTGTTCTCCGATCGCGACTGGTTGACGGCCTCGATGAAGGCGGCGCTGCTGGCCACGATGTCCTCCTCCACGAGGCGGTTCCCGATGGCGATGGCGCCCTCACCCTCGTTGACGGAGAACACCACCTCCGCACCGCCAGGGCCCGGGTAGTCCTCGGCCACCGGATCCGGCAGGATGGCCTTCAGCGCGAAGGACAGGCCCGCCACCAGCACCACGAATGCGGCGAAGGCCGCGGTCAGAGCGATGTTGCGGCGGCGGCGCCGCTTCCGGCGCGCCGCCTTCTTCGCCTGCTTCTCGGCATCCAGGGAGCGGTCCCGGTTGACGATGACGGTCTGGTATCCCTTGCGGCCGGCCGGGCGGACGATGACAGGGGTGCCTGAACTGTCGGTACCCACGACAACGGCGTCGTCATCCGCCGCGCCGCGGTCCTGGCCCTGACCGTCTCCGCCGTCGTGACCCTCGTTGCCATCATCGGGCTGTCCGGGGTATTCGCGGCGGTCTTCGCCCAGGCTGGCCTCGTGCTCCGACCGGTGCTCCTCCTCGCGGCGGCGCAGTTCGCGCCGGGTCAGCGGGGACTGAGGGTCCCGGGGGTCGTCAGGAGTCGGATCGTCAGGAGTCAGATCGGCCACGTGTTCCGTCCTCTCCCTCTGGTCCTTCTGGCGCAGGAACTAGCACGGGGCGTCCTGCATCCCGCTGGAGTGATTGTTGCATATTCAACGCCTGCTCGAGGATCTGCACGGCCGCCACCTGGTCCACGACCTCGCGGTGGGTCCGGCTCCCCCGGCCGGCCTCATGCAGTTGCCGGTGGGCCGTGACGGTGCTGAGGCGTTCATCCACGAGCTGCACTCGTGCCGGGCTTCCGGCCGCGAGCAGCTCCGCTGCCAGGTCCTGGGCATAGCGGTGGGCATCCTCCGTGGATTCCGTGGAGCGGCCCTGCATGTTCACCGGATACCCGACGTAGACCACCACGGCCGCCCGCTCCAGGGCCTCCCGGACGATCAGCCGCCGGTCGAAACCCTTCTTGAGGTCCCGCCGGAGCGTCTTCACCGGGGTGGCGAGGATCCCGTCCGGGTCAGAGGCGGCGAGGCCGACGCGGGCCTTGCCGACGTCGACCCCGAGGCGGACCCCGCGTTGCAGTGCACCACTCACGCGCCTGCGGCCCCGACCATCGACTCGATCGCCGTCCGCACGGCAAGCAGGGCGTCATCAATCTTGGCGGCGTCCTGGCCGCCACCCTGGGCCACGTCGTCCTTGCCACCGCCGCCTCCGCCGAGCACGCCGCAGGCGGTCTTGACGAGGGCGCCGGCCTTCAGGCCGGACTCGCGGGCGGCCTGATTGGTGCCGACCACCACGAGCGGACGACCCTTGACGGTGCCCGCCATGGCCACCACCACGGGGGTGCCCGCGGCGTTGCCGGACTGGTTCTCCAACCGGGAGCGCAGGTCCAGCACGAGGGTCCGCAGCTCGTCGCCCGAGCCGACCGGGCCGGCGTCGTGCGCCAGGACCGTGACGGTGGCGCCGGTGCCGGACACCGCCACGGCGTTCTCGACGAGGCGGCCGGCCTCGGCCTGCAGCTGGGCCGAGCGCAGCACGGCGAGTTCCTTCTCGACCTCCTTGAGCCGGGCCAGGGTGCCGGCGACCCGGTCCTTGACCTGGTCCGCCGGGACCTTGAGGAGGCCGGTGAGCTCGTTGACGAGCGTGCGCTCGGTGGCCAGGTGGCGGAAGGCGTCCAGTCCGACGAGGGCCTCGACGCGGCGGTTGCCCGACCCCACTGACTGCTCCCCGAGCAGGGCCAGGGAGCCGATCTCCGCCGTGGCGCCCACGTGGGTGCCACCACACAGCTCGCGGGACCAGGCGCCGTTGACCTCGACCACGCGCACGCGGTCTCCGTACTTCTCGCCGAACAGACTCATTGCTCCGAGCGCACGCGCCTCGTCCAGGCCCATCTCGCGCGTGAGCACGGTGTGGTTGTCCCGGATGGCCAGGTTGGAGACCTCCTCGACCTCGGACCGGGCCATCTCACTCATGGCCTCGCCCCAGCGGAAGTCGAACCGCAGGTAGCCCTCCTTGTTGAAGGAGCCGGACTGCGTGGCCTCCGGGCCGAGGATCTGGTGGAGGGCGGCGTGCACCAGGTGCGTGCCGGTGTGGGCCTTCTGGGCGTCCAGGCGCCGCTGCAGGTCGATGGCGCCGACGGCGGTGGCCCCGGCGGGCACTTCACCCTCGGTGACCTTGACCCGGTGCACGCTCAGGCCCCGGACCGGTGACTGGACGTCGAGGACCTCCAGGACGAATCCGTCGCCGGTGATGAGACCGGTGTCAGCGGCCTGGCCCCCTGCCTCGGCGTAGAAGGGCGTGGCGTCCAGCACCAGTTCGAGTTCCTGGCCGGCAGAGGCCGAGCTGACCCGCTGGCCGCCGCTCAGCAGGCCGCGGATGCGGGCCTCGGTGGTGTGCTCGGTGTAGCCGGTGAAGACGGTGTCCCCCTCGGCCTGCAGCTGGCGGTAGGCCGAGGAGTCAACGTGACCGGACTTCTTGGACTTGGCGTCCTGGCGGGCACGGTTGCGCTGCTCGGTCATGAGCTCGCGGAAACCGGCCTCGTCCACGGCCACCCCGGCCTCCTCGGCCATCTCGAGGGTGAGGTCGATCGGGAATCCGTAGGTGTCATGCAGTTCGAACGCGTCGGCACCGGAGATGCCGGCCGTCGTGGTGTCTTCCCCTCCGGCGGCGCGGGCGGCGGACTTCGCGGCCGTGACGGCCGAGTCCATCCGGGCCGTGCCGGCGGCGATGGTCCGCAGGAACGCCTTCTCCTCGTTGTAGGCGATCCGGGCGATGCGGTCGAAGTCCCGCTCGACCTCCGGGTAGGTGCCCTTCATGGCGTCCCGCGAGACCGGCAGCAGCTCCGGCAGCACCGGATCGGTCACGCCCATCAGGCGCATGGCCCGCACGGCGCGGCGGATCAGGCGGCGCAGCACGTAGCCGCCGCCCTCGTTGCCGGGCACCACGCCGTCGGTGATGAGCATCAACGCGGAGCGGATGTGGTCGGCGATCATCCGCAGGCGCACGTCGTCCGTGTAGCGCGGATCCGTGGCGTCCTCGGTGGAGGAATACTCCTTGCCGGCCAGGGCGGCGGCGCGGTCCAGCACGGGGCGGACCTGGTCCGTCTCGTACATGTTCTCCACGCCCTGCAGGATCATGGCGAGACGTTCGAGGCCCAGTCCGGTGTCGATGTTCTTGTGGTCCAGCTCGCCGGCCACGGTGAAGTCGGTCTGCGAGTTGACCTCGGAGAGCTGGTACTGCATGAAGACCAGGTTCCAGATCTCCATGTAGCGGTTCTCGTCCGCGGACGGGCCGCCCTCGCGGCCGTACTCCGGTCCCCGGTCATAGAAGATCTCCGAGTCCGGGCCACCGGGGCCGGGCTGGCCGGTGTGCCAGTAGTTGTCCTCCTTGCCCAGGCGCTGGATGCGTTCGGCCGGGAAGCCGACCTCCTCGCGCCAGATGCGCTCGGCCTCGTCATCCTCCTCGTACACCGTGACCCACAGTCGCTCGGGGTCCAGGCCGAAGCCACCCTGGTCCTGACCTGTGGTCAGCAGCTCCCAGGCGTAGGGGATGGCCTTCTCCTTGAAGTAGTCGCCGAAGGAGAAGTTGCCGCACATCTGGAAGAAGGTGCCGTGGCGGACCGTCTTGCCGACCTCTTCGATGTCCGCGGTGCGGATGCACTTCTGCACGGTGGTGGCCCGCTGGTACGGCGGGGTCTCCTGGCCCAGGAAGTACGGGATGAAGGGGACCATGCCGGCGATCGTGAACAGCAACGACGGGTCCGGGGAGACCAACGATGCCGAGGGGACGACGGAGTGGTCCTTCTTGGCGAAGAAATCCAGCCAGCGGCTGGCGATGTCCTGGGACTTCATGACTGCTCTACGACTGCTTTCGGTCGGTGGGTCGGGGTGTGGACCTGTCCGCGGGGCCTTCCGTGGCGGTACCCGTGATGGTGGTGTGCGCGGCATCCGGGACATCCGTGGCGGCTGCATCGGCCGTGGTCCGGGACTGCTTCTGCTGCGGCGCGGGGTCGGCCAGGGAGGATGACATCGTCTTCCAGGCAGGGACCTCCTCGCGCAGCTGATAGGCGAAGGAGCGGGCGCTGGCGGCCAGGGCGGTGGCCGCGGCCTGCCCGGCATTGCGCCCGATGTTCTCCGGGTTCAGCGTGTGGCGGATCGTCTCCTCGGCCCGCAGGGCGGCGGCGTCACGCCCCTTGCTGAAGACGGTGTGCCCGAGCCAGCCGACGGCTGCCCCCACTCCCACCAGCATTACGCGCTTGATCACGGGATTTCCTTTCGCTTCAGTGCCTGGTCCACCCTACCGGGGCCGCGGCCCCAGCGTGGAACTTCAGCGCCCGACGCCGGCCCTGACGTCCCCGGGTGCGGGGCGAGGCCTCGCTGTTCGTCCTTAAAGCCGAAACCCGGCGTCCCCTCGAGGGGACGCCGGGTTCTCAGGCAGTTTCCGCCGCAGCAGATCCGGAAGGGATCAGCGTGCGTAGTACTCGACCACGAGCTGCTCTTCGCAGGTCACGGGGACCTCGGAGCGCTTCGGGCGGCGGGTCAGCTTGGCCTGCAGCTTGTCGATCTCGACGTCCAGGTAGCCCGGGACGGCCGGCAGGACGTCCTGGTGGGCGCCGGTGGCGGAGATCTGGAAGGGGACCATCTTCTCCGAGCGCTCGTGCACGTGGATCAGCTGGCCCTCCTTCACGCGGAAGGACGGGCGGTCCACGCGGGCGCCGTCCACCACGATGTGGCGGTGCACGACCATCTGGCGGGCCTGCTGGATGGTGCGGGCGAAGCCGGCGCGCAGCACGAGGGCGTCAAGACGCATCTCGAGCAGCTCGACCAGGTTCTCACCGGTCAGGCCCGAGGTGCGCTTGGCCTCTTCGAAGTAGCGGCGCATCTGCGCCTCGCGGATGTTGTACTGGGCGCGCAGACGCTGCTTTTCCTTCAGGCGCACCGAGTAGTCGGAGTCGGCCTTGCGACGGGCACGGCCATGCTGGCCGGGACCGTACGGACGGCGCTCCATGTACTTCTCGGCCTTGGGAGTCAGGGCAATGCCGAGTGCGCGCGAGTGGCGCACGGTGCGGCGGGTACGGAGGTTGGAAGCCACGAGGGACCTTTCTTGTCAGGCGGCACGGTTCTGGTTTGTCTCCGGTCCTGACACGAGGCGGGGGCTCCCACGGTGTGACAAGGGTGGACCGGAACCTGGCCTCCCGTGCGTCCTTCGGGAGAGCTGAGGGGCATGCCGCTGCCCGTCATTGCTACAGCGCCGCAGGACCCGGACGGGGCCTCCCCACACCACCGGCACAGGCCGGAACGGGGCAGGAAGAACTGGCGGCGCTTGCCAGACAGCAGAAGAGTCTACCAGTTCTGTACCGCGCCCCGGACCGCCGGATCCGAGAGTCGGGTCGTGCGGGAGCCCGGGCGTACGGGAGCCCTGGAGCCCCGGGCTAGGCCTCGGTGTCTTGCTCCGGCATGGGCTGCCCGTTGGCCACCTGTGCGGCCTGGTTGATGTGGGACGCCTCCACGAGCACATCGTAGGACTCGGCCTCCATGACCTGGACGGAGGAGAAGTCGCGGCGGCCCCGGGTGGCCGCATGGCCGAGCGCTCCGAAGATCGCACCCCACACAGCACCGAAGCCCAGCGCCAGAAGAAGGATCAGGAAGAAGTTGCCGGGCGCCAGGATCAGGAACAGGATGCCGATCATCAGGCCGAACCACAGGCCGCCGAGGGCTCCCTGCCCAGCGGCCTTGCCGGTAGTCATCCGGCCGGTGACCTGCTCGACCGACCGGAGGCCCGTGCCGACGATCCTGGTCTTCTCCACGGGGAAGCCGCCATCGGAGAGGCGGTCCACCAGCTCTTGGGCCTGCTCGTAGGCGGCCACCGACTTGAGGATCCGGTAGTCGACCTGGGCGGTGTTCGGCACGAGACGGCTGGCCGGGTTGTTCGCGGGAGTGGACATGGCAGATGCTCCGATCTCCGCGGCCGGTGGGCCCTTCACGTGGCCCGAGGCCGAACCGCGGTCATAGCGGGTACGGACACTCCCAGCTTAGCCTCGATCCACCGACACGGGTTCAGGCCGGAGTGTGATTCCGGAAGCACCGGGTGAATCGATTTCGGGCGTGAGGAAGTAACCGGCCTCGCTGCCGGTGGTGTTCCACTGTTGGTCCTTCGGTCGTGCCGGGGCGCGGCGTTCGGTCGGTTGGCTATGCCGATTGTGGTGGCGGGTGGATGGCGGTGAAGATCCGTTCGAGTCCCTGTTGCCAGGGCCAGGCCTCGGGCAGTCTGATTCGAATTTTGCGGGCGCTGGAGGCGATGCGGGCCGGGATGTTCACGAGTCTGGCCCGGATGGTGCCGGTGCGGGCTTTGGTGAAGGTGCCGGCGGCGAGGAGCCCGGCGGTGCGGGTGAGGTTGTAGGCCATCACCGTGCAGACCAGCCAGGCGCTGTTGGCCCCGAAGTGGCCGGAGGGCAGGTGGGCCAGGGCGCTGTCCTTCAGATCCGCGTTGACCTGCTCGATGACCGCATGCCCCCGGTGAGTCTGGTCCGCGGCCACCGTGTCCAACACTTCCGGATCCACGGTGGTGAAGAAGGCGTGGAACCGGTGGGTGTCGAACAACGTCGGCTGCCCGTCGTCCTGCCTGGGGTTCAGTTCTGGGATGCGGCGCACCACCAGGCGTCCGGGGATGCGTTCGGCTTTCTTCCTCGAGGTGAACGCGGTGAAGGACACCTCGGCGACCTCGGCTTTGGAGGTCCAGGTGCCGGTGGTCTCGTCGTAGATCGCCTCGGGGTATTCGATGCCGGTCCAGGCGTCGTCGGCGATGGTGGCGATGGCGGCCTTGACCGCCGGATTCATCCGCACGGTGACCGAGACGTCGGCACCGGCTTTCAACGCGGTGGCCACGGTGGCGTGCCCGTAGAAAGCTGAGTCGGCACGGACCAACATCCGGGCGCCAGAGTCCGGAGGCAGTCGCTTGAGCGTGGCCAGCGCGTCGGCGATCAACCGGCAGGCCCCGCGTGGGGAGCCCACCGCTCCGCGACGCAGACGCTGACCCAAGATCACCGGGGCCGCAGTCTCGGTGCTCGCCGTGGCCAGCAAGGCGTTGAGTCCACGCACGCCCGAGTATCCGTATCCGGAGCCCTGCTTCTGATAGCCGTGGACCTCGATGATCGTGTCGTCCACATCCACATAAACGAACTGTCCGGTGCCGGGGCTTCCCAGCACCGATGCACTGACGGAGAGGTTGGCCAACAGTCGGGAGGCGACCGCGTCGAGCTGGCGGACGTGCCCGAAGGTGAACGCACGCAGGAACGAACCCAGGGTCGAGGGCGCGTAGCAGGCGTTGAAGAGTCGTTTCATCGCCCCGTGGCGCAGGATGGCCATGTCGTCGATCGAGTCGGCTCCGGCGCACATGCCGGCCACCAGGGCCGCGATCTTGGCCCCGGCGTTGGCGCCCTTGTCGGTCGGCACCGTCAATCGCCCCTTGGCCAGCTGGTGCAGGCCGGCCTCGGCGGCCAGCTCCATCATCGGCACCAGTCCGGCGGAGCCGATGAGGTTCGGCTCGTCGAAGGAAGCTGACAGTGCGGAACGGGTGTGGGAAACTTGCATCTGCGAGATGCCCTCTCATCGCGGTGGAACGGAACCTTAGACAAGTGCCATTCTTCCCGGTCAGACGGGCATTTCGTTCTTAATTACGTACCAGTACCAAGCATGCTCATCGGTGGATCAAGGCTTAGAGGCCTACGTGCTGGAATCGCTCTGGTCGGATGCCGGTTGCGCAGGTTGCGCCAGTTGTGCCGGTGGGGCCGGTGGTGCCGGTGGTGGAGTGCCCCGGATGATCGACCGCAGTTGCTGCACCCGGTCCGCCAGATTCCGCTCGACGCCGTTCTGTTTGGGACGGTAGTAGTCCTTCCCGCGCAACGAATCCGGCAGGTACTGCTGCCGCGCCACCGAATGCGGGGCGTCATGAGAGTAGACGTACCCCTTGCCGTGGCCCAGGCCGGCCGCACCTGGGTAGTGGGCGTCCCGCAGGTGGGGTGGCACCTCCCCGGACAGGCCGGCACGGACGTCTGCCACGGCCTCGTTGATGGCGGCGTAGGAGGCGTTGGACTTGGGGGCGGTGGCCAGGTGGACCGTGGCCTCGGCCAGGACCAGCCGCCCTTCCGGCATGCCGATGAGCTGCACGGCCTGGGCTGCCGCGACGGCGGTCTGCAGCGCGGTCGGATCAGCCATCCCGATGTCCTCGGAGGCCGAGATGATCAGGCGCCGGGAGATGAACCTCGGGTCCTCCCCCGCCTCCAGCATCCGCGCCAGGTAATGCAAGGAGGCGTCCACGTCCGAACCGCGGATCGACTTGATGAACGCGCTGATGACGTCATAGTGCTGGTCCCCGGCCTTGTCATAGCGCAGCACCGCCCGGTCCATGGCCTGTGCGGCGTCCTGGAGGCTGATCGAGGGCAGTGCGGGGCGGTGAGGCTGCCCGGCCTCATCGGGCTCGTCTGATTCCTCGGACTCCTCTGAGTCATCGAAGCCGGCGGCCTCCCACCGGTCCAGGGCCACGCCGGCGCTGGCCTCCAGGGTGGTCAGCCCCCGGCGGGCATCGCCCTGGGCCATGCGCACCAAGTACTCGCGGGCCTCGTCCTCCAGCACAACCGTGCCGTTGAGTCCCCGCTCGTCAGCGACCGCACGGTCCAGGACGCCGCCGATGTCCGCGTCCGTGAGCGGCTTGAGCGTGAGCATGATGGACCGGGACAGCAGCGGCGCCACCACGGAGAAGGACGGGTTCTCGGTGGTCGCGGCCACCAGGACCACCCACCGGTTCTCCACCCCGGGCAGCAGTGCATCCTGCTGGGCCTTGTTGAACCGGTGGATCTCGTCCAGGAACAGCACCGTGGTCCGGCCGTAGAGGTCCCGATCATTCAGCGCCTGGTCCATGACCGCCCGCACGTCCTTGACGCCGGCGTTGATGGCGGACAGCTCCACGAACTTGCGGCCCGGCCCGCGGGCGATCACGGTCGCCAGGGTGGTCTTGCCCGTGCCGGGTGGTCCGTAGAGGATGAGCGAAGACGGCCCGGCACCACGGCCGGCTCGGCCGCCGGCCGCCCCTTCCGCCAGCTTGCGCAGCGGCGAGCCGACGTGGAGCAGGTGCTGCTGGCCGACGACCTCGTCGACGGTGCGCGGACGCATGCGCACGGCCAAAGGGGCACTGGGGCGGTCCCGGCCGCCCGAGGAGGCGCCGTCGTCGTCCGGGGTGTCCGATTCGCCGTCACCGTCATGATCCCCGCCACCGAGCACACTGAACAAATCACTCACCGGCCCAGCCTAGCCGCCGCCCCGGACGGGCTGGGCGCCCGGGGCGGGGAGAACGCGGGGAGAATGGAGCCATGAGAGCTGTGCTGCAGAGGGCAACGTCCGCGACCGTGACCGTCGAGGGCCGGGTGACGGGGCGCCTGGACTCCCCCGGGCTCGTGGTGCTGCTGGGGGTCTCGGTCCAGGACACCGAGGCGGAGGCCGTGCAATTGGCCGAGAAGGTGGCGCACCTGCGCATCCTCGACGGCGAGGACTCCCTCGTCGGGGCCGGTGCCGCCGCCCTCGTGGTCAGCCAGTTCACCCTGTACGGGGATGTACGGAAAGGACGCCGGCCCTCGTGGACGCGGTCCGCGAAGGGCGATCAGGCCGAGCCGCTGTACGAGCGGTTCATCACCGCTTTGGAGGCGCTGGGCGTGCCGGTGGAGCGCGGGGTCTTCGGGGCCGTCATGGACGTGGCCCTGGTCAACTCGGGCCCCTTCACCGTGTGGGTGGACAGCGAGGACCTGGCGGGACCGCGGCGGGGTTGACCCGCCGGCGGTCACCGCGTGGACGTCACTGGGTGACCGTCACCGGGTAGACATCACCGCTGGCGCGAAGACCAGAGGCGCACCACGACGAACTGCGCCGCGATGCCGCCGGCCAGGGCGATGCCCCAGCGCAGCAGCATCGGCCATTCCGTGGACTGGTCGATCAGCACGTTCAGCGCGAAGGTGACGATCAGGACCGGCAGCAGCCGCACCGCCGTCGGCGGAACACTGTCCCGGCGCTGATCCTGCTCACCCTCGGGCGCCATGTCAGGCCCCCGTGGTATCGGGCGAGTCCTGGGCGGCCTTCGTCCCCTGCTCCGGGGCGGCCTCCTTCGGTTCCGGCGTGGCATCCACACCGGCCTCCTTGCGCTGCTGGTCCGTGATGGGCGCCGGGGCGGCGGTCAGGGGGTCATAGCCGTTGCCGGTCTTCGGGAACGCGATGACATCCCGGATGGACTCGGTGCCGGCCAGCAGGGCGACGATGCGGTCCCAGCCGAACGCGATGCCGCCATGCGGCGGGGCGCCGTACTTGAAGCCCTCCAGGAGGAAGCCGAACTTGGACTGCGCGGACTCCTCGTCCAGGCCCATGAGCTTGAACACCCGCTCCTGGACCTCGCCCTGGTGGATACGGATGGAGCCGCCGCCCACCTCGTTGCCGTTGACCACGATGTCATAGGCGTAGGAGAGAGCGCTGGCCGGATCCGTGTCAAAGGTGTCCATGAACTCGGGCTTCGGCGAGGTGAAGGCGTGGTGCACCGCGGTCCAGGCACCGGAGCCCACTGCGACGTCACCGGAGGCCACGGCCTCCGAGGCGGGCTCGAACATGGGGGCGTCCACAACCCACACGAACGCCCAGTCGGCCTCGGCAGCGGTCACGTCCGGGCCGGCGTCCTTGATCAGGCCGACGCGGTGGCCGATCTCCACGCGCGCGGCGCCGAGGATGGCGCGGGAGGGGCTAGTCTCGCCGGCGGCGAAGAAGATGCAGTCACCCGGGTTGGCGCCGGTGGCGGCGGCCAGGCCGGCCTTCTCCTCCTCGGAGATGTTCTTGGAGACCGGGCCGGTCAGCGATCCGTCCTCCTGGATGAGCACGTAGGCCAGGCCGCGAGCCCCGCGCTGCTTGGCCCATTCCTGCCAGGCGTCCAGGGTGCGGCGCGGCTGGGAGGCGCCGCCGGGCATGACCACGGCACCCACGTAGGGTGCTTTGAACACGCGGAACGGGGTGTCCGCGAAGTACTCGGTGAGGTCCGTCAGCTCGAGGCCGAAGCGCAGGTCCGGCTTGTCCGAGCCGTACTTCTCCATCGCCTCGCAGTAGGTCATGCGGCGGATCGGGGTCGGCACATCCACTCCGACCAGCGACCAGACCGATTTCACAATTTTCTCGCCGAGGGCGATCACGTCGTCCTGCTCCACGAAGGAGGCCTCGATGTCCAGCTGCGTGAACTCCGGCTGGCGGTCGGCGCGGAAGTCCTCGTCCCGGTAGCAGCGTGCGATCTGGAAGTACTTCTCGATGCCGCCGACCTGCAACAGCTGCTTGAACAGCTGCGGGGACTGGGGCAGGGCGTACCAGGAGCCGGGCGAGAGTCGGGCCGGGACCACGAAGTCGCGGGCGCCCTCGGGGGTGGAGCGGGTCAGGGTCGGGGTCTCGACCTCGATGAACCCCTCCTCGTGCAGCAGGTTGCGGGCGGTGCGGTTGACCTCGGAGCGCAGGCGCATGATGCGGGCCGGCTCCGGGCGGCGCAGGTCCAGGTAGCGGTGGCGCAGCCGGGCCTCCTCACCGACCTCCACGTGCTCGTCGATCTGGAACGGCAGCGGAGCGGCGGCGTTAAGCACGGTCACGGTGTCCGCGATGAGCTCGATCTCGCCGGAGGGCAGAGCCGGGTTCTCGTTACCCTCGGGGCGGCGTTCCACCGTGCCGGTGACCTGCAGTACGAACTCGTTGCGCAGCGGATCGAAGTCCTTCTCGTCCCGCACCACCACCTGGGCGAAGCCGGAGGCATCGCGCAGGTCCACGAAGGCCACCCCACCGTGGTCACGGCGGCGTGCCACCCATCCGGTCACGGTGACGGTCTGTCCGATGAGCGAGGCGTTGAGTTCGCCCAGCTGGTGGGTGCGCAGCACTTCAGGTCCTTCCGGTCCCGGTTCACCGGGATGTTCTGTGGGGGTGGTATCACTGGTTCAGCCCATCAGGGCAGACCGGTTCCCGGATGATTCTAGTGGGTGGAGCGCATGCCTCTTCGACCGTCACGACCAGTGTCCACAGGTGGCTCCCTCGAACGACGCCTGGGGCTGCCCGGATCCGTGATCATCGGTGTCGGTTCCATGGTCGGAGCCGGAGTGTTCACCGCGCTCGGGCTGGCCGCTGCGCAGGCCGGCGGGCTGTTGATGGCCGCCCTGCTGGTGGCCGGGGTGACGGCCTGGCTCAATGCCATCTCCACGGCCCAATTAGCAGCCGTGCACCCGACCTCCGGCGGCGCCTATACCTTCGGCCGCCGGCAGCTCGGTGAGTGGGCCGGCTTCCTGGCCGGCTGGGGTTTCGTCACCGGAAAGTCCGCGTCCATCGCCGCCATGGCCTACACCGTCGGTCTCTATGTGGCGCCGGAGACGGACTGGACCGCACGCTGGGTGGCGATCGCCGCCGTCGTGCTCTTGACCGGTGTGAACCTGCTCGGGATCACCCGGACAGTGCAGGCCACGGTGGCCATCCTGGTTCCGGTGCTGCTGATCCTCGCCCTGGTCATCGTGGCGGGCCTGGCCTACGGGCCCGACGCCGGCTCCGCCGCTCCCCCGGCCGGTTCGGCTGCACCGGTGAATCCTTCGTTCCTGGGTGTGCTGCAGGGGGCGGGGCTGCTGTTCTTCGCCTTCGCAGGATACGCCCGGATCGCGACGATGGGTGAGGAGGTCCGCGATCCCCGCCGGACGATCCCCCGCGCGGTGATGGGTGCCCTGGGGTTCACGCTGGTGCTCTACGGAATGCTGGCTTGGAGCCTGACCCGCGTCCTCGGCGAGGACGGACTGGCGGGCTCGGAAGCACCCGTCCGGGACGCCGTGGGCCTACTCTTCGGCCCGGACTGGCTCTGGCTCGCCGTGGGCGGGGCGGCGCTGGCCAGCCTGGGTTCTCTGCTCAACCTCGTGGCAGGGATCTCCCGCACGGGGCTGGCCATGGCCCGCGAGGGTGACCTGCCGCGGCCCCTGGCCCGGGTCTCCACCCGCACCTCGGTCCCGTGGGCTGCCCAGCTCGCGGCCGCCGCGGTGGTGATCGTCCTGCTGCTAACGGCGGATGTGCTGACCGTGGTGGGCTTCTCCTCCTTCGGCGTGCTGGTGTACTACGCCGTCTCCAATCTGGCGGCCTTCACCCTGACCGAGCGCGTGGTGCGTTCACCCCGCTGGCTGAACCTCACCGGTGCCGTGCTCTGTCTGGTGTTGGCCTTCACCCTTCCGGCGCTGTCCGTGGTCATCATGCTCGCGGTGTTCGCCGTGGGACTGCTCGGCCGCCTGGTGGTGCTCCGTGTTCGGTCCCGGCGAGCCGGGTGAGGTGGGTGAGGTGGGTGACTTGGTACTGCCGTTGCGCTCTCGAGCGTGTCAGTAAGCGCCCCTGTACCGGATATCTCCCCGGACGGGTCTTGCGGGACACGGTTCGAAGCGAGCTCTCGTTCGGGCAGGTCAGCGGTGGGCTGCCCGGTGGGGGTTCCTCTAACGGTGCCTAGGAGACTTCCTGTGGTCGTTCCTCGTCCTCGTCGTCTTGGTCCAGGTGGCCGAGGGTCTCGAAAGGGGATTCGACCTCCCCGCCCCAGGCCTCCATGCCCTCGCGGACCGCGAGGAAGGCGACGACCAGGGCGGCGACCGGGTCAGCCCAGTCCCAGCCGAACAACCAGTTCAGCAACAGACCCAGCAGGACCGTGCCGGAGAGGTAGATACACAGCAGCAGCTGCTTAGCATCGGCCATCACGCTCTTGGAGTCCAGCTCCCGGCCGGTGCGGAACTCAAACCAGGCCAGCGCCGGCATCACGATCAAGCTCAGCGCGGCAATCCCGATGCCCAGCGGGCTCTCGTCCACCTGCTGGGCCCCAGCCAACGCGGAGATCGAGTCGACTGTGACATAGGCGGCCAGGGCGAAGAACGCGATCGCGATCACCTTGACCGTCACCCGCTCCCAGCGTTCGGGGTCCTTGCGGGTGAACTGCCAAGCCACCGCCGTGGCCGAGAGGACCTCCACCACCGAGTCGAGCCCAAAGCCGATCAGTGCGCCGGACGAAGCCATGGTCCCGGCGGTGACGGCCACGATGGCCTCGATGACGTTGTAGGTGATGGTGAACCCGACAATGAACTTCACCCGGCGGTGCAGTGTGGCCCGCCGCTCGGCGGTCACGACCGGGACGCTCATCGGGCACCCCCGCCGCAGCAACCAGTCACCGTGCAGCCCGAATCAATGCACGGGGCTCCGGCGTCCACCGCCAGGGTCGTTTCCACCAACGCCGCCAGCGCTCTGCCCAGGTGCGGGTCGGCGATCTCATACCGGGTCCGGCGGCCCTGCGGCTCGGCCACCACGATCCCGCAATCGCGCAGGCACGCCAGGTGGTTCGAGACATTGGACGGCGAGAGTTCCAGCTCCCGGCCCATCTCCGCGGGGTAGGCGGGTCCGTCCAACAACATCAGCAGGATCCTCGACCGGTTCGGGTCGGCCATCGCCCGGCCCAATCGGTTCATCACGTCAAGACGAGAAGCAATAGTCAGCATGGACTGAACTATACAGCCACGACTGAACAATGGTCTGCACCTGCAGCACGGTCAACTCACATCGCACCTTGTACCCATTCACCTTCAATAGAAAGCCGCCAATTTTCTCTGCGATTCACACGGCAAGGGTTGGAGCGTGAATTGCAGCGGTGCCGGGACTCCCATTTAACGATTCTCTATCGGACACTCCTAAGCGGGGACGGTCGGGTAGCTCGGTGATATCCCGCCTTGTCCCTGCAATTCAAACCTTCGGTGCGCGTTACGCAGTGCAAGTGAGGCCGGGGCATCCTCTTGCTTACTTCGACTTAGCATGGCATGTCGGCCATTGGCTTTAGTGTAAGAGAGAAAGCGAATGACGAAATTGAATGCATAAGGGCCGACGATCTCCTGATGTCCTATACGGATTGGTGCGAGTTTTGACTTTGAGTGAACAAGAGAAGTTGGAGCTGTTCGACCAACTGGAAGACCAGATGTCCTTCCTGGTAGCAAGCACTCGGCTCTACAAGGCAGGCAGTATTGCTGAGGCAAAACGTTTGTCTACGACCATTCGCGTCCTTGTCCACGACACGGCGTCCAGTCGAAGCCTGCTCGGGCAGATGGACGTCAAGGATAAGTTGCTTTGGATTTCTTCGGGGTCGGTCGACCCGGCAAACCTGATCGCAACATTCAACCTTGCCTTTTTCAACACGGAACTGGGAGCTTTCGTACCGCTGGCTGCCGATTTCATTCAGAAGGTTGGCAGCTTGGTCGACTTCGAAACCTGGTGGGCGGAGCCTGTAATGAAAGACGTAACGGGGGACAAGTTCAGCCGAAAGGAGATTGTTCTCGCACTCGCCAATAAGGAGGGTGGGGCGCACGTAGACAAGTTGCAGCGGCGAATGAGGGCACTGGCTAGAGAGGGAAGTCTTGGTCTGTCGATGGGTCCGGATGCGGACACCCTCAGCTTTGGGGGGTCAGTTGAAACCTTTATCCCGTCTGACGGATTGGTGGTCGCGTCGCCCTTACCCCCCTCGGCGATCACCATTACAACCGAAATTTACAATACGCTGACCAACCAGTGGTCGATACTCCATCCGGACGGCAAAGATTGGGAGCCACCGGTGCGGGAAGAATAGTGTCTCTGCCACTCGACCCCAGCTCATGGAAATCCGTGCCGATGGCCGCATAGTACGAGACTGGGCATTTGCTCGCGGCGACACTAACTCGCTGACGCGCTGCCAGTAGAACGTGTCCGGTTTAGGATCCATTGACGGGGCAGGGTCAGGTTCGGTGCTTCGTTGACCGGACGACGGCTTGGCTGAGAGTCCCAGAACTGCAGACCCTTGCGAATCAACAGTCTTGTAGCGGCCGGTTCCGGCTGAAATCGTGCCCCAGTAGGGTGAAGGAACCTGACGGCGAGCAGAGGGGTTCCGAATGTCGGTGAAGGTGCGGTCGTTTCCGGCCAGTGGCGCAGTGGTGGTGTTGATGGCTGGAATCGTCCTGACGGGATGTGGCAGCGAGGCGGGACAAAGGGCGACTGAGACCCCGTCTCCGGCCGCCACCCCGAGTAATACGACGTCGACCAACCCCGAATCGACGCAATCGTCCGCGGTGGCTGCTCCCGTGGGCAGTCTGGATGAACTGTTCGAGGCGGTCGATGAGCGTTTCGACTGCCCGGGTCCCTCAGATGGCTTCTCCGGGGAGGACCACTTTTTCATGGTCGGTGGCGGTGAACAACTCGTGGGGCGTCGGTGTGGCGAGACCATCGTCATGGCGTGGTCCGAGGACCAATCTCTGATCCAGGGCGCCCGCGAGCTGCTGAATTCAGCCGTCGCACCCGTACCCGTGGCGGGCACGGCGGAGTGGTTCGTCGCCGACGTTACCGAGGCCGGCGAGGGCGGTACCGGTGCGCCGGAGCACCAGGCGGCGTCTAAGGACTTGGACAGGCTCGCTGCCGAGCTGGGCGCCGACTTAACCGAAGGCTAATCAGTCCCGGCCTCCCGCGGCCAAGCCGCGCATATCCAGCAGCTGTCTGCAATAAGCGACATCAAGACTTCGGTGAGCCAATGTCAGATGGGGATCCTCATGCGGGTGCTCAACCGGGTCGATGGAGTGCTCATCGCGACTCGGGTTGTGATCCGTAGACTCCTACTTATGGACTTTCTAGACCTGGGGCGGATCATTGTCGGGTTGGTGCTGCTGGTGCTGGGCGGGGAGGTACTGGTGCGAGGGGCCTCCGCCTTGGCTCGTCGAGCGGGGGTTTCCTCCCTGGTGGTCGGGCTCACCGTGGTCTCGGCGGCCACGTCGGCGCCCGAGCTTTCGGTGAGTATCGGTGCGGTCCTGCGCGACGAACCCGGACTGGCGGTGGGCAATGTGGTCGGCAGCAACATTGTTAACGTCTTGCTCATTCTCGGCCTCTCCGCTCTAGTGCTGCCGCTGGCCGCGACACAACGGTTGGTGCGCTTTGATCTCCCCCTGATGCTTTCTCTGTCCGCGGCGTTGCTGCTGGTCTGCCTCGACGGGGTGGTCAGCGCGGTAGACGGGCTAATCCTGTTCGGTGCCGTGGTCGCTCACACCGTGCTGACCGTCACCATCGGCCGCAGAAGGACACAGTCCAAGGCCCCTGTTATGCAGCTGGCTGAGGGTTCCCTGGGTATCGGCACCTCCGCCCAGGCCCAGAAATTGCCTGTGGCCTCGAGCGGAAAGTCGATTCTGCTCGTGGTGTTCGGAGTTGCTCTCCTGGTAACCGGGGCCACGCTCCTCGTCGAGGGCGCGGTGAACACCGCCACCACGCTCGGGGTGAGCAGCCTAGTGGTCGGTTTAACCGTCGTGGCCATCGGCACATCTCTGCCTGAGCTGGCGACTTCCCTCATCGCCGTGCGCCGTGGCGAACGTGACTTGGCGATTGGCAACGTGGTCGGCAGCAACATCTTCAACATCGGAGTCGTGCTCGGGTTGCCAGCCATGATCTCCCTCGAGGGCATTCCCGTATCCAGCGCCGCCCTGGCCTTCGATATCCCGGTAATGTTGGCGGCCGCGATCGCCTTGCTGCCCGTAGCCTTCACCGGCTTCACGGTGGCGCGATGGGAAGGCGCCCTGTTCGTAGCCCTGTATCTGGTTTACCTCGGGTATCTCATTCTGGCTGCCACCGCACACGACGCACTGGAAGGATTTACCGCCGTGATGGCATGGTTTGTCCTCCCATTGATCACGGTGACGCTGATCGCCTTCACCGCATACGAAATCGGGCTGCGTAAGGGCCGACAAGGCAGCGGCACAACCCCCCGTCCGTCCTGACCACGAGCCGCTGACTGATATGTAGCTTCGTTTGTCAAGTGGCAGAGAAGAACGACTCCGGACCAGTCGGTGTCCGGGGCCGTTCTTCATGTACCGCTGCGGTGGTGGGGCGTAGGCGCGTCTTGTCGACGACAGGGTCAGACTGATATTCGCGGGTTGGGTACCGCATGACGATTGTTCGGCAGGAGCATTCCGAGGTCTAGAGTCGGGCGTCGCCGGGACCGGGGTCTCGGTTGTCCATAGTCAGGTCTCGGGTTGGCTCCACGTGCTGCCTCATCGCCCCACGCGGTCCGCAGGGTACGTTCAGGGGGTTCAGGCCGCGTTCATCGCGGCTCCTTCCGGCACCGGCCAGGCCTTGTCCTGGACGGCTTGTTGTAGCGGTGCGGCGACCGACCAGCACCAGCCGGCCAGTTCCCGGGCGATGGCGGTGTTGGCCTTGGTGCGCAGCTTGTCTCGGGCGTTGAACCGCTCCCAGGCCCGGTGCAGACGCCGGTTGCCCTCCAGCGCCCGGATCCGGGTTGCCGAGTCCACGAGCTGGAGCTGGCGCAGCAGCCTGGTCCCGGGGCGTCTGAACGGCCGGTCGTGTTGCCAGGCGGCTTCCACGAGCAGGCGCCGGGCGTAGGTGTTGCCGGCCTTGGTGATCGGGCCCTGGGCCCGAGAGGCCCCGGAAGAGTGCTCGGAGGGCACCAGCCCCAGGTAGGCGCCGATGGACGATCCGGTGAAGCGGGTCCAGTCGCTGATCTCCACGGCGAGCCCGTAGGCGGTGGTGATGTCGATCCCCCGGAAGCACATCAGCGCGTTGATCACCTGCGCATACTCGGAGTTCTTGGCCTGTTCGGTGATCTCGGCCTCGAGCCGCTTCAGATGCTGCATCAGCAGCACCTGCTGCTCGAGGTAGGACTCGAGGGTCGATGCCGTGGCCGTCGAGTCGAAGCGTTGCCGGCCCAGCCAGGCAAGGTGTGGGCTGGTCCACCGGCTCTTCTCCGGGTAGTGGAGTCCGTGGCGCAGCAGCAGCGAGTTGATCCGCTGCCGGCAGTGGGCCAGGTCCTTCGCCGCGGCCATCCGGGCTCGGGAGAGGTCCCGCAGCCCTTCCTGGCCCAGGGTGGGAACCCGCACCTGGGTGATCTGGCCCAGCGAGAGGATCCTGGCCAGGCCCATCGCGTCGCGCTTGTCCGTCTTAACCCGGTCGCCGGGGGCGCGCAGCAGTTTGGACGGGGCCGCGACCACACAGTCGATGCCGTGTAGGCGCAGGTGCCGGGCCAGCCCGAAGCCGGTAGGTCCGGCCTCGTAGACCACTTGCAGATGCTCGGGGTCGAAGCGTTCCAGCCAGGCGGTCACGGCCACCGGGTCGCAGGCCATCTTGTCCCGGACGATCTCGCCGGTGGCCGTGTCCAGGGCACAGGCGACGAGGTTCTGAGCATGCACATCCAGCCCCACATAAGTACGATCGAACATGTCGGGACCTCCCAAAGATTCAACTGTGGCACTACCAGTCAATCCCCGTCACCGGGCGACCGGGAAGGGAAGCACGGCCGGCAACCCACGCAATGTTGAACAGTGCAGGTCCCGACCTCCCTTCACCTCATAGCGTCTAGATCAACCCGGGCCTGTCAATACCGCGCGCCCCCCCCAGGCACCAGATAGTCGCCCCCCCCGATCAGCGCCAGACCCAGTGTCTAGTGGCCACCTGCATGGACACCCGGCCTGTAATTCAGATGACGTCACGAGGTGGCCTGAGTATTGGATCAGAGGAATCAACTCTGCAAGCCTCCCCAGCACACTGGCCGGCCATCACCTGCACCCCAACACCGTCATAGAGCGGCTGCGCGACCTGGGCGTCAACCCCTCAGCGCCCGCCACCGAGCCATCGGTGAGCTCGTCCTCGAATGCCCGCCCTCGCTCGTTGCCGAGGTCCTCGGCTACAGCACGCAGGTGGCTTTCCTCCACGCGAGCAAGGCTGCTGAGCCATGGGCCCGATGTGCCGGCCGATCCGTCAGGTCGCCCTGAGCGTCCCGAAAGACGATCCCCTTATGGGGCGGTCGACAACCCGCCCTCAAGAGGCCAGTCTCTGAACACCGGCGAGAAACCCGGGTCCCGCGGAACCGTCTTCTCGTTGGCATCACTTAGTCCATCGGCCTGGGGGTATCGGCGACTGTTTCAGCGGTGGCCAGTAACTGTCTTCCCGCCTTCGTTGGATCAAACATGACGTTGACGATGCAGGCCACCGGTTCCGTCCAGGGCGCGCGCACATGGTCCATAATTCGCCTGCGTAGCGCGTCACCGCGTTCGCTCCACCGGCAAAACCCTGCGCTCTCATACCGGCCCGGGGTCAGCAAGCCCTCGTCGCACATGCTTACGGACACCTCTACAGCCAGCGATGTCGCAAGTCCGGAGTCGCGGCTATTGTCCGGGTCGAGTGCAGTGATTCCGGCAGTTTCGGTCATGACGTCTAGGACGATCCCTTCGATCTCACGGAATCGAACCCAGTCCTCACAGCCAAGAACCATGACACGACGCACCACCTCCTGCCGGACGTTGGGATCGAGCTCAGACATGGTCCTCATCCTGTCACCAAAGGCACCAAATCCTGAGGTCCCAGCCAACCGCCGTCCGACTGCCCCTGGCCTCACCCATGGATTCGCCACAGGTAAAATGCACCTCGCATTCCTGACAGCCTCCAGGGCAACAGGCATTGCACCCCACAATCGCCCCACACCGGAAGGCCACCACGCCGCAGCCGACTCGTGTGCCGGTCGGGGATCCTCAACCGGAACGGCGGATTCCAGTCATTCTTGCGACACCGAGGGAGGGAGTTGTCATGGTCGGCGAGGCAAGCCGGGGACAACACCGGACGGGGACCGCGGGACGCTGCGCGAGGGATGATGGGGTCCGGCCTGGCCAGCGGCTGGTTGCTCATGCGTCGAATCTGGCTCCTTCCAGGCGCGGCCGGCGGAGGGCGATCAGCAACAGAACGAGCTGCCCCGGGGGGAAGAAGGCCAGGAGCGCCCACCAACCGGTGAGGTTGGAATCGTGGAGGCGTCGCACCGCCACCGTCAAGCCTGGGATGAGCGTGAGGAGGAGCCAGAGGTCGGCGACGAGCAGCGAGAAGGCACCGAGGGGAGAACCGGGAGAATCTGCTGAATGCCAGGACATGAGCTCGAGGTCCGCGAACAGCGATGAACCGAAGGGCCCAAGGAAAAGCGTTGGCTGCGGCGGGGCGCCGCCGACCGCAGCGGGCACCATGATCTGGCTGGTGGCCAAAACGGCGACGTTCACGAGCATCCACCACCAGTACTCTCCACGACTTGCCCGCCCACGCAGACGAAAGGCGTTGGCCGCGAACCTCCACATGGCCACACCGAGGGAGGCACCCGGAAGCGGGGCTCTTGGCGAGGTCTCCAACGCAGTAAAGGCCATGTCGTGACCCTACTGCCGGTGTCGTGCGTGGACGCGAACGTCCGCATGAAGTGACAGCCACGCGCTCCAAAGCGGTTTCGGTTGCAGAACGACTTACGGCGCCCGATCGATGGACCCGACCCGTCGAAGGCTATATGTGTGACGATTCTGGCCCGCAGATGGATCCTCAACCGGAACGGCGGATTCCAGTCATTCTTGCGACACCGAGGGAGGGAGTTGTCATGGTCGGCGAGGCAAGCCGGGCACAACACCGGACGGGGACCGCGGGACGCTGCGCGAGGGATGATGGGGTCCGGCCTGGCCAGCGGCTGGTTGCTCATGCGTCGAATCTGGCTCCTTCCAGGCGCGGCCGGCGGAGGGCGATCAGCAACAGAACGAGCTGCCCCGGGGGGAAGAAGGCCAGGAGCGCCCACCAACCGGTGAGGTTGGAATCGTGGAGGCGTCGCACCGCCACCGTCAAGCCTGGGATGAGCGTGAGGAGGAGCCAGAGGTCGGCGACGAGCAGCGAGAAGGCACCGAGGGGAGAACCGGGAGAATCTGCTGAATGCCAGGACATGAGCTCGAGGTCCGCGAACAGCGATGAACCGAAGGGCCCAAGGAAAAGCGTTGGCTGCGGCGGGGCGCCGCCGACCGCAGCGGGCACCATGATCTGGCTGGTGGCCAAAACGGCGACGTTCACGAGCATCCACCACCAGTACTCTCCACGACTTGCCCGCCCACGCAGACGAAAGGCGTTGGCCGCGAACCTCCACATGGCCACACCGAGGGAGGCACCCGGAAGCGGGGCTCTTGGCGAGGTCTCCAACGCAGTAAAGGCCATGTCGTGACTCTACTGCCGGTGTCGTGCGTGGACGCGAACGTCCGCATGAAGTGACAGCCACGCGCTCCAAAGCGGTTTCGGTTGCAGAACGACTTACGGCGCCCGATCGATGGACCCGACCCGTCGAAGGCTATATGTGTGACGATTCTGGCCCGCAGATGGATCCCCTCCGGACGCGGCTGAGACCTGGTCTGATAAATCGGTCTGTGCGCCGCGGAAATGATTGGAATGTGGGGGTTATCGGTGTGCTTGTGTGCCGCCAGAATGAATGGTCCGCTCCATCTCGAGATGAGTCTTTACCTGCAGCGCCCGGGATCGTTCCAGCACCACCATCGTGTCGCCGTCTATGGCGCGCCGATGATCGCCGGCCCCCGCATCAGGTGACGCCGCTGTCCAGAAAGCCTCTTGCGCCTGCCGCCACTGGGCCACGAAGTGGTGCCCTTCCTCCCGGCCAGCACATGTGCCCACTCCACGTCGGCCAAGCGGCCAGCTCTCACCCCGATGATGTCGATGGTGGCGACCACCCTCCGCGGGGAGTCGACGAGAGTCTGGCGTTCGCCGGCATAATGCAGTAGAGGCCCATATCTGGCTGGAAGGTGGCAGCGCTCATGCCCGACCTCAAGGAAACAGACCTACACGCCATAGCCGAGGCGCTGGCGGACCCTGCCCTGGACAGCTGGGTTGCGATGCAGGATGTCGGCGCGGAGGCCGAGTCGTACCTCGATATTGGTGGATGCACCTGGAGGACCCTCGATCAGTGGGCCGTTGACACGCTGTGCTGGATGGAGTCCCTAGGGTTGATCCGGGTCGGCCAGTATAAGGATCCCAAAGGGCTGGTGTTCTGGGCAGAACGGGGGCAGTCACTGAAGGACCGTCTGTTGCACGAGCTGACGGGGGCAGACCTTGAGGGTAACCGCATGAACACGATGCTGTGCCTAACCCGGCCGGGCGTCGAATGGGCGAAGAAAGTCACCGGCCGAAGCGATTCCCAACTCTTGCATCCGGCCCCTGTTGTGCCACACCCACAGTCGTTCTGATAGCAGGCCCCGTTTCAGTCGGAGGATTGCAACCATAAATGGAATCCGCCCAGCGCTATCTGTCACCGCGTCCCTTGCCTCGCAACCAGCCTCCGCGCCGTAAAGGGATCCCCTTATGGACGCGAACCCCAGCCCGTATAACGCTCGGCCGACCTATTTGAACGGGTGCCACAAACCCTTCGCCGAACGGTCACGACTGAGTAAATAGTGTGAGCCACCATTTAGCTCCGCCGCGGCCGACATGGCCCAGCGGCACAACCGGTCCCTGGACGCCGTCACGGTAGACCCAGCCACAGAGGGCCAGCCCGTGCTCCCCGATCTCCTGGCCCGCCTCCAGGCGAAGCACCAGGGATTGAGGTGCAGCGTCCATACGCTGTCCGGCCGCCCAGTCCACGAGATCACCGAGGCGGCGCGGGACAGCTGGCTGCTCGTCGTCGGAACACGAGGCATCAGCGGCCTGCCCGGCCTGCTCCGCGGCTCGGTCAGCCAAGCCCTCCTGCAACACGTCATCTCACCCGTCCTAGTGGTGCCGGACATCAGCTCGCACGAGGCTGGCTAATCTTCCGCTGCCGGCTTTGGGCAGGGTGGTCCTTCCGCCAACAAGACTGTCCAAGACCCATGGAGCCATCGTCTTTCGGGACGCTCAGGGCGACCTGACGGATCGGCCGGCACATCGGGCCCATGGCTCAGCAGCCTTGCTCGCGTGGAGGAAAGCCACCTGCGTGCTGTAGCCGAGGACCTCGGCAACGAGCGAGGGCGGGCATTCGAGGACGAGCTCACCGATGGCTCGGTGGCGGGCGCTGAGGGGTTGACGCCCAGGTCGCGCAGCCGCTCTATGACGGTGTTGGGGTGCAGGTGATGGCCGGCCAGTGTGCTGGGGAGGCTTGCAGAGTTGATTCCTCTGATCCAATACTCAGGCCACCTCGTGACGTCATCTGAATTACAGGCCGGGTGTCCATGCAGGTGGCCACTAGACACTGGGTCTGGCGCTGATCGGGGGGGGCGACTATCTGGTGCCTGGGGGGGGCGCGCGGTATTGACAGGCCCGGGTTGATCTAGACGCTATGAGGTGAAGGGAGGTCGGGACCTGCACTGTTCAACATTGCGTGGGTTGCCGGCCGTGCTTCCCTTCCCGGTCGCCCGGTGACGGGGATTGACTGGTAGTGCCACAGTTGAATCTTTGGGAGGTCCCGACATGTTCGATCGTACTTATGTGGGGCTGGATGTGCATGCTCAGAACGTCGTCGCCTGTGCCCTGGACACGGCCACCGGCGAGATCGTCCGGGACAAGATGGCCTGCGACCCGGTGGCCGTGACCGCCTGGCTGGAACGCTTCGACCCCGAGCATCTGCAAGTGGTCTACGAGGCCGGACCTACCGGCTTCGGGCTGGCCCGGCACCTGCGCCTACACGGCATCGACTGTGTGGTCGCGGCCCCGTCCAAACTGCTGCGCGCCCCCGGCGACCGGGTTAAGACGGACAAGCGCGACGCGATGGGCCTGGCCAGGATCCTCTCGCTGGGCCAGATCACCCAGGTGCGGGTTCCCACCCTGGGCCAGGAAGGGCTGCGGGACCTCTCCCGAGCCCGGATGGCCGCGGCGAAGGACCTGGCCCACTGCCGGCAGCGGATCAACTCGCTGCTGCTGCGCCACGGACTCCACTACCCGGAGAAGAGCCGGTGGACCAGCCCACACCTTGCCTGGCTGGGCCGGCAACGCTTCGACTCGACGGCCACGGCATCGACCCTCGAGTCCTACCTCGAGCAGCAGGTGCTGCTGATGCAGCATCTGAAGCGGCTCGAGGCCGAGATCACCGAACAGGCCAAGAACTCCGAGTATGCGCAGGTGATCAACGCGCTGATGTGCTTCCGGGGGATCGACATCACCACCGCCTACGGGCTCGCCGTGGAGATCAGCGACTGGACCCGCTTCACCGGATCGTCCATCGGCGCCTACCTGGGGCTGGTGCCCTCCGAGCACTCTTCCGGGGCCTCTCGGGCCCAGGGCCCGATCACCAAGGCCGGCAACACCTACGCCCGGCGCCTGCTCGTGGAAGCCGCCTGGCAACACGACCGGCCGTTCAGACGCCCCGGGACCAGGCTGCTGCGCCAGCTCCAGCTCGTGGACTCGGCAACCCGGATCCGGGCGCTGGAGGGCAACCGGCGTCTGCACCGGGCCTGGGAGCGGTTCAACGCCCGAGACAAGCTGCGCACCAAGGCCAACACCGCCATCGCCCGGGAACTGGCCGGCTGGTGCTGGTCGGTCGCCGCACCGCTACAACAAGCCGTCCAGGACAAGGCCTGGCCGGTGCCGGAAGGAGCCGCGATGAACGCGGCCTGAACCCCCTGAACGTACCCTGCGGACCGCGTGGGGCGATGAGGCAGCACGTGGAGCCAACCCGAGACCTGACTATGGACAACCGAGACCCCGGTCCCGGCGACGCCCGACTCTAGACCTCGGAATGCTCCTGCCGAACAATCGTCATGCGGTACCCAACCCGCGAATATCAGTCTGACCCTGTCGTCGACAAGACGCGCCTACGCCCCACCACCGCAGCGGTACATGAAGAACGGCCCCGGACACCGACTGGTCCGGAGTCGTTCTTCTCTGCCACTTGACAAACGAAGCTACATATCAGTCAGCGGCTTGTGGTCAGGACGGACGGGGGGTTGTGCCGCTGCCTTGTCGGCCCTTACGCAGCCCGATTTCGTATGCGGTGAAGGCGATCAGCGTCACCGTGATCAATGGGAGGACAAACCATGCCATCACGGCGGTAAATCCTTCCAGTGCGTCGTGTGCGGTGGCAGCCAGGATGAGATACCCGAGGTAAACCAGATACAGGGCTACGAACAGGGCGCCTTCCCATCGCGCCACCGTGAAGCCGGTGAAGGCTACGGGCAGCAAGGCGATCGCGGCCGCCAACATTACCGGGATATCGAAGGCCAGGGCGGCGCTGGATACGGGAATGCCCTCGAGGGAGATCATGGCTGGCAACCCGAGCACGACTCCGATGTTGAAGATGTTGCTGCCGACCACGTTGCCAATCGCCAAGTCACGTTCGCCACGGCGCACGGCGATGAGGGAAGTCGCCAGCTCAGGCAGAGATGTGCCGATGGCCACGACGGTTAAACCGACCACTAGGCTGCTCACCCCGAGCGTGGTGGCGGTGTTCACCGCGCCCTCGACGAGGAGCGTGGCCCCGGTTACCAGGAGAGCAACTCCGAACACCACGAGCAGAATCGACTTTCCGCTCGAGGCCACAGGCAATTTCTGGGCCTGGGCGGAGGTGCCGATACCCAGGGAACCCTCAGCCAGCTGCATAACAGGGGCCTTGGACTGTGTCCTTCTGCGGCCGATGGTGACGGTCAGCACGGTGTGAGCGACCACGGCACCGAACAGGATTAGCCCGTCTACCGCGCTGACCACCCCGTCGAGGCAGACCAGCAGCAACGCCGCGGACAGAGAAAGCATCAGGGGGAGATCAAAGCGCACCAACCGTTGTGTCGCGGCCAGCGGCAGCACTAGAGCGGAGAGGCCGAGAATGAGCAAGACGTTAGCAATGTTGCTGCCGACCACATTGCCCACCGCCAGTCCGGGTTCGTCGCGCAGGACCGCACCGATACTCACCGAAAGCTCGGGCGCCGACGTGGCCGCCGAGACCACGGTGAGCCCGACCACCAGGGAGGAAACCCCCGCTCGACGAGCCAAGGCGGAGGCCCCTCGCACCAGTACCTCCCCGCCCAGCACCAGCAGCACCAACCCGACAATGATCCGCCCCAGGTCTAGAAAGTCCATAAGTAGGAGTCTACGGATCACAACCCGAGTCGCGATGAGCACTCCATCGACCCGGTTGAGCACCCGCATGAGGATCGGCTTACGGGCCAGTGGTGGGGTGTCGCACGTAGGGTAAGCAGATGGTTGCGGACGCTGATGCGCTGTTGGTCGGACCTCGTGGACGACGACTGTGCCTTGAGATGGCAATGGATTTGAGCCCTGAGGTCAGGGTTGCCGCGTTCTGGCTCGCCCATGACCTGGATCCGGGCAAGGGAACGTCCCGAGTGATGCTGAAGGCCACTTTTGGTGAGGCTAGCGAGCCGCCACCGAGGCCTTCCATGACAGACCTCATCACTGCCCTGGCTGCGCTCGACGTGACCATGGCGGGCGCTGAGGTGATCGACCGTGCTTTGGCTCGAGCGGTGGATACGTCTCGTCCCTGGCAGGAACCGGACGGCGAGGACGCCCTCGCAGCGCTCCCCGAGGTGAGAAAAGCCCTTGCCCCCATCGCCCAGCACGTGATCACGTCGCCCTCTACGAAGTGGTGGTCACAGAGCCGGCAGGTCGAACAATGGACCATCGACTGGCGATCAGCAGACGATCCGGCACCATTGCCCAGAGAACCACGCCAAGCGCTGGCTGAATGGGCCCTCGGTACACGAGCTGAAGAGGTCCGCTCCGAGTGGAAAAGACTCCGAAACCCTCACGCCAACTGGTCGGGAACGTGGTGGTCCTTCCCGCAAGGGACCATTCAGTCGGTCGGGCAGATACCGCTGGGATTGAACCTCATCGAGGACTCCTTCGGCTGGGAACACGCCACAGTCATCCCCGTGCGTGGTATTGGCCGAACCTATGAGGTTCGCGCCGAGGCCGATTGGGTGGCACTGTGCCTTGAGCACCCCTTGGAGGTCACTGCATCACGGCGTCATGACTGGTTCCGTTGTACCGGGTACGACGGCAGGTGGGTGATCCCGGACTGGGAGAAGGTCGCCGAGCGGTGGGACGCGGTGCACCTGACAGCCCTGGCCTACCTCAGTAATGCCAATCGTGCACTGCACGTCGACACTGACCTTTCGACGGTCATCGCGGGGTGGAACCCCGACACCACGATCTGGCTGACAGATGCCGCACGCGAGTGGGACAACCCACGCCAGGAATGGCAACGCTCTCCCGATCAGGAGAATTGGGCGAGCACCACACACTGACCCAACTAGTCCCCTTGAGAACTGTCCGGCTGGGGATCCCTCAGCGGCCGGTGAGTGTCCACCGCCAGCGGACCGTGCGAGGCCTATCCGAACAACGGCAGTCGGCTCGATCGGGTGGCCGGCGCTGGGTGTGAACCTGGGTCAATCGATGGAGCCTGAAGGAACCCCTCTGCGGCGCTCAGTGTCCCGGTTAGCCCCGCAGCGGCACGGTACATGCTCTCCACCGTGGTGGTGTCGAGCGCTGCCGGAAGCGCTCCGCCCCACGGGTGCCGGTATTCCGTGGCGGCCTCGCGCAGGCGGTGCAGGTTGGTCCGGTGGACTGCCGTGGGTTGCGCCGGCCAGCTGCCGATGATCAGCGGTCCCGGGTGCACCCTCCGTTGCCGGATGGCCTCCAGGGTCAATCCGGTGTGGTTGAGGGTGCCGAGGTCGGGGCGGGTTACCACGGCCAGGGCGGCGTCGGCCTCAAGGGCGAGGTCGGCGATCGTGGCGCCGTCCGGGGTGAGCTGTACGAGTAGGCCGCCGGCGCCCTCGACGAGGACGGTCTCGTGGTCTGCCTGCAGGGCGGCGATCCGGTCCAGGTGCCAGTTGCGTCCGGGTAGCGCAGCTGCTGCGGCTGTTCCACCGGACTCCAGTGCGGCGTCTACGGGGGCCATGGCCGGTCCCATGCGGACGCCCTCGGCCACGGTGAGACGGTCCGGGTGGCCCAGTAGTGCCGCGATTGTGTCCACGTCGCCTGGTTCGTCCGGGCCGACCCCGGTCTGGGTGGGCTTGTAGACGGCCACGCGATCTCCCGCGGTCAGCGCGGTGGCAGCGAGGCAGGCCGTCACGACGGTCTTGCCGACGTCGGTGTCCGTCCCGGTCACGCACAGCAGTGAGCCGTTCATGCCGCCGACCGAGTTCGCACCGGCAAGGCGTGTGGGGCCTGGAAGGACAGCAGGTGGCCCCAGTCCGGCACGCTCAACAGCTCGATGAGCGGCAGTGCTTTGGCGCACTCATGCAGGATGACGGTCGCTTCGAGCTCGGCCAGGCCCGCCCCGAGGCATCGATGGAGCCCGAAGCCGAACGCCAGCGACGAGTCCCCCGCCTCGCCGAGCTCCCCGCCGGAGAGCCGCAGCACGAGGTGTTCTCCCGCGGTGAAGTCCTCGTCACCGACGCGGGTATCGGCAACCACGACGCGGCGCCAGGTCGGGACTGAGGAGGCTTGGGCTAGCACGGACGTGACCACGGCGCGGGAGCTCTCCAGCCCCGTGGACGGGTCGGCGCAGTCGGCCCACACCCCGTCGACCAGGGCGGTGCCCAGCACGGTCTGGGCGAGCATGGCGGTGGTCTCCTGGCCGGCGATGACCAGGAAGTAGCCGAGCGAGCGGATCCGGTCACGGTCGACGTCGGCTGTGTCCAGGGCCTGGAAGAGGTTCTGCCCACCGGGCAGCCCGACGACCGCGCCGGGGACCGGACCGGAGCCGGGATGCGGGCTGGGTTCTTCGAGGCAGTGCTCCACCGCCTCGTCGAGCCAGGCGTGGAAGTCGACGGCGCTGCTGGCCAGCTCGAGCTGACGGGCGGAGTCGGGCCAGCCCCAGAAGAGTTCGAGCGAGTCCCGGCTCCAGCGTTTGAGTTGGGCGTGCGGGGGGTTTGGCACGCCGGTCAGGGTGGAGACGACCACCGGCGGGACGATCCCGGCCACCTCTTGCGCGAGGTCGATCTCCTCGCCTGCCGTGAGCCGGGGCAGGATGCCGGCGCAGGCGGAGCGGACGAGTGCGGCGACCGGTTCGGCCTGGGCGGCGACGCGGGCCGGGCTGAAGAACCGGGCGGCGACCCGGCGCACCGTCCTGTGTTCCGGCCCGGAGGCGCTGGCCAGCACGGGCGGCAGGCTGAACCTGGCGGCGGCCAGTCGGCGCAACGTCGGCGATGCCAGCGGGATGACGGTCTTCAGGGCGTTGTCCGGGACGAAGTCCGCTGCCCGGCGCAGGACTTCCCGGACGGTGTACGGATCCTCCACGAAGCGATGCCGGGTGGTGACCTGCTCCGGGAAGGCGTCGGCCAGTCGGGTCGCCAGCGGCGCGGTCGATGGAACGGTGGCCTGTGTCGGGGCGAAGGGGCAGCTCATGTGTCCTCCCGGTTGATGGTCTCGGCCACGGTCTCCAGCGCCCGGGTGAGCCGGCGCCGGTCGTGGTCCGCGTGGATGGTGATGCGCAGCCGGGCGATGCCGTCCGGGACGCTCGGTGGGCGGAAGCACCCCACGGCGATGCCGCGGGCGCGCAGAACCTCGGCCGAGCGCACCGCACCGCCCGGGCTGCGCATGCGCACGGAGTGCACCGCGCCCGCCCCGCGCTCGACCCGGTCCGCGGTGACGGGATGGCCGGCCAGGACCCGGTGCGCCACCTCGGCGTTGGCGATCAGCCGGCCGATCCGCCGCTCGTCGGCCAGGGCCAGGGCACGGCGTGCGGCGCCGGCCGCCGGCGGGGCGAGGGCCGTGTCGAAGAGGAAGGTGCGCGCGGTGTTGAGCAGGTGGTCGCGCCAGGCACCGGCACCCTCCCCGCCGAGCAGCACCGCCCCGCCCTGAGCACCGAGCGCCTTGGAGAGCGTCGCGGTGACCAGGACGTGGCCGGCGTCGGAGAGGCCCTCGGCCCGGACGGCGGAGCCTCCCGGGACGGCGGCCAGGGTGTGGGCCTCGTCCACGACGAGAAGTGCGCCGTGCTCGGCGCACAGCCGCGCGGTCTCGGTCAGCGGGGCCGTGTCGCCCAGAACGGAGTACACGGACTCCACGACGACGGCGGCGCGGGCCCGCACGCCGTTCCGGCGCCGGTGCTCACGCAGGGCCACCTCGACCTCGGCGAGGTCACCGTGTGCGGTGGTGCGCACCTCCGCACGGGACAGTCGGGCGCCGTCGATCAGGCTGGCGTGGGCGTGGGCGTCGAGCACGAGCAGGGTACCGCTGCCGCCGAGGGCGCCGAGCAGTCCCTGGTTCGCGGCGTAGCCGCTGGAGAAGACCAGGGCCTCCCGGCGGCCGGCGTAGCGGGCGAGGTCCTGCTCCAGGGCGGGCAGCACGGGGTGGGTGCCGGTGACCACGCGGCTGGCGCCGGCCCCGGTCCCGTGGGTCCGGGCCGCCCGCGCGGCGGCGCGGGCCATCGACGGGTCCCGGGAGAGGCCGAGGTAGTCGTTGGAGGCCAGGTCCACGCTGCCCGGTGGCAGGGGCCGGTCGGTCCGTTCCCCGTCGCGCGCCCGGCGCACCCGGGCCCTGGAGCCGACCCAGCCCTGCCAGGCGTCGGCAGCATCGCGGGGTCCAGCGCCGGCGCCTTCCGGCATGTCCTGGCAGGTGGTGGGAGGAGCCTCAGCCGTGGACACGGGCCACCCCCTCGACGATCGCGGCGCCCAGGGTGCGGACGTCCGCCGCGGTGGAGACGTAGGGGGGCATCACGTAGACGAGGTCCCGGAAGGGCCGGACCCAGGCGCCCCGATCGACGACCTCCCGGGTCACGGCGGCCACGTCCACGGGTCCGTGCAGCTGGACGACGCCGACCCCGCCCAGGATCCGCACGTCCCGGACGCAAGCCAGTTCCGAGGCCGGTGCGAGCACCTGCCGGAGCCCCGCGTCCAGCGCCTGCACCTGGGCCAGCCACGCTGGCGAGTCGCCCGGACCGGTCAGCAGGTCCAGGGACGCGTTGGCGACCGCACAGGCCAGCGGGTTGCCCATGAACGTCGGGCCGTGCAGCAGCGCACCGCCGTTGGGTCCTGCGTTCAGGTCCGCGGCCACCTCGGAGGTGCACAGCATCGCGGCCAGCGTCAGGTAGCCCCCGGTCAGGGCCTTGCCCACGCAGAGGATGTCCGGGATGAGCTCTCCGCCGCCGCGCTGCAGGGACCATTCGCCCGCCCACTCGGAGGCGAAGAGCCGGCCGGTCCGGCCGAAGCCGGTGGCGATCTCGTCCAGGATGAGCAGCAGGCCGTGCTCGTCTGCGACCTGCCGGAGGATCCCGACGACGGCCGGCGGGTAGGCGTGCATCCCGCCGGCACCCTGCAGCACCGGCTCGCAGACGATGCCTGCCAGTTCGGGAGCGAGCCTCGCCGCGATCTCGCGGGTCTGGCCCTCCCAGGAGGCGAGGGCGCCGCCGTCGTACTCCCAGGTCCCGTCCGCACCGAGGCGGCCGGCCGGCGGGCGGGGCAGGAAGGCCTGCTGCGGGACCACTCCGGAGAACTCGGCGTGCATTCCGTCCTCGGGATCGCAGACGCCCATGGTGGCGAAGGTGTCCCCGTGGTAGCCGCCGCGCAGGGCCAGGAAGCGCTGGCGCCGGTGCTCGCCGCGGGAGGCTTGGACCTGCAGGGCCAGCTTGAGGGCCACCTCGACGCTGATCGAGCCGGAGTCGGCCAGGAAGACGTGCCGCAGTCCCTCCGGGGCCATCTCCACGAGCCGCTCGGCCAGTGTCACGGCGGGCTCGTGGGTGAGCCCGCCGAACATGACGTGGCTGAAGGAGTCGAGCTGGTCGCGGGCCGCTTGGTCGAGGACCCGGTGGCGGTACCCGTGGATGGCGGACCACCAGGAGGACATGCCGTCGATGACCTCGTGGGTGCCGCCGTCGGGCCCCTCCAGTGTCAGGCGCACCCCCTCGGCGCCGCGGACCGCGTAGAGCGCGCCGGCGTCGACGGGGGCGTAGGGGTGCCAGACCAGGCCGGCGTCGCGCTGCAGCAGCGAGCGTGGGGCCGGTGGGGCAGGGTCGGTCCGGGGGCGGTCGAGGGTGGGGCTGCTCATACGTTCGGGGCCTGGGCGGTGCCGGCCCCGCGACGGCGGATCCGGGGCTCGACGCCGGCGGGAACCCCGGCCGAGGCCTCGATGACGGCCTCGGAGACGCTCTCGGCCGAACAGCATCCGCAGCCGGATCCCGCACTGGCGGGCGAGCCGCACGGCGTGGCCGCCGCATCGCCGGACGCCGCTGCACCGCAGGGTGCGGGGGCCGCCGTCCTAGCCTGTGGGGAGGAGGCCTGGGGAGAGACTGCCGCCCAGGGGGCCGCCTGCGCGGTGGCGGTCTCGGTGCCCGGCCTCTCCCCGGCGCCGAGGACGCGGAATCCGGCGTCGGCGATCATGGCGAGGTCCTGATCGGCCGTCTGGCCCTCGCTGGTGAGGTAGTCGCCGAGGAACAGGGAGTTGGCGACCTCCAGGGAGGTGGCCTGCATCCCGCGCAGGTGCATCTCCCGGCCACCGGCCAGGCGCAGCTCGGTGTCCGGGCAGGCCAGGCGCACGAGGGCGAGGATCCGCAGGCAACGCAGTGGGGTCAGCTCCCAGGTCCCCGCCAGCGGGGTGCCGTCGAAGGGCATCAGGAAGTTCACCGGGATGGAGTCGCTGCCCACCTCCCGCAGGGCCAGCACGGCCTCGACGACCTGCTCGTCCGACTCACCCATGCCCACGATCAACCCGGAGCACGGGGAGAGCCCGGCGCCCTTGGCCCGCTCCACGGTCTCCACGCGGTCGGCGTAGGTGTGGGTGGTGGAGATCTCCTCGTATTTCGACTCGGCCGTGTTGAGGTTGTGGTTGTAGGCGTCCACGCCGGCCTCGCGCAGCCGGTCGGCCTGGCCGTCCTTGAGCAGGCCCAGGCAGGCGCAGACCTCGACCTCGGGGTGCTCGGCCTTGAGCTGGTCCGTCATGGTGGCCACGCGGTCCACGTCCCGGTTGGACGGGCCGCGGCCACTGGCGACGAGGCAGACACGGGAAGCGCCGCCGCCGATGCCCAGCTTGGCCTGCTCGACGGCCTCCTCAGGCTTGAGCCAGGAGTACTTGAGGATCTCCGCGGTGGAGCCCAGGCGCTGGGAGCAATAGGTGCAGTCCTCCGGGCACAGGCCGGACTTCAGATTGACGAGGTAGTTCACCTTGACGGTGTTGCCGAAGTGCTCCCGGCGCAGACGCCCGGCCGCGGTGACGAGCCGGAGGGTGTCCGCATCCGGGGTGGACAGGACCGCCAGACCCTCCTCCGCGGTGAGCCGATGGCCCGCCGCAACGGTTGCGGCCAGCGCGGCCGGGTCCATCGAGCTGGGAGTGCGGACGGGAGCAGCCTCGGCGGTGGTGGGCTGGTCCGTCGGAGCGGGGCCGGCCATCACGGGCTGTGTGGTCTCGGGAGCGGTCTGTGCCATGGGAGCCTTCCGGGGGAGGCAGGCCGGAAATTCGGCCTTGAACAGTGTTCAGGTTGTGGTGCTGCCGAGTACAGCACATCCTTGAACGCTGTTCAACTGTGTGGCCGGAAGCCTACGATGGTGTGCATGGCACTGACCCGGGAGCAGGTGGAGGAGACAGCGCTGGGCATCCTCACCCGCTATGGCCTCGGTGACCTGTCCATGCGGCGCCTGGCCCGGGAACTCGACGTGCAGGCCGGCGCCCTCTACTGGCACGTGAAGAGCAAGCAGGAACTGCTGGTCAGCGTGGCCGCCCGACTAATCCACGACTTGGGCGACGGCCCCGAACCCCACGACCGGGCGGCCGCCCGTGAGGCCATCGAGGCATTGGTTTTCGGCCTCCGCCACGCCCTCCTGCCCGTGCCGGACAGCGCAGAGGTGGTCCAGGTAGCCAGAACGCTGCAGCCCACGGCGCTGGCCCCGCTGAACCGCCTCCGGACACTGCTGGAGGCTGCTGGCCTCACGCCGATGCACGCCGAATGGGCACGGCACCTGCTGCTGAACCATGTGCTCGGATCCGTGTCCACCGCCCAGGAGGCCCGGCGCCTGGCCGTCTTCGCGCCCGGAACCGAGGCTGACGCCCCCACCAAGGTCGGGCCCAGCACGGTCGGCGGCCACGTCGAGCTGGGTGACGATGCCTTTGCCTGGGGCCTGGCCGTCATCCTCGCCGGGATGCCCGCCCCGCGGGCCGAGGAGAGCTGACTTCGGCAGCTCAACCGGGGTACCGGCCGGGCTCTTCGAGCTGCGTCGTGCCCCACAACAGCTAGGCTGCGGTTCCAGCGATCTTCCAGACGTGCCCTCCCCTTGGTTCCGTCTCCGACGGCCTGCCTCAGTCGCCGCAATCTCAACTACATGAACGGGTCGAGTTCTTGAGAAACGGCACGATTAAGGGCTATGTCGCAACGGGTAGTTCGCGGATCCGTCGGTAGAGGGTGGCCCGGGACATGCCCAGATCGCGGGCGACCTGCGCGGCGGGCTGGCAGGACTCGATCAGGTGGGCGGCGCTGCGGATCTGGGAGTGGGTGAAGGTCTGACGTCGTCCGCCGAGGTCTTGGCCGACGGCCCGGCGCTTGGTGACGGAGTCGGTGATGCGTTCGCGTTTGATCTCCAGCTCCATCTGGGCCAGGGCGGCCATCACCGTGAACACCATGGAACCCATGGGCGTGTGGGTGTCGACGTCTCCCCTGGCGGTCGGCGTCCTGTCGGCGCGTGGAGACCCGCGCGTATCCAATGAACTTGCCCATGACCACCCTCCAGTGTTGTCAGATTCAGAAGTCGACGGCACTGATGTCAGAAGCGGTCTTCACTGATCGACTAGGTGACGTCGACACTGCGCCGTAAGGGGATCCACTTGCGGGCACAACCTCGACATGGCGCGCTGCGACCTTGTGCCGGCGGCTCCTGGCAACCCAATCTCCCGACCCCCGCCGCGATCATTTCCGGAGTTCCCGTCAGGCCAGAATGGGAGCCTCTACACCGGCCACCAGAATGCAGAAAGGGCCCCGATGCCTGATGCGCATGGTTACTCCCGAAAGCGATTCACATGGGACTACAGCATCCACGCCACTCCCCAAGCGGTAGCCGACGCCCTCAGGATTGCCGCCGGGCACACGGCCCCCTCGGGCTGGGAGCCCGAGCAACTGCTCATGACAGGGCGCCCTGGCGGTTTCCGCATCCATCTCGACCTTGCCCCGGAGCCCACGGATGACTGAGCCGATCGAACACGACATCCTTTCTTACGGCATCACTGGCCCGCCTCGATCATGCATGGCGACCTGGCCGCCCAACTTTCGCGCCCACATCCTCCACATGGCCGCCGACCTTGAGGAGCTCGCCAGTGAGGAGGTCCTCGACATCGTCGTCGCCGAGGAGTTCGCCGAGGACGACCTCGTGTGGATCAGCCGCGTGGCCTACCGTCCCTGATGCCGATCGCTTAACGAGACCTGCCGGCATGCTTCCGGCCCTGGTAGACCTGTCTGCGGGCCAGGACAGGCGTTGGCCGTTCGACTACGAATCGGTCCTGAGCCTGCATGCCACAATCGCAGCAGGGGTCGTCCAGACCGGGGACGACCCGCAGACAGAGGAGTACATCCGCATGGGTGCCTGGGACGTTTCAATTTTCGGCAATGATGGCGCTGGGGACTTCTTGTTCGAGTTCGACGACGCCCACACCGTGGGCGAGGTGACCCCGATCCTCGAGGAGGCCTTGGACGCCGCGCTAGGGGGCGGCGGCGTCGACTCCATCGATGGGGAGATCGGCTTGGCGGCCGCCGCCCTCGTGGTGGCATGGCGGAACCCTCAGATGCTCGACGACGAGGACACAGGGGACTTCTCGTCCTGGCCGCGCACCACGGATTCGCTGCCGGATCGGCTCGCCGTCAAAGCTGACCAGGTGCTGGAGCGGATGCAGCAGCCCCAGGGCAATGAGCTTTTCGAGCTGTGGGCCGAGGAGGACCAGGCCGAGGAGTTCGTGGCCGCGGTCGGGCGCTGGCGCTCGGCCCGGAGCTGACCGACGCGGACCCGTGTTGACGCGTGTACGCGTCAACACGGGTCGACCGTCGGAAGGGGTCCCGCAGCCTAGGGTGTCGCCAGGTCCACGCCGGTGGCCTGCAGGGCGTGGATGGCGCCGGTCAGGGCCTTCTCTTGGGCCATGAGCAGTTCCAGGATCGCGCGGGTGGCCTGGATCGACCAGTCCGGGCCGGTGGCGATGAACCGGTCCCGGGTGGGCGCCAGGTGCAGGCGGTCGGCCAGTTGGGGGTGGCGCCGCCGGAGCAGCTCGGTCCAGAACGGGCCCGTGGAGGCGTGGCCCAGCTCAGCAAGGGGACCTGCCACAGTCAGGGTGGGGCAGTCGGCCCAGAGCGTGAGGGGGCTGTCGTCGTCGGGAATCTCGATGCTGGTCACCACCGAGGCATCCAATGTGAGGGCGCGGCCGATGGCCGCGTCGAAGAAGGTCACCTCCCCGGCGCGGCGGGGGGCGTCGGGTTGCAGCCAGATGGCTTCCAGTAGCCAGGGGTTGCTGGCCGGCTTGCCGTCGGCGCTGACCTCCTAGGCCGGAACGTCCCAGACGTCGGCGGGCACCGAGACCTGACGGATATTGTCGATCCAGACCCGTTTCAGGGTGGTCTGCTGGGCGGGCATGTTCAGGTGAGTGAGAACCCTGGCGTCGTTGATCGTTAGGTACGTCAGGGCGGGAAAGTCGGCGTCGGTGAGATCGACGGTCTTCCACCCGTACAGCATCAGGTTCTTCAACTGAGGCATCCGCGGCCAATGTTGCGCGGTCGGCATGGTTCGGGGTTGCTGCAGTCGGAGTTCTGTCAGCGCGGTGCCGTCCAGGGCTTCCAGAGTCGCGGCCGTCGGCCGCCACACCATCACGTGCTTCAGGCTGGGCAGAGACAACCACGGAATTAGGTCCTCGGACCACTGCGCGGTGATGGACTTCAGGCGAGAGAAGTCCTTGCCCGGCGGGATGGGCCCCAGGGGATCATCGTCGGCGTCGATGCCCCGGACCCACCCCAGGGAATCGTCCTCAAAGGGCGCCCAGGAGACCTCCTGGAAGACGATCTCCTTCTTGCGCCTCAACCAGTAGGACTCGCTCATACTCTCTCTTCTGGAAACACGACGTTCCCACGCGACCCCGGACTAGGACCCATCGAGGAAACGGTATCCCGGTTGACGATCCATATCCGGACGGTCCTTACAAGCTGACTTCGAGACCACCGAGTGGTGCCAGGTCCGAGTGATTGCCTCGGGAGGCCGTGTCTATCTGACGGCTTCCTGACTTCTTGAATGATGTCCACACTGCATATCCATCTAACTGGCGCGGGAAGGGCCGTCGAAGTCTCCAGTTTGGGGGGCTACAGCTGGGTGCTACCTGGACACAGTTATCGATCTCTTCACAGTTTTAGGATGACCGCGCTTGGTAGCGAGTTTCCAAACAACCCCGATGATGAACACAGCCGAACCGCCGTAGAACATCGTGAGGATCCATCCAGGGAGTGATAGCGTCCCGTCCGGGAGTAGCTCGTTCCCGCCCCAATAGTTGTAGTCAACGACAGCAAGTATCGGCGCCAAGACGATTAGCCCGACGCCGAGGAGGATCAACACCGTTGACCCCGTCGTCTTTGTCGTCATGCTCGACCTTCTCCTTCAGGTTGGCTTCGAATCGAGCCCGCCGCTTACCTGAGTGAACCACTGCGTGCTGGCAAGATGCTATGACTCAATATCCCACTTTGCCCAATGACGCTTTGCCGACATCTTCAGAAGTCGTGGGCACATAACCGCAGCCAAGGCCACTGGCTATGCCACTTGCGGATCGTCTAGCGGACATGCCTGAGCCCATGGTCGGAGCCGCCACCACAGATGACCGCCATTTATCCCCGAAATCCACAGGCTTGTTGATTGCCTTTCGCTGGAGTTGGTCAGGCGCATCCGGACAGGGCGGCACCGAGGTAGGGCAGGTACACGATCGTGGCCAGTAGGACGAGCGTGGCCAGGTAGGAGGTGGTCGTGAGCGCGGCGAGCAATCCGGCCGGTCCGGTGTGCGGTTGCACGAGATGGCGGATCCGGTCGGGACCGAGGGCGTGCAAGGCCCCGTCGAGGGGTGCCTCATGCCCAGCGTGGTGGGCGTGCTCGCCGAGGGTGAGCAGGGCGCTGGCCAAGGCGGGGGTTCCGACGCGGCGGCGGGCGGCGTCGTCGGCGGCGATCTCGAGGTAGTGCCCGAGCGCGTCCTCGACGGCGGCCATTATTGGCAGCCAGCGCAGGGGCCGGCAGATGCTGGCCACGGTGGTGGTGATCAGGTGGTGGCGCTGATACAGGTGGGCATGTTCGTGGGCCAGGACTGCGGCGAGTTCATCGCGGGTCAGGGCTCGTAACGCCCCCTTGGAGATGAAGATTCCGCCGTGGCGCCGCGGGAGTGTCAGGGCGAACGGTCGGGAGTCGTCGATGACGAGCACGCTGTGACCGAGGACCTGTCGGGGCTCGGCCCAGACTCGCAGCCGGTGCGCGGTGCGCGTGGTCGCCCGGCGTTGCCGGTGGGCCTCGGCGCCGACCATGA
The DNA here is from genome assembly GCF_003386075.1 of Citricoccus muralis. Classification (GTDB taxonomy): domain Bacteria; phylum Actinomycetota; class Actinomycetes; order Actinomycetales; family Micrococcaceae; genus Citricoccus; species Citricoccus muralis. The sequence continues at coordinate 1,170,661 of NZ_QREH01000001.1, forward strand.
TGGCAAGGCCGGCAGCACCCAGTGCAGACAGGGCCAGCAACACCGCAGCGGGAATCCCGGTGTCGATGGTTGCGGTGGGGAACGGGTTGGCGGCGGCGAGGCAGCGCTGGCAGACGTCGGCGGCGCTGCCGGGTAAGAGCACCGGGCCGGAGGTGATCCACGCCAGCAGTGGCCCGAGGGCGAGAGCGGTGATGACCCAGCTGACAACGCTGCCAGTGAGTAGCGCCGCGGAGGTCCGGGGTGCGCGGACCAGGGCGGGAGCAGCCCGTCTGAGCACCCACGGGCCGGCCAGCGCCGAGACGGTCAGTGCGAGGACCAGCATTACGGTGAGACTCTCCGCGATCACCGCCCCCCTCCGTCCGCTCCATCCGTGCGCGCACGCAGGTAGTTGCGCAGCAGGTCGAGGTCGGTGGGAGGGATCGTGTCGATGAAGTGCAGCATGGATGCGGTACGGTCGCGGCTGGATTCCAGGGCGTGCCTCATCACGGAGGCGACATGCTCCTCCCGGGGGATCCTCGCCTCGTAGCGCGTGGAGTGGCCCTGCCGCAGGGCGGTGACCAGCTTCTTGCCGTCGAGGTTGCGGAGCACGGTGGCGATCGTGGTGTAGGCCGGGTCGTGAGACAGCCGGTTGATGATGTCCCTGATGGTGCCGGGACCGTGATCCCAGAGCGCGTCCATCACTTGTGCTTCCAGGGCACCCAGGCGGGGTGGTTCTGCTGCGAGTCCAGGCGTGGTCATCGGGCGGTCTCCATCCTCGGGGTAGGGACTGGGCAGGCGAACTGTCCGCGGAGTCGGCCCAGCAGGGCGATGCCGGTCAGCAGCAGGGCGCCGATCGCCAGGTACGGCTGGATGGGGGCGAACCAGGTGATGGCCCCGGAGTAGCCCAGTGCTAGCAGGGCAAGCTTGTTGCACACCGGGCATCCCACGGCGAACCATGCCAGCAGGCCCCCGGCGACACCGAGCCGGCTCGTGCGCTGTTCCGCAGTATCACTGCCGTCCTCCATCTTAACGCGGCTCGTCGAGGCGCCCGCGTCGGTGGTGTCGACGCGCCCGCGCACGTAGGTGGCCACGAGCATCCCGGACAGTACGGAGGTGATGACCCACACCGGATAATTCCACCAGACAGGCGGGATCTCGCGGGTGAAGAACGAGTTCGGGATCAGCACCGTGGCCACTCCCAGCACGACCCCCACCAGCAGTGCCGCCGCCACCGCGACCAACACCTGCCGCGTGGTCCAGGTGCGCAGGGACTTTACTGCCTCGGTGATGGACCGGGTCGCGAATGTCGGTTGGCGCGGTGCAGACCTCATGGCTCCATTCTGCCCGAGGATGACTATGAATCATAGTCGACTATGTAAAGTAGTCGACCGTGACGTCTGAGATTCAGCGACGAAAGGGTCGGCGAGACATGAGCACGGGGAATGATTCGAGGAAGAAGCGCACCTGGGTGGTGCCCGCCGTCCTGGTGGCCGTCGCGGTCCTGTTGGTCGGGACGGTGATCGTGTCCGCCCTGGGCGGTACGGGCTCTACCGGTGCCGCCGAGCCGTCGGCCCCGGCGGAGCCCGCGCCGACCCGAGTGGAGGGCCTGCAGCTCTCCGAGGCCGAACGCCACGACCCCGAGGATCTGCTCGCGGCCGGCCCGGTGGACGCGCCGGTGACGCTCGTGGTCTTCTCGGACTACCAGTGCCCGTTCTGCGCCCGGTGGAGCGAGGAGACCCTGCCGCTGATGATGGAACACGTGGACGCCGGTGACCTGCGGATCGAATGGCGCGACGTCAACGTCTTCGGTCCGGCCTCCGAGCGGGCCGCGCGCGCCTCCTATGCGGCCGCACGACAGGGCGCCTTCTGGGAGTACCACGATGCCCTGTTCGAGGGCGGGCACAAGCGCTCCGAGGCGCAGCTGAGCGAGGAGGCGCTGACCGCCCTGGCCGAGGAGCTCGGGTTGGATCCCGACCAGTTCTCCGAGGACATGGCCTCAGAGCAGACGGCCGAGCAGATCGCCACCAATGAACAGCTGGGGCTGGGGTTGGGCGCCTACTCGACCCCGATGTTCGTGCTGGGAGGCCAACCCATCGTCGGCGCCCAGCCCTCGCCGGTGTTCCAGGAGGCCTTCGACCAGGCCCTGGCCGCGGCGGAGTGAGGCCGTATGGACATCGGATTGCTCAGTGCCTTCCTGGGCGGGGTCCTGGCCCTGCTCAGCCCGTGCGCGGCCCTGTTGATGCCGGCGTTCTTCGCCTCCACCGTGGGGGCCGGGCCCCGGCTGCTCGCCCATGGGGCGGTCTTCTATGCCGGCCTGCTGCTGGTGCTGGTGCCCCTGGGGATCGGGGCGGGCGCCATCGGCGCGCTCTTCGTCACGCACCGCGAGGTGATCGTGGTCAGTGCCTCGGTGCTGCTGGTCCTGCTGGGACTCGTCCAGCTGCTCGGGTTCGGTTTTGACCCGTCCCGGCTGTTGCCCGGCGCGGCCAATCTGCAAGAGCGGGCGACCACGGCCACCGGATGGGCCAAGACGCTGCTGCTGGGCGCCGCCAGCGGCGTCGCCGGGTTCTGCGCCGGCCCGATCCTCGGTGCGGTGCTGACCCTGGCCGCCACCCGGGGTGACATGGTCTCCGCGGCGGGGCTGCTGGCCGTGTACGGGGCCGGCATGGTGGCCCCGTTGCTGCTGATCGCCGCGCTCTGGAGCCGGCTGGGCACCCGGGGACGGCGCCTGCTGCGCGGCAGGGCCTTCACCGTCTTCGGACGCCAATGGCACTCCACCTCGGTGGTCACGGGACTGGTCCTCATCGCTGTCGGCGTCCTGTTTTGGACCACCAACGGCCTGGTCACCGCGCCGGAACTTCTGCCCCTGGATGCCCAGGCCTGGTTACAGGAGCGTTCGGCGGTCCTGGCCAATCCGGTCGTGGACATCCTTGCCATCCTGGTCCTCGCCTCCGTGGTGCTCATCCTGTGGACGCGGCGACGACGGCGCGACCGGTCCACGGCAGGCGTCCACCGGGTGGGATCGTGAGCCGAGGACCACACATCCTGGCCATCCTCACGGCCGTGCTGGTGGCCCTGACGGGGTGTGCCGGTGCGGCGCCGGAGCCGGTGCGGGACCCGCATCCGGCCGATGGGCCGCTGCCCGTGGTCGACACGAGCGCGCTGCGACCGCCCACGCCCTTCACGGGCCTGAGGATGGTGGACCCGGGGTGGAGCGTTGCCCCGCAATACGCCGACGGTGTCTTCCTGGCCCCTGCCGCTCGCGAGGACCTGCAGCGGTTCACCGCCGTCGATGTGCAGGGTGAGGTGCGGTGGGTGGCGGAGCGGCCGGCGGACAGCACTGGATTCGCGGTCACCGCCGACGCCGACGGCCGTGCCCTGGCCGTCCTGACGGACGTACACCGGCCGGCCGGCGTCGCGTCCGACAAGGTCACCGCAACGGCCTACGAGCTGGCCACCGGAGACCCCGTGTGGGGCCCCGTGGAGGTTCCAGGCCCCCACGCGGGGCCCGGGCTCGTCTTCGCCCGGTCATCCGATGATTCGGCGCGGACGTCAGGGACCCGCACGGTGCTGGATCCCACCACCGGCCGTGTCCTGGCCTCGGAGTCCGGCACCTCCGGCCAGCGGGTTCTCGGCGAGTACCACGGGACGGTACTCGTCACGGACGACCGCACCCTCACCGCGCTGAACGCCACCGGCGGGCAGGAACTCTGGCAGATCCCGTTGGCCGAGCACGGCAGGGTCAGGACCGCCATCCACCCCTCGGGGGCCGCTGCTGCTGCCGAAGGACTTGCCCTGTTGGAGGCCGAACACTCCCCGGGCCTGCTCATCGACCTGCGCAAGGGCTCCATCCTGAATGAAACGGCACGCGACGCGGCCGTGGATCCGGGCACTGGCACGGTCGTCGTTCTGGATGAGGCCGGCCTGCATGCCACGAGGGACGGTCAGCACCTGTGGTCACTGCCCGTCACGGATGACACCCGTCTGGCCGCGCTGGGCGGGGCCTTGGTGTACCTGCGGGAAGGCGGGGCGGTCCGCGTGCACAATGTCATCACCGGCGAAGTGGCCGATGCCTACACCCCCGCCATGGCCGGAACCATCCTCGTCCCGGCACGCATCACCGCCGACGGTGCCGCAGTGTTTACGGAGGGGCCACGCCACCTCCTCGCCACCCTCGTCCCGGAACCAGGCGCCTCCGGCTGAGCGCGAGATCGACTGCGGACAACCCTTTCCGACAGGGAGGTCCCGCGGACGGCTCGGGTGTTGGTGGCGTTCAGCGCCGGAACAGGCGGGTCAGAAGACCGGGTCGCCGGGTGCTGGCCGGCGCTGCGGCGCGGTCATGGCCCGGGCACCAGTTCCCGGCGGGGACGGTGCGCTTGACCTGGTCGATGTGCTGGCCGCAGCCGGCCCAGGTGGTCTTGCCGCACACGGGGCAGGTGACGGAACGGCACATGGTCGATGTCCTTTCAGAACGCCTCACCCCGCCCCGGGAAGGGGGCGGGGTGAGTGCGTGGGATAGAGAAGGTGGGCCCGGCCGCGGGGCCATGAGGGGGCGTGCCTCCGCGGCCGGGGGTCTGGGCGGTGCGGGAGGGCGTGCTGGGCCCTCCCGCACCGGCGGTTCAGTGGTCCTGCAGGGCGGTGGGGACCTGCTCGAAGAAGGACCGCAGGGATGGGTCCGCCTCGACGCGGTTCCAGGGCATGCGGGACAGCACCGAGGCCATCGCGCAGGAGTCGGAGAGGGCGGAGTAGGCCAGTCCGGCCCCGACCGCCCCGGCCAGCAGACCCAAGCGGCGGTGCACCAGCTGCCCGGCGAGGGTGCCGGCCAACACCAGAGAGCCGGCGACCATGCGGACCTGGCGGTCCATGGCCCACCGGTCGCCGCGGCGCACCACGTCGCCGCCGGCGGACTCGTAGGCGGAGATGCCGCCGTCGAGCACATCGGCGGCCCCGAACCCGGACGCGCCGAGCTTCTGGCAGGCCTGGGAGGCCCGGTTGCCGGACTGGCAGACCAACACCACGTGTTCGGGCAGGCGGTCGGCGAGTTCCTGGGTGTGCTCGGTGAGCAGATCCAGCGGCACGTTGTAGGAACCGTGGATGTGCACGGTCTCGAACTCGGCGGGCGTGCGCACGTCCAGGACCATCAGTTCCTCGTCCTGGTCCAGCCGGCGGCGCAGCTCCACCGGGGACACCGTCCGGTTGGCCGTCGGTGCAGACTGGTGCGCGGAAACGGTAGTGGTGGTCATCGGGCGGCTCCTGCGGTCTCGGTCTGGGGGGTGTTCTGCTGGGCGTTCCAGGCGGACCAGCCGGAGTAGCTGCCCTCGAGCTCGACGACGTCGTAACCGGCCCGGCGCAGGGCGGCGGCGGCCACGGTGTTGCGCAGCCCGGACTGGCAGTAGGTCACCAGCGGGCCGGTGTCCTTGGCCGGCAGCTGGTCCGGGTGGAAGATGACCTTGCCCACGTTGAGCTGTGCCGACCCGGGGACGTGGCCCTCGGCGTGCTCGGTGCGGTTACGCACGTCCACCAGCACGGCGTCCTGATGCTCGGCGAGGAAGGACTCCAGAGCGGCCGGGGCCACCGTCGACGGCACGACGTGGGGCAGCCCCTCGAAAGTGGGGGTGTACCCGGCCACGGTGTCGACGCCGACGCGCACCAGGTGCTCGCGGATCTCACCGGCGGCCTCGGCATCGGGGGCCAGCAGCACCAGCGGGGTGTCCTCGGCCTCGGGGTCATATCCCCAGGCCCCGTAGGTGGCGGCCTTGGCGGCCCCACCCGGGACTGCCAGGGCGCCGGGCACGGTGCCCAGGTGGACCTCGTCCGGGGAGCGGGTGTCCACGACCACCAAGGTTCCGGCCTCCAGGCCGCGGACGATCTCGGTGACCTCCAGGCGCCGGAGCTCGGACAGCTCACCCAACAGGGCCGGGCCGGTCTTGTTCTGGCGCTTCATCCGGGCGAAGTAGGCATGGGCGTCGGGCTGGCCGGCGAGCAGTTCGTCAATGAAACCCTGCTCGTCGTCGTTGGCCAGGTACTGCGCCCACCAGGAGTACTTGCGCTCATAGCCCACGGTGGTGGCCGGCAGCGCGCCCAGGGCCTTGCCGCAGGCCGAGCCGGCTCCATGGCCGGGGTAGACCTGCACATGGTCCGGAAGGGTGAGGAAGGCGTCCTTGAGCGAGGCGAACAGCTGCTTGGCCCCGAGGAAGCGGGTGTCCTGGCCCCCCGCGGCCTCGTCCAGCAGGTCCGGGCGGCCCACGTCGCCGGAGAACACGAAGTCCCCGGTCAGGTAGTACCCCGGCTCATCGGTGAAGGCCCCGTCGGTGACCAGGTAGGACAGGTGCTCGGGGGTATGGCCGGGGGTGTGCCGGGCGGTGATGGTGATGTTGCCCAGGGCGACGGTGTCCCCGTCGTGCAGGCGCTGGGCCTCGAAGCCGTACTGCCAGTCCTCCCCGCCCTCGCCGGAGACGTAGGCGGTGGCACCGGTGGCGGCGGCCAGTTCGCGGGTGCCGGAGAGGAAGTCGGCATGGATATGGGTCTCGGCCACCGCGGTGATCCGCATCCCGTGGTGCGCAGCCAGCTCCAGGTACTGGCGGATGTCGCGGCGGGGGTCGACGACGAGGGCCTCGCCGGTGGCCTGGCAACCGATGAGGTAGCTGGCCTGAGCCAGGTCCTCGTCGTAGATGCGCTCGAGCAGCATGGTTCCTCCTGAGGGTCGGAAGTAGAAGTCTGGACACCGGCGAACCGGATACCCCCTACGGTATTACATACCCCCCAGGGTATGCAAGTGGTGCGTCTACACGCGTTTGCGTCGGAGCCAGTACCTGCTAGTGGTGAGGATCGGGGGTTCGTCTCGGGCAAGCCGGTGGGTAGGGTGATGGACACCTGGCGATCCCGGACGGCAGCGGTGCCGGCACGGTCCTGGCCTGCGTCCCGGGTCCCCTCACGGCCTCCGCCGGGTCCGCGTCAGCGGAGGACGACCATCGAGCGAAAGGACAGCGATGACGGATCAGCACCCGCCGATTGAGATGCCCGACCCGGTACGGGCGGTCACCCCGCAGGGCACCCAGACCGGCTTGGACCGGCAGATCAGCCAGCGCGTGGAGTCCTACGCCGAGGCATCCGCGGCGGAGCTCTCCGCGCGCATCGACGAGTTGGAACGCGAATGGGACATCGAGCGCGTCCTGGAGCTCAACGCCTCGTCCCTGGCCTTGGTGGGCACCGTCCTCGGCACGACCGTCAGCAGGAAATGGCTGCTGCTGCCCGGCACCGTCTTGCCCTTCCTCTTCCAGCACGCCGTCCAGGGCTGGTGCCCGCCCGTGGTCCTGTTCCGCCGGCTGGGTGTGCGCACGCGCAAGGAGATCGAACTGGAGAAGTATACTCTCAAGGCCCTGCGCGGTGACTTCGCCCCGCCCACCGAGGGCCCGGACGCCGGAGAAGAGGTGGGCGCCGCGGACGCCCTGCGCGGCGCGGCGCACTGAGCGCGGCAGCCGCGCCCGGCAACCATACGATCCGGCCCTGACCCGCCAGGGGGCAGGGTGTGGGACGGCCGTTGCGGCTGCCCGTCGTCTGGCCGCGGAAGCAGCGGGCGCCGGGAAGGAGTGCGAGGGACGGTGTGGGGCCGAGACGAGGAGTTGTTGAGGAGCCTGCTGGTGGTGGCAACAATGACCGCATGGGCCGCGAGGCCGAAGTGAGGGGTGTAGATGTCCACCGCTGAGACGAGTGCGGGCCACGGCGCAGGAGCCGATGAGCGCCGGGGAACAGGGGCCAGCCTGGACCGGCGCACGGTAGCCTCGGGCTTCCTGTTCGGGTGCGGGATCGCCGCATCGATGATCGACCTGTTCATCTTCCATCTGGGCCTGCAGTGGCATCACTTCTACGACCTGTCCACCACGCAGGTGGCCCTGACCGCGGACGGGTTCTTCCACGCCTTCGGGTGGTTCATCACTATTTGGGGCTTGTTCCTGCTGGCCGATGTCCGGCGCCGCACCGAGGTGGCCTGGCGCCAGTGGACCGGGGCGGTGATCGCCGGGGTCGGGTTCTTCCAGCTCTTTGACGGGCTGGTCGACCACAAGGTGCTGCGGATCCACCAGATCCGCTACGACGTGGACCTGCTGCCCTACGACGTCATATGGATCGGCTCGGCCGTGCTGTTATTGCTGATCGGCATCCTCATGCTCTGGCGCACCCGGCCGGCCCGGAGCACCGGCTGAGCATCCGATGGATCACGACCACGGCATTGGCCACGGCAGCGTCGGTCACGCCCCGGTCCAGGGGACCGAGGCCTGGGGGTGGGCACTCTTTGATGTCCTGGTCGTCCTCGCCCTGGTGACAGCCGCGGTCGGATATGCGGCCTGCCGATGGGCGGCCCGGGGTCGTAGCCCGTGGCCGGTGCGCCGCACCGAGGCCTGGTACGCCGGCCTGACCTGTGCCGGAGCCGGCGCGATCGGGCCGGTCGCCGCGGCCGCTCACACCAGCTTCACCGCCCACATGCTCGGGCACCTGCTACTCGGGATGCTCGCCCCGCTGCTGCTCGCCCTAGGTGCGCCGGTTACCCTGGCCCTGCGGGCCCTGCCGGCGATTCGGGCCCGATCCCTGACTCGCCTGTTGCGCAGCCGCTACGTTCGGGTCATCACCCACCCGGTGGTCGCTGCCGTGCTCAACGCCGGTGGGCTGTGGGGGCTCTACACCACCGAGCTGTATCAACTGATGCATGGCTCGGTGCTGGTGTACGGGCTGGTGCACGCCCACATCCTGGTGGCCGGCTACCTCTTCACGGCCTCCCTGGTGGGGGTGGACCCGGACCCGCACCGCGCCTCGGTCCCGGTGCGCTCAGCGGTGCTGATTCCCTTCATCGCCTCGCACTCGATCCTGGCCAATTGGCTCTACGCCCACCCGCCGGTCGGAGTCGAGGTCGCGGACGGCCAGGCCGGGGCGCAGCTGATGTACTACGGCGGGGATGCCGTGGACGTGGTGCTGATCGTGCTGCTCTTCGCCGGGTGGTACTCCGCGACCCGACCCAAAGCCGCAGTCGATGTTCCACCCGGAGTCCAGAGCACCCGGGATCTCCAGGTGGACCGAGAACCCTGAATGAGACGGAGGAACGACCATGTCATCACGACTCAGCGGCATCCTGCGGGCAGCCGGCACCGGTGCCGCCGCCGGCCTGGCCGGAGGAGCGGTGATGGTGGTGGGAGAGAAGATCGAACAGGCCATCACCCACCATCCGAACTCCTACGTCCCCGGCCCGGGCCCTGCTGACCCTGCTCGGCCAGCACCCCGGCGACACGTGCCGGCCGGTGGTGTGGAACCACCTGATGCACTATTCCACCGCGGCCACCCTCGGGGCGCTGCGCGGGATCTGGGCAGTCACCGGGATCCGCGGCGCCTACACCAATGCCTGGCACCCCATCGTGCGGCTGGGCTTTGACCAGACCGTCGAGAATGCCACCGCGGTGGGCGCCCCGCCGGCCACCTGGCCCGCTACCGAGCAGGCCGTGGACGTGCTGCGCAAGGCAGTCTTCTCGGTGACCACCGGCATGATCGCCGACCGGATGCTGCCTCCGGTGCTCGCCTCCACCCGGGGGCGCACCAGCCACTGGTTCTCCCGTCCCGGCGCCGGTGCGGGCCGGAAGTCGGCACGGGCACCACCAGTCGTCCTACGGGATTGGCTCATTGCATTGATGCACACGGAGGGCGCCGATGACGGAGTCATGGGGCCCGGTTCACGGGTGCAGGTAGGACCACCCCTCGCTCTGGCGGATCACCAGCTGGGCCACTCCGGAGGGCACGACGGTGGCTTGCGGGTGGATCCTCTCTGGCGTGAGGCCGCGGGTGGTGAGGGTGTTCTGGCAGACACACAGCTGCAGACCGGACTCCAGCAGGCCGGTCAGCAGCTCGCCGGCCGGGTCGGTGGCAACGGCGATGCCGGGGCCGTGGGCCACCAGTTCCACCCGCAGATCGGGGCCCAGGGCCGTGTAGAGGTTGGTGAGGTTCTGCAGCACGGCCTGGATCTTCGATGGACCGGCTTCGTTGAGGTGCACGACGGTGCGATGCATGGCACTCCTTCGCTATGGGCGTGAGCTGGCGATCGGGCGGTGAACGCGGGCTGATCTCACCTTAGGTGTCGCGGCATACCCCAGGTGGACCTCGACGAGCTGCCCGCCGGTCCGGGGCCGGCTGCGGTCTTAGCGAGTCGCGCGGTTCAGGCGGAGCAGGACCAGCGTGGCGGCGATGACCAATAGCGCGGCCAGGGCGCTGACGCCCGGGTAGCCGATCAGGCCCATGGCCGGTCCGGCGGCCGCGGCGCCGGCGGCCCCGGCCAGGGACATGGTGGCGTCGGAGAAGCCCTGGGCCGGGACCCGCTGGGCCGGGGCCAGGGAGGACACCAACAGGGTGGAGCCGGCCACGGTGACTGCGGACCAACCCAGCCCCAGCAGGACCAGTCCGGCGGTGACCGCCCCCATGTGCCCCGGCGCCAGTCCGGTCAGGGCGACGGCGGTGATGAGGGTGCCCATGCCGGTCAGCACGGTGGGTGTGGGACCGAGGCGGTCGGTGAGCCATCCCATCACCGGGGACAGGGCGTACATGCCGGCGATGTGCAGAGAGATGGTGAACCCGATCAGCGCGATGGTGTCCAGGTGCCCGGCCGTGGCACCGGCCTGGTGCTGCATGTGCAGCGGGGTCATGGACATCACCGCGACCATCACCGCGTGGGCGGCGACCACGGCGGTCACCGCCGCGGCCGCGGTGGGATGGGCACGCAGGATCTGCCAACCGGCCCGCCACGGGTTCTTGCCACCGGTGGGCCCGGAGTGCTCGTTGGCGTTGCCATCCAGGGCGCGGCGTGTCAGCAGCGGGTCCGGGCGCAGGAACACCGCGATGATGCCGACCCCCAGGACCATGCCGGCCGCGGAGATCACGAACGGGCCGGCCTGGGCGGGGATACCCAGCCAGCCGGCCAGCACGGCTCCGGGGCCGACCATGTTCGGCCCGGCGACCGCGCCGATGGTGATCGCCCAGACCACCAGGGACAGGTCCCGGCCGCGGCGGGCCGGGACGGCCAGGTCGGTGACCGCGAAGCGGGCCTGCAGGTTGACCGCTGAGCCCAGTCCGACGAGGAAGGCTCCGGCCAGCAGCAGGGGAAACCCGGTGGTGAGGACGGCGGCGACCATCAGCCCGGCCCCGATGATGGCGGCACCCAGTCCAGTGGTCAGGGCCGCCCGGCGTCCGCGCGCCAGGGCCAATTGCGATAGCGGGATCGCGGTGGCGGCGGTGCCCAGGGTCAGGGCGGTGTTCACGGCCCCGGCCCAGGCCTCGGAGCCGGCCAGGTCCACGGCCAGGATCGAACCCAGGGCCAGGGTCGAGCCGTTGCCCAGTCCGGAGAAGACCTGCGCGATCGACAGGGTGCGCACGGTCCGGGATTGGACGGCGTGCAGATCCGGGACGGTGGTGGTCATGGGCGAGGGCTCCTGAGATGGCGGGTGGCGGCGGGCAGGGAAAGTCCGGGGGTGTGGTCGCGCCCCCGCATGCGCACGGCGACCAAGGCGCCGGAGGCCGCGGTCAGGGCGGCGACGACGGTGACCGCGGTGGGGATACCGAAGGCGTCGGCGACCAGGCCGGCGATCACGGCGCCGGCGGCGAAGCCCCCGTCACGCCACAGCCGGTAGATGCCCACCGACCGGGCCCGCCAGGCCGGGTGGGCGACGTCGCCGATGGCGGCCAGCAGGGTGGGGTAGGCCATCGCCGTTCCCACCCCGAGCAGCACCATGGCCACCAACCATGCCCCGAATCCGGAGCCGACTGCGATCAGGGCCAGGGCCAGGGCCTGGGTGAGCATCCCGGCCACGATGAACCCCTTGCGGCCCCACCGGTCCGACAGGGCACCGGTGGCCAGCTGGCCGGCACCCCACACGGCCGGATAGGCCGCGGCGAGGATCCCGATCTGGCCCAGTGACAACCCGGCCGCGGCGAACAGCACCGGGAACAGCCCCCAGGCCAGCCCGTCGTTAAGATTGTTGACCATCCCCGCCTGGCTGACCGAGGACAGGGATCGGTCGCGGAAGCTGGTCAGGGTGAAGACCTGGGCGCTGCTCAGGCCCGCGTGGGCTTCGGGACGGGCACCGGCGTGACCGGCGGCCTCCAGGCGGGCGTGGTCCCGGGTCTCACGCACGGTGAGCACGGACAGTCCCAGCCCGAGTCCGATGTAGGCCGCGCCGAGCAGGAACGGGGCCGGACGCAACCCGTACTCGGCGGCCAGATAGCCGGTGGCCATGGCCGTGGCGGCGACCCCGAGGTAGCCGGCGGCCTCGTTCAGGCCCATGGCTGCCCCGCGGCGATGCGGGCCGACCAGGTCCATCTTCATCACCACGGTCGTGGACCAGGTCAACCCCTGGCTGATGCCCAGCAACACGTTGGCGGCCACGATCCAGTCCCAGGACGGCCCGTAGATCAGCAGCACCGGCACCGGCAGGGCGATCAGCCAACCGGCCACCAGCACCGGCTTGCGCCCGTAGCGGTCACTGAGCGTGCCGGCCAGGTAGTTGGTGGCGGCCTTGGCCACCCCGAAGGCCAGGATGTAGGTCAGCGAACTGGTGTACAGCTCCAGGCCGAACACGTCGGTGGCCAGTAGCGGCAGCACCGTCCGCTCTTGTCCGAGCGTCCCGCCGACCAGGGCATTGACGGCCACCAACAGGGTGAACTGGGCCAGGTTCTGCCGCAGGCCCAGCACGGGCCGGGGGTCCGGGCGGCGCCCCGTAGCGCTAGGAGTCCTCACGCAGCCGTACTCTCCCTATCGTGGGCAGTGACGGTCCGGTCGGTGTCGGTCAGGCCTGCTCGGTCCGGTCGGACTGGGCGGCCGCCTGGGCATGGACCATGTCCAGGTCCTTCACGGCGGTGATGACCTGTTCGAGGGCAGGCGCCGGCAAGGCGCCGGGCTGGGAGAAGACCAGCACGCCCTCGCGGAAGGCCATCAGGGTGGGGATGGAGCTGATGCCCGCAGCGTCAGCCAGGGCCTGCTCGGCCTCGGTGTCGACCTTGGCGAAGACCACGTCGGGGTGCTGGGCCGAGGCGGCCTCGTAGGTGGGGGCGAACCGGCGGCAGGGCCCGCACCAGCCCGCCCAGAAGTCCACGAGCACAATGTCATTTTCCTGGATGGTGCCGGCGAAGTCCTGGTCGGTGAGGTCGATGGTGGCCATGGGGGTCTCCTTGTCAGTGATGATCGGTCGTCTGCGGTCGGTGTAGACCGACGGGAACAGGAAGGGGTGGAGCGGGAACAGGAAGGGGAGGAGGACGCTCAGGTGGGGTTAGTGGTGCCGGCGGTGCGGATCGGGCAGCTGGGCACGGCGAACCAGCACACGGCGGCGGCCACGGCCGCCAGGGCGGCGACCGCCCCGACGACCACTCCGGCGGCGCCGGGCAGTTCCTGGACCAGGACGAAGACGCCCATGATGAGCACGAACACCCCGAAGCCCTTACGCAGGGCGGCCTCCGGGATCCGCCCGGCCAGCCGGGCCCCGATCACCGAGCCGGCGATCGCGGCGGCGGTCACGGCCCCGATTAGCATCCAGTCCAGGGACACGGTGGTCAGGTATCCGGCCAGTCCGGCGAAGGACTTCATCGCGATCACTACCAGGGAGGTGCCCACGGCCACGGGCATGGACAACCCGCCCAGCAGGGCCAGGGCGGGCACGACGAGGAAGCCACCTCCGGCGCCGACCAGGCCGGTTACCAAACCGACGACCAGGCCCTCGGCCAGGACCTTGAGGATCGGCAGTTCACCCTCGTGGGTCGTCGCGGCCTTGTTCTTGCGGCCACGGATCATGGCCACCGAGGTGGCCACCATCATCAGGGCGAATGCGATCATCAGGACGGTACCGGGGATGTATCCGCCCAGGAGGCCGCCACCGAAGGCTCCGGCCATGCCGGCGGCACCGAAGATCAGCCCCGTGCGCCACTTGACCCGCTGGTTGCGGGCGTGGGTGATGGCGCTGAAGGCGGAGGTGACTCCGACGACGAACAGGGACGCGGCGATCGCCTCCTTGGGATCCAGGCCGGCGACATAGGTCAGGATCGGCACGGTCAGGATCGATCCGCCGCCGCCGAGCAGGCCCAGGGAGAGCCCGATCAGCACCGAGAGCAGCAGGGTCAGAAGAAGGGTGAGCGTCATGGCAGCGTCCTTGTCAGTCGGCGGTCAGCAGTCATCGGTCGGGGGCCGGGCTCAGTGGGCCGGCAGACCGGCGCCCTGCCAGGCGACCATCCCGCCGGTCATGGTGTCGGCGGTGTAGCCGGCCTGATTGAGCGCCTCGGCCACCCGGGCGCTGCGATTGCCGCTGCGGCACACCACGATCACCGGGCGGGACCGGTCCAGCTCCTGCAGCCGGGAACCGAGCTGGCCCATGGGAATGTGCAGGGCGCCGGGGATCATCCCCTCGGCGACCTCGAAATCCTCGCGCACATCCAGAATCTGGTCCTGGGCCCGGCGCTCATCGGCCTCGGCAATGGTGATCTCGGGCATGTCTACTCCTCAACGTATCGGGGACATCAAAGGGGGCGGATCCGTGGCGCTTAGGCCAAAGCCGGGCTGTCCAGCGGGGGTCCGGTCACAGGCAGAGCCTGTCTCGACTCAGTATGCACGATACCCCTAGGGGTATGCAAGACACCCCGGGGGGTATAGAGTGAATAGCACCCCCGTTCTTAGGAGACCGCCATGCAACTGGATGCCACCGAGATGACTCCCGTGCTCAACCGCCTCAGGCGCGCCCAAGGCCAGCTCTCCGCCGTGGTGCGGATGCTCGAGGAGGGCCGCGATTGCAAGGACGTCGTCACCCAGCTCTCGGCGGTGTCCAAGGCCCTGGATCGCGCCGGCTTCGCCATCATCGCCAGCGGACTCGAGCAGTGCCTGGCCAACCCGGAAGAGAACCTGGACAAGAAGGACCTGGAGAAGCTCTTCCTTTCCCTGGCCTGAACGGCCCTGTCTCGGGCAGGCTGAGAACACCCCTCATCGTTCACGAAGGAGCACAGAATGGCCTATACCCACTCGATCACCGTCCCCCTGCCCTACGAGCAGGCCGTGGAACGCACCCGTCAGGCCCTGGCCGAGCAGGGCTTCGGCGTCCTCACCGAGGCCGACATTACCGCCACGTTTACCGCCAAGCTCGGCCCCGAGGCCGCCGCAGACCTCGGCGACTACGTGATTCTCGGGGCCTGCAACCCGGCCCTGGCCCGCCGCGCACTGGCCGCTGAACCCCAGCTCGGCGCCCTGCTGCCCTGCAACGTCGTGGTCCGCCGCGGGTCCGATGACCAGCACACCCTCATCGAGGCCATCGACCCGCAGACCATGGTCCGCCTCAGCGACAGCCCCCAGGTCCGCGAGGTCGCCGACGACGCCGACACCCGCCTGCGCGCCGCCCTGGCCAGCCTCGGCCACAAAGGCCCCGCACGCCCGGACTCCGACCCGGTCCACTGAACCTGACGGGCGCCCCTACGCCCGTCGCCTTACCGCCAGTGCCCGGATGCCGCGCAGGCGGCGGTGTGGACCCGGCCATTGCCTGGCACCACGACGCGTCCTGGACTGGACACGTCCGTCCACAGCACACCATGTCGCTGGACACTCCTGCGGGACGGGCATACCCGGTGGTGAACCTGCCTGCAGAGAACGCTTGAAGGGCGGGTGCTCACACAGCGGCGTGCACCGCCATCCACATGAAACAACTCAGGCCGACATGGGACTGACCGAGGGATCGTCCGCTAATGGCAACCGTGGCCTCACCTAGGAAATTAGTGCAGGCCACTCCTGACTTCCGTGTCGCCGCCTTCTGAAATCGACAAAGGGCCCCAGATCGGTCACTGAGCAGGATCCCGTAAAGGGAAGGTTTGTGGCACCCGTTCAAATAGGTCGGCCGAGCGTTATACGGGCTGGGGTTCGCGTCCATAAGGGGATCGTCTATCGGAGCAGCCAGCGGTACACCTTCGTCGGGCGGTGTCTAGATAGCCTGGCGGTATGGCCCTCTTCCTGATTCACTGCGTGTCATGACGGTCGCACTGCTAGCGACAGCAATCGCGGCTGGAGGCATCGCCGGGGCGTGGGTATTCATCGGCCCTACGGGGTTCGCCTTCGCGTGGGTTACTCACTTCATCCTCATGGCGTGGGTACCGTCGGTCGTCCGACCCGGGGTCCAGATTCCGGATCACGAATTGCTGCGCGTCAGATCTTGGGAGCCACGGCTATATTCGGCACTGGGCGTCCGGTTGTTTGGGAACCTGCTTGATGTCATCGGTTGGAACAGAATCATTACAAGGGAACGCGGGTTCGACGGCACGCGGCGGGGCCTCGAGGGGCTCGATCAGCACACTCGGCGCTCCGAAATCGGTCACAGCGTTTGCCTGCTCATCACCGCAGTCCTCGCATTCGTCGTACTGGCGACAGAATCGTGGGCGGGCGCGTTGTGGCTAATAGGGCTCGGGGTTCCTTTTCACCTGTACCCGACCCTGCTCCAGCGGCTCCTACGCTCGCGCATCCAAGCCGTGCCAAGCCGTGCATGAGACACGCTTAACTAACCCACCCTGTCTCGGTAGCTGATCCCCAAATGAACGACGCTGATGCCCGGACTCCGAGCGCTGGAGTGGATCTCGATAGGCTCTGATCATGGGGAACCTTAACAACTTGGTGCTTTACGCCGTCTTCACCGCGATCTTCTTCTACCTGCTGTACGGCGTTATTCGCGCCGGCGTCCGTGATGGCATTCTGGCCGCCGCCCGGCGCCGGGTGGCCGCGACGTCCGACCAGACCGGAGCAGAGCCCAGCGCTTCCAGACGGCAGCGCGAGCGAGACAGGCCGTGATCAGGGCGCTGGTGGTCGGTGGGCTGGTGACCGCCGCTGTGCTGTTCGTGTTCTCTGCCGGGTGGCGTCAGCCGTTCGTGGCGGAGTCGGCGTGGATTGCCCTCGGCTACGGAGCCATGTCCGCCCTGTGCGCGGGGATCTATCTGCGTGTTCACGCAGCCCGCCGAGGATCGAGGCTGGCGACCAGGGTCTTCGATGCACGTATCGTCACGGCGGCCGCCACTCCGGGGCTGCTGATGAGCGTGCTTATGATCCTGGCGGGTGCCATACCGGTTTCTGGCTTCCTCATGCTCGCCGCAGGAGCTCTTGGGGGCGGGGTCGCCTCACTGTTGCTTTACCCGCGGCAATTCGACCTGAAAGACTCGGCTGGAGGGCAATAGACTTGGCGGAAGCCGAGACAACTGAGTTCAGAGGCGACCTGCACGACGCCCGAGGGGTGATACCAACACTGCCCCGGTAGCCGATCCCCCAGTGACACAGGTGCAGGGCACATGGTGGATGCCGGCATCCCGAGCTGTTCGACAACGACCATCATGTGTCGAGGCCAAGGACCACAACGAGTCCCCGAAGACGCGGAGCCACGAGGCACTATGGTGACAAGCGACCGGGGACTTCGGAGATCCCTGAGACCAGCGCAGGAGGAGCACCGGTGAGCAATCCGACAGGTCCCAGCGGCACCAAACGTGGACCCGTTCCCGACCCCGATCGCTACATGGACTCTAGCGAACAGCGCCGTACGCACCGGCTCACCATTACAGCGCCGTTGACGTCCTGCATCCTGGCTGCAACCCTCTACATGCTCACGCTGCCGTGGCTGCCAAAAGTCTGGGTCTCCCACGTCGATGGCCAGGGAACTCTGACGTACGCGCCCCACTGGCCGCTGGCCCTGGTCAGCCTGCTGGCAGCAGCCCTTGCCTTCGGAATCAGCCGGCTCCTCACCCGTGAACATACCCAGGCAGGCCACTGGCATGACCTGGAAAAGGGCATCGTGGTGGCAGTACTCTCGGCCGGGTACGGATTTCTGGTCGCTTTGCTCGCCACGGTAGCTGCCTCGGTCGGACGCGCCCCTGAGGAACTTGGAACGGGCCTCATCGGGCTAGGCCTGCTGGGATTCGTCCTCGGCCTCATCGGGGCGATCGCCGTACATGCACCGGCCCTTCCCCGCGCGCGTGTCGACCGATGGACGCCACACTATTGACCACGACGCACGCAACCCGCCCTCTCCAGATGCTCAAGATCGCCCTAACGACCGCGCCGGCATTCAGAACGACGCCTCGTGTGGGCGTCTTCTCCCACTCACAGTGAACCCGGCATTGAGTGTGTCCGGTGAAGGATCCTTTACCGGACACTTATCACTGACGCCGACCTGGCCATGCGGCCCGGAAACGTTACCGTGGCGATTTCGATTCCTTCCGCGACATCGAGTACTGATCTCCAGGACTCGCAGGGGTTACAGGTGACGGTGGTACCGGCCTGGATCCTCGAGGAAGCGCCGCCAATGATGCACAAGTTCGAGGTCCTCCCACACCACCGAGCGCAGTCCCCATGGACCGACTTCTAGAACCCGAGCGCCCGGCAGGGAGGCCAGCAGCGGGGAATGCGTGGCCAGTAGCACTTGACTTTCACCGTTGGCCAGGCGGTCCAACAATACGGAGAGCAACTGCAGACACCCGGTAAAAGACAAGGCTGATTCGGGCTCATCCATCACCCACAGTCCGGGTCCGCGGAACCGATCGCGGACTAGGTCAAGGAACGATTCCCCGTGTGACATCTCGTGGAACGGAAGATCTATCCGGGAGGTGCCGGGGTTCATTTCGAGATACGTGAAGAATCCGTGCATCGTCTCGGCGCGCAAGAAGTACCCCCGACGACTGGCGCCGGGATTCCGGATCAGATGCAACTGATCGTCCAGTGAAGACTCACTCCGACGAGTCGAATGCTCGGCACCCGTGGATCCGCCTTCGACAGAGAGCCCGTAGGCGCTGGCGATGGCTTCGACGATGGTGGATTTTCCCGAGCCGTTCTCTCCCACCAGAACGGTGGCCGATCCCATTTCCACCCCCTCATCCCACAGCTGCCGAACGGGTGCCAGCGTCCCGGGCCACGCACTGCGGTCAAGTTCAGCGCTCAGATGCCGGCGTACCTGCCGCACCGGCAGACGAGACAGATTCATAGCTCCAGCATCACAGATCAGCTGGGCGGCGCGCAGATGATCTGCAATCCGAGCGACGAGAGATTCCCCTGCGATGGAAGCCCGGGTACCTACCCCTCGCCGTCACGTCCACCAACTTTCAATGGCGCGCCAGTTGTCCGTTGGTGATCCCGCACCGGGACCGCCGCTGGCGTTGACCAGCGGCGTTTGAGACTGTCGGCTCGTGCCGCCGAGCCTCTGACCACTCGTCTTGGTATCCGTGCCGACAGTTGGGCAGTGCCTCGCTGACCGGATAGAGGCATTGAGAGCCCTCACGTGCAAACCAGAGCGAGAAGCGTTGAGCTGACTACTTCCAATCCCGGTTCAGAAACAACGTGTCAACCGCCTGCTTGGTCTCGTCGCGGTCAAGGTCGTGCTCCGACATGTCCAGCAGGATGTTGCCGTTGCGGCGAGAATCGTCCCCCAGCACTTGCTGCCAGTACTCGACATCACCCTCGTGCACGAACTGGACGAAACGGCCGACGCTCGTATCCCATGCGCTTGTGCAGTTCAGTCCGGGACAAACCGTGTCCGTTACGAGCTGGGGCGATATGTCTTGGGTGATCTCTGATCGCATCAAACTGTCAAGATCAGGTCGCGGCGATCCCGCCCCCCATAACCAGGCAACTGCGCCGGCCAACGCCGCGATCACAGCTATGCCAGCTATCCAGGCAACAGTTGGGAACCGGCGATGACGTCGCTCTCTGTCGAGATTCGAAGGTTCTGTTCGAACTGGCATCTTCATCTCCTTTCACTGATCCCGCGATATCCGTTGCCATGGGAAAGGTTGCATCGCCGTGACCTCGCGAGGGAGACATCAGTCTAGGCGCAGGCGGCGGTGCTCAGCTTGGTAGTAACCATGTTTTCAGGATTGCTGACGCCGTAGTGGATGAACATGTGTTGAGTGCTGACGGAGAATTGAAATCACCGGCAAAGCGTAGGCCCGCTGGGCCGTACCAACGGGGATCCTTGAACGGCGCCAATGCGGGTACGTCGTACCGCTCCGGCGCGATTAAGGGTCTATGCGTACATGCGGTCAACGATGAGGCGGTGCACGCTTTCATCGCTTGCCGCGGCGGGCCACGCAATCAGGAGGTAGCTTTCCTCGGATGATTCCACAATCTGCTTCAGTTGCCGGGCGCGGCCGCTTGCGTAGCAGCGGAGACGGTATGTACCCGGACCCAAGGGCGTGAGAGAAGGGATGCCGGGCGCATCATCGAACAGGGGCTCGACGCGGAGATTGCCGTGTGGAACGTTTACGGACACATCAACAGCTTCTTCCCAGTCGGTGAGATCGAGCTCGGGCTCGGTATCTGCGCTCATGACCGATATCTGGATGGGCCCAGTGTCGATGCCGGTGAGAAGTAGGGCGCCTGTCTCGAGTGCACACATGAGCCCCTTGCTCTCAGAGAGAAGATCCGGGGATAGATATGACGGGAGGCCGGAGTCCACAAGCTGCACGATGTTGTGGTGGACGTTCACAATTGTTTCAGGCACTTCCGGCTTCCCGTTGTCGTTCGTCGTTGGTGGCTCACACAACCTACTCTGCCCAGTCCGTTCGGGGATCCTTCAATGGGGCCGGTCGTTGGACCTGGCCGGTCCGGTGATTGGAGGTTTTGGGTGAAGCGGGTGAGCGCTGCTCCGCCGCCTCAACAAGCCACAGCCGTCCATGGAGATTCGCTATAGCTCTTGGTATGAGGCGCCGAGGTTCGCGGCCACGGCCTCCAAGTCGGTCGATTGTGGTTCGACTACTTGCATGTCGGTTGCCTCAGCGGCATCGGTGACGTCGGCGACGAACCAATCTGGGCCCTGCACCGCGTAGACATCGCCATTGGCATCTCCGACTAGCTCCAGCGCGGCTTGCGTCTTAGACGGGTCTTCCGACCACCCGATGAGGATGTTGGTGCCACACGTACGTCCGGGCAGTCCGGTCGGCTCTCCCTCGATCATGAACCAGTGATCCCCGCTGGCCTCTGCTGGGCAGCCCAGCTCGTCATCGACGGCCGTGAATACGGCTTCCAAGCTGTCGAATTGCTGTCCCGTCTCTGCTGCCGGCTCGGTGGTCGGGGATGAGATTGTGCCGGCTGAGGCGGCGCCCGGCTCCGCAGTGCCTGCCTCGCCTCCACCACACGCGGTCAGCAAGAGTGCGGCTGCCACCGCAGTGGAGCCAAGGAATGTGTTTCGAATCCGTCTGCTAGCCATGGGGGGGCCTTCCTTTCCGCCACCCCCTGGTGTTGCGTAGGGGGTGTCAGCGGTCATTGCTTCCTTCGATAGTAGAACGGTCCGTCGTGCCCCGCTGGGGATCCGCGACTGGGGTAACCGCAGAACGCTTAGCGTTTATCTTGTGCGCTGTCTTTAATGGGCACGCCGCGCACACCACGACGCGACACCATAGTCATGGCAATTGCGACTTGGCTTGCCGCGCCTGTGAAGAAGGTCAGCCCGCGGACGGAATGGTCGGAGCGAAGTCAAGGCTGTTTGCGTTTCAGCCGCTATCTACTGCTCGTTGCTCTCTGCGGGTTGCAGCATGGCCGTACCGTCACCGACCACGATCTGCTGCTCTGGGCATACCGGCCCTGGCACCACTACCTCTGAGCCGGAATCGAACTCCACGGTTACATCACCCGGCGTGCACCCGTAATCCAGGAGGATCACACCGCCGCCTGTATCGAGAACGACTTCGTCATCCCCGGTCAAGACAGTAACTCCGTCCGGTCCCTCGTTGAGGATGCTGAGGTCACCGGGAAGACTGCAGGCCGTTAACGTCACGGCCAGGATGGCGCCCATGAGATAACCCACGAACGGTGTTCTCCGGGTTCTACTCATCTGGTCCCCGTCCTTTATCGTTGCCCCGACCTTCGGTGGAGAGCAGTACCCTGCCCAGGAACAGTCTGCATGATTAGACATCGACCTCGCAGTGGAGTCCCAGCGGGGATCCCCAGCCGGACAGTTCTCAAGGGGACTAGTTGGGTCAGTGTGTGGTGCTCGCCCAATTCTCCTGATCGGGAGAGCGTTGCCATTCCTGGCGTGGGTTGTCCCACTCGCGTGCGGCATCTGTCAGCCAGATCGTGGTGTCGGGGTTCCACCCCGCGATGACCGTCGAAAGGTCAGTGTCGACGTGCAGTGCACGATTGGCATTACTGAGGTAGGCCAGGGCTGTCAGGTGCACCGCGTCCCACCGCTCGGCGACCTTCTCCCAGTCCGGGATCACCCACCTGCCGTCGTACCCGGTACAACGGAACCAGTCATGACGCCGTGATGCAGTGACCTCCAAGGGGTGCTCAAGGCACAGTGCCACCCAATCGGCCTCGGCGCGAACCTCATAGGTTCGGCCAATACCACGCACGGGGATGACTGTGGCGTGTTCCCAGCCGAAGGAGTCCTCGATGAGGTTCAATCCCAGCGGTATCTGCCCGACCGACTGAATGGTCCCTTGCGGGAAGGACCACCACGTTCCCGACCAGTTGGCGTGAGGGTTTCGGAGTCTTTTCCACTCGGAGCGGACCTCTTCAGCTCGTGTACCGAGGGCCCATTCAGCCAGCGCTTGGCGTGGTTCTCTGGGCAATGGTGCCGGATCGTCTGCTGATCGCCAGTCGATGGTCCATTGTTCGACCTGCCGGCTCTGTGACCACCACTTCGTAGAGGGCGACGTGATCACGTGCTGGGCGATGGGGGCAAGGGCTTTTCTCACCTCGGGGAGCGCTGCGAGGGCGTCCTCGCCGTCCGGTTCCTGCCAGGGACGAGACGTATCCACCGCTCGAGCCAAAGCACGGTCGATCACCTCAGCGCCCGCCATGGTCACGTCGAGCGCAGCCAGGGCAGTGATGAGGTCTGTCATGGAAGGCCTCGGTGGCGGCTCGCTAGCCTCACCAAAAGTGGCCTTCAGCATCACTCGGGACGTTCCCTTGCCCGGATCCAGGTCATGGGCGAGCCAGAACGCGGCAACCCTGACCTCAGGGCTCAAATCCATTGCCATCTCAAGGCACAGTCGTCGTCCACGAGGTCCGACCAACAGCGCATCAGCGTCCGCAACCATCTGCTTACCCTACGTGCGACACCCCACCACTGGCCCGTAAGCCGATCCCGCTACGGGAAGGCGTCTCCCTGGATCATGTCAGCAGGTGGAGGGCGGCTTTGGCGGTTGGGCTGGGTTGGAACTTGTTCCAGACCAGAAACTCTGTGCGGTGGGGGCCGTCGCGGACGGTGATTGTGCGTGCGCCGACCCACAGTTGTACCGTAATCGGAACGGCCGGCGCCCTGAATTCGTGTCAGCGCCTACTTGTTTTCTCCACCTGGCCGGCTCTGGCTTCGACGCGTTGCCGTTCGATAGCACGGTAGACGGTCGAACGACCGACACCGAAGAGTTCGGCGACCTCGGCAGTGCTGTACTCTCCGCTGTGCACCAGGGACACGAGGTGAGCTTCCTGACGGCCGTTGAGCTTGGGCTGCTTGCCACGAAGACGACCCTTGGCCTTCGCCACCTTCATCCCCTCGCGGGTGCGGAGCCGGATCAGGTCGGACTCGAACTCCGCAACCATGGCAAGGACGTTGAACAGCAGTCGGCCAACTGCGTCGGTGGGGTCATAGACCGACCCGCCCAAACTCAAGCTGATCTGACGGGCCGTGAGTTCGTCAGCGATCGCTCGAGCATCGGGAAGAGACCTGGCTAGGCGATCGAGCTTGGTGACCACCAAGGTGTCCCCGGCCCGACAGGCGGCTAGTGCCTCTCGCAATCCAGGTCGCTCACGATTAGTACCGGTCAGGCCATGATCAACATAGATCCGTTCAGCCTCGACGCCCAGGCCGAGAAGAGCGTCGCGTTGGGCGGTCAGGTCTTGCTGATCGGTGGAGCATCGGGCGTACCCAACAAGCAGCGCGCTCATGGCGCACCTCCAGAAGCTAGGCCCGTCCCGGCTGCGGCATGCGGCCGACTCGAGCATCGGGCAGCACCCGACTCCACCAGTAAGTCGCTCCCGCACCTCCAACTACAAGAGAAAACTCGCAGTAGCATCAGCCTGTGACGAGCAACCCCGGCGAAGACAACACGACGGTGCACCTGGGCAGTGTTGACCCTGGTGCTGGCCACCGTTATCTGCGTGCTGGCCGTGGCGCCCGCGATTCTGGTCGGCTCCTTCGTTGTCGGCTCGGTGATCTCACTCGCCAGGACGGGTATCGCCTGGGGGCAGACATGGGCATCCATACTCTTGCTGGTCTTGTACTTGGCAGGTTTTCTGACCTGCATTGCAATGCACCGCAGCCTCAATGTCCGCAGGACGTGGATCACGGCCGGGTTGGCGATCACCCTGGTCGGGCTAGCTTCGCTGCCCGTCGTATGGGTGATCTATCACGGCGTCACCGTAGAGTGGTGCGAGTCTCAGCCAGGCGGACGAGGGGCTTCCCCCATCACTTCGATGGACGACATTCCGGCAGTCTGCAGATAGGGGCCAGATTCCTCGGGGCTTTCGCGGCATGCGCCGATTCTGCCAACCCCGAAGACGACCCCAAATTTCCCGTGGACCTATCCACAACCGACACGGCCGCAATGAACCCGTCACCTCGGATCGATCAGTAGAGTCCACCCGTCTCTAGGACTCGGTGAATATCGTCGGACGTAACTCGCGCCAAAGCCGCAACCTTGGACACTGAAATTCCCGCGGCTACCGCCTCGTTGACGAGCAAGGACAGTTCCCGTTCGGCCGCCCGCATCGCATCTTGGGCCAGTAATGCCCGTTCAGAGCTTGCTTCGAGCCGAGCTTCGAACGCCACGACGAGTCGGACTGACCAGCCCGATGAGGAATTCCCTGAACTGGCAAAAGTCTGGCGCAAATGACCATGCCCCCGTAACTTAGCTCACACCCACCGTCTCAACATATCCCCGGCTTCGTCATCCCTGATCAGAGAGAGTTGAGAGAGTCCATGCGACGAAATGTCATCACCTCGCACTTGCAGTCCTCACCGTCAAGAAGGAAGAGCCGGCAACGGCACCGCCGGTCCTGGGGCATTGCCTTGGCCAGTACAGCGTTGGTGGCCAGTGCCATGCTCGGCGGGCCGGCCACGGCCACGCCGGTGGCCGTCACCGGCGAACGAGGACAGGATGGAGGCTTGGGAACGTGCTCGCCGGTGGAGAATCCCTCGACGGCGGGCTGGACCAGCTACTCCGAGATGAAACGAGAACTGGACCGGTTGGCACAGGCCAGCGGCGGAACGGTCGGGGTAGAGTCGATCGGCACGACCCATCGGGACCGTGACATCATGGCAGCCCGCGTGGGAACCGGCCCCCAGGTCATCGTGGTAACCGGAGCCATCCACGGAAACGAACGGACCGGGGTGGAAGCCCAGTTGAGCCTTCTCAAGACGCTCGCTGGCAACAGTCCCGAGGCGAAGCGCATCCGCTCCGAGGTCACGTTCGTGTCCATTCCGATGCTCAACCCTGACGGCCTCGAACTGAACCGGCGAGTCAATGACGTCTCCTGGGCAGACACCGAGGCCCAGTTCCCACAGCTCGCGGGTGCCACTCCAGCCTGGTACTACCGCTCCGGGGACCTTCCCGGCTTCGACCTGAACCGCGACTTCCACCCCGACCTTGACTACGTCCCCCAGCCCGAGGACATGCCGGGCGCGCAGACGGACGCCGGCTTCTACCTCAACCCCGAGTCCCGCGCCGTGCGCGACCTCTACGTCTCCCTACAGGAGGAATTTGGAAGCGTGGCAGCCGTGGTGGACCTGCACCACATGGGGCCCTGTAACGAGACGACAGGCGGGCCCCGTGATGGCAAACAGGTGACCGTGGCCATCGACTATCCACCACTGGGCGTGAACGACGGCGCCGCCTACTTGGATGATTACCCATTGTTGGACCAGGACAAGTCACGCCGCTACGCATTGGCCGCCATGGACGGCCTCACGGACAGCTACGGTGCCCAGTCTCCGCTGGCCGGCGTTGTCCGCTACCTACACCCGGAAGAACGAGAGTTCGCCGGCCAGGGGCGGTCCGCGTTCGCACTCAACGGCTCAGCATCGGTGCTGTTCGAAGTGCGCGGACAAACACAGTCCTTCGGACAGAAGCAGAAGGGGATGCTCGTGAAGACTGTCGAAACCGGGCTCATGTCAATCATCAAGGCCATGGCCGACGGGTCGGTCAACACCCTCGATGGAGATGACTTCTTCGACTACCCCGACTACGGCTGGGACACCGCCTCTGGTGATTGAGGCGTGCCTGACGGTCCCCTCCCGGCTCTGATCGCCGAGATCATGACCGAGGTGCCTGTCCCTACCGGGCACGGGCACCTCGGTCGGTCCTGCGCAGAGCTCGGCGAGACGCACGCACTGGTTCACACACGGGAGGATGGGGAACAGGTCCACTATGACTCGCTGACACCAGACCTGTTATGGATGTCGGCAGATCTATCCCGCCGCAGCCATGGGGTGAGATCATGGCGATTCCAGGCCGGATCACCGGATCTCCTTCCTCCCCCCTCTACTCCAGGATCCAACTCATGTCCATCAAGTTCGAGAACGTCGGCATCGCCGTGCGGGACCTGGAGGCGACGATCGCCTTCTTCACCGACCTGGGACTGATCGTCCTGGGACGGGACACGGTCAGTGGTCAGTGGGCGGACACCGCCGTCGGCCTGGACGGAAATCACGCCAACATCGCCATGCTCCAGACGCCGGACGGCAGCGGCCGCCTCGAGCTCTTCGAGTACCTCCACCCCGAGGCCATCGAGACGGAACCCACCCAGCCGCACGAGATCGGGATGCACCGCGTCGCCTTCTCCGTGGATGATCTCGACGAGGCCCTCGAGATCGCCGCGCGGCACGGTTGCCACCCGCTCCGGGGCGTGGCGACCTACGAGGACGTGTACAAGCTCACCTACGTCCGAGGCCCCAGCGGCATCCTCGTGATGCTCGCCCAGGAGCTGACGAAGTCCTGACCCGGAGCTCAGTTCTCCAGGACCTGAGGCCGTAGGTCCTCGGCCGGGGGCGTCCAGGTGGCCGGGTCAGCGTCCACCTGTTCTCCGGAACGGATGTCCTTGACCTGGTGTGTCGCCGCCCCGTCCTCCCCCACGGAGGTGAACCAGACGTATGGGATGCCGCGCTTGTCCGCGTACTTGATCTGCTTGCCGAACTTCTCGGCGGACACCGCCACCTCGGCGGGGATCCCCCGGGCGCGCAGGAACTGCGCGGTGTCCTGGGCGGCCGACCAGTCGTCGTCGTGCGTCAGGGCGATGTAGACGGCTGTGGGCACCGAACGGGAGGCGCGCGCCATGTCCTGGGAGAACATCCGCATCATCAGTCGGGTCACGCCGATCGAGAGCCCGACGCCCGGGAACGTGCGATTTCCCTTGGACGCCAGAGCGTCATAGCGGCCGCCCGAGCAAATGGACCCCAGCTGCTCGTGGCCCACCAGCACGGTCTCGTAGACCGTCCCCGTGTAGTAGTCGAGGCCGCGGGCAATGGACAGGTCCGCCACGGCGCGTCCGGGAGCGCGGCGGTGCAATTCCCCGACGACGCCGGCCAGCTCCTCGAGCCCTTCCTCCAGCAGCTCGTGGGTCACCCCCAAGGCGCGGACCTGCTCCACGAAAGACGTGTCCTCGGTGCGGATGGCAGCCAGGGCGAGGGCTTGCGCGGCTTGGTCCTCGGTGGCACCGAGTTCGGACTGGAGCAGGCGGGACACCTCGTCCGCGCCGATCTTCTCCAGCTTGTCGATGTTGCGCAGCACCCCGGCGGTGTCCTCGAGACCGAGCCCACGGTAGAAGCCCTCGGCGAGCTTGCGGTTGTTGATGCGAATGGTGAAGTCGCCGATCGGCAGGGCTCCGAGGGCCTCGGCCATCACCAGGGCCACGTCCACATCCGAGCGGAACGGCAGCGTGCCATCCCCGACCACGTCGATGTCCGCCTGGGTGAACTCGCGGGCGCGGCCCTCCTGCGGACGCTCACCACGCCAGACCTTCTGGATCTGGTACCGGCGGAACGGGAAGGACAGGTGCCCGGCGTTCTCCACCACGTAGCGGGCGAAGGGCACCGTCAGGTCGAAGTGCAGTGCCAAGCGATTCGGGTCTTGAGAATCCTGAGCCCGCGCTGCTCCCTGATCCGTGTCGGCCTGCAGACGCGAGACGGCGTAGACCTCCTTGTCGATCTCGCCCTTGCGCAGCAGCTGCCCGAGGGTCTCCACGGCGCGGGTCTCGATGGAGGAGAATCCATGCAACTCAAAGGTGTTCCGCAGGGTGTCCAGCACATGCTGTTCCACGATCCGTTCGGCGGGGAGCCACTCGTGGAAACCGGACAGGGATGCCTTGCGGGACATGGGCCACCTTCTGTTGGAACTGCTGGGGGACATTCGGCTCCCCATTCTAGGTCCAGCCGGTACGCTGGACGTGACCGTATCCACTATTCCCTGCGGCCGCGCGCCGGTGCAGGGCACCAGCAGAGAGTTCTAGCGGTGACCACCAGTCAAGAATCCGACGATCAGCAGTCCACCCAGCAGACCTCCGACGAGGCCCCCGTGGCAGCGTCCGAGCAGTCCGCCCCAGAGGTTTCGGAACAGGTATCGGAGCAGGTAGCAGAGCAGGCGACCGAACCCGCCGCCGAGCCCGCTGAGTCCGCCGTGCCAACCGAGACCCCGGTCGAGGAAGAGGTGTCCGCCGCCGAGGAGGAGACCGAGGCCGTGCTGGCCTCCGTTGAGGCGACCGAGGCGCCTTCGGTTGATCCCGCGCCCAGCGACGAGGTGACCTCGGAGGCGCCCACGCCGGAGCCGGCGTCGTCCACCGAAGAGGCCCCGGCCGACAAGGCCCCCACGGCGCAGTCCGCCGCCGAGCCCACGCCCAGCGAGCAGGCCCCCTCCCCCGCCGCGCCGAAGCCCGGCAAGGCCCCGAAGCCCTCCAACCTGCCGCGGCCCGCCGCCCCGGCTCGCCAGGGGAAGGCCACCTCGGCCACCGCCCCCGCCTCGCCGATGCCGGCCCCGAGCTTCACGACCCCCCTCGAGGACGCCGCGAAGTTCGCCAAGGTCAGCGACGACGGCCACGTCATCCTGATCGACGGCGCCGAGGAGCACCCGGTCGGCCAGTTCCCGGACGGGACCAAGGACGAGGCCCTCGCCTACTTCAGCCGCAAGTACGACGAGGTCGTCTCCCAGGTCATGCTCCTCGAGCAGCGCGTGGCCACGGGTGCACCGGCCGGCGAGATCCAGAAGACCCTGGGCCACCTGCGCCAGACCATCGGCGAACGCGGCATGGTGGGCGACATGCCCGCTCTGCGCGCCCGCGTCGAGGCCCTGCAGACCCGGTTGGACGATCTCAAGCTGGCCGAGAAGCTGGCCCTGGAGAAGGCCCAAGCCGAGCAGTTGGCCACCCGCGAGGCGATCGTGGCCGAAGCCGAGGAGCTGGCCGCGAAGGACCCTCAGCAGGTGCAGTGGAAGCAGGCCAGCGCCCGCATGGCCGAGCTGTTTGAGAGCTGGAAGGCCGCACAGAAGACCGGTCCCCGCCTCGGCAAATCGGTCGAGGACGGCCTGTGGAAGCGATTCCGCACCGCCCGCACCACGCACGACAAGCACCGCCGTGCATTCTTCTCCCAGCTGGACGCCACCAACTCCAAGGCCAAGTCCGCCAAGGAGAAGTTGATCGCCCGCGCCGAGGACCTCTCCACCTCCACCGACTGGGGACCCACGGCCGGTGCCTACCGGGATCTCATGGACGAGTGGAAGGCCGCCCCGCGCGCCTCCCGCAAGGAGGACGACGCCCTCTGGGCCCGCTTCCGTGCTGCGCAGGACGTCTTCTTCAACGCCCGCAAGGCGACCAACGACGAGATCGACAAGGAATACGGCGAGAACCTCAAGGTCAAGGAGCAGATCCTGGCCGAGGGCCAGAAGCTGTTGCCCGTGAAGGACGTCAAGGCCGCTCGCAAGGTCCTGAACGATCTCCGCGGTCGCTGGGAGGACGCCGGGCGGGTGCCCCGCAAGGACGTCACCCGCATGGAGTCCGCGTTCCGCAAGCTGGAGGAAGGCCTGAAGTCCGCCGAGGACGATCACTGGCGCAAGACCAACCCCGAGACCAAGGCCCGGACGAACTCCGCCCTGACCCAGCTCGAGGACAAGGTCGCCGAACTCGAGGATGACTTGACGAAGGCCCAGTCCAAGGGTGACGCCAAGGCCATCGCCAAGGCGCAGGAAGCACTCGATGCCCGCAAGATGTGGCTCGAGACCCTGCAGAAGTCGGCCCAGGGACTGCGCTGACCCCTGCGCCGACGTGGCGTGGATACCCGTGTGGATTCCCGCGTTGAGTCCTTGCATTGTCCACAGTTGTGGCCCGGCCCCGTGCCGGGCCACCACTGTTTCTGCCACGCTGGGACGGTGACCCTGACCGCTGCACCCGGTGCTGAATCCCCTGGTGGTTCCGCTGCTGGATCCCCTGCTGATTCCAACGCCCAGCTCACCGGTGGACCGACCGGGGCGAACCCTGGCCCCGCGCCGGTGGAGTTCCTGGTGCCCGGACTGCCCTATGCCGGTCCGGAGCTCCGGGGCATGGAGCTCTCCGGACTGATCGTCCACCTCATCGGTGATCTGTACGTGGAGGCCGACCAGGTCAGTTCGGGGGCAGCGGCACCGAGGATGGGGGCTGCCGGGATGCGGGCGGCGGCGGTTCTCCGGCTCGCGGCGCCCGTCATCTCGGGCCGATGGGCGGCCATGGGCCTGACGGCGGCCTGGGTGCTCTCGGGCGGGCCGCCACCGGCGGTGCTGGAGGCCTCCGTGGAGCGTTTCCACCGGATCCCGCTGCAGCCGCTGTCCGTCGGACTGCGGTTGGAGCAGTCTGACGCCGCTGGCCAGCCGGTCGACGTCGCAGATATCTTCGGGCTGCCGTGCACGAGTGTGGAGCGGACCATCGAGGATCTGCTGCGCCGTGCCGGGGACTCTCGCCGGGCGGCGGCGGCGATGACCGCGGCGACGCGCCTGTTGCCGCTGACCGATGCGTCGGCGCTCCGGGACCGGTTCGAATCTCGCCGGAGGCGTCCCGGCATGGCTTCAGCCCGGCGGGCGTTGGAGCGCCTGCTGACGGCTTGAGGTTCAGTCGGCCTGTGGTCTCCATCTGTCTGACCTCTCCGTCAGCCCGAGCTCTCCGCCGGTCTCAGTCCTCGGCCGGCCTCAGTCTTCCGCTATGGGGCGGCTCTGACCGGCGGTGCGGTAGACGTCATAGACCCCGTCGATGCGCCGCACCGAGGAAAGCACGTGGCTCAGGTACTTCGGGTCCCCCATCTCGAAGACGAACTTGCTGATGGCCACCCGACTCCGGGAGGTGTTCACCGATGCCGAGAGGATGTTGACGTGGTGTTCCGCGAGCATCCGTGTCACATCCGAGAGCAGGGACTTGCGGTCCAGCGCCTCGACCTGGATCTCCACCAGGAACACCGAGGACTGCGTGGGGGCCCAGGAGACCTCCACGATCCGGTCCGGTTCCTCCCTGAGGTGGTCGATGTTCTTGCAGTCGGTGCGGTGCACGGACACGCCGGAGCCACGGGTGACGAAGCCGATGATCTCGTCCGGCGGCACCGGGGTGCAGCAGCGGGCCAGCTTGGCCATCACGTCGCCGGACCCCTGCACCATGACCCCGGAGTCCGACTGCCTGCTCGGAGCAGCGATGCGGGTGATCGGGATCGCGGAGGTGTCCAGGGACTCCTCGGTCTCCTCCTCCACCGCATGCAGCTTCTGCAGGTGCTCGATCACGTTCTGCACGGAGACGTTGGCGTCCCCGATGGAGGCGTAGAGCGTGGAGATGTCCGGCAGGTTCAGCTGCCCCGCCACCTCGGTGAGCGAATCCGAAGCCATCATCTGGTGCAGGGGCAGATTCATCTTGCGCAACTGGCGGGTGAGCTGCTCCTTACCCTTCTCGATGGACTCCTCGCGGCGTTCCTTCGAGAACCAGTGGCGGATCTTGTTCCGGGCCCGCGG
Organism: Citricoccus muralis; assembly: GCF_003386075.1. Taxonomy (GTDB): domain Bacteria; phylum Actinomycetota; class Actinomycetes; order Actinomycetales; family Micrococcaceae; genus Citricoccus; species Citricoccus muralis. Next base: position 1,202,596 of record NZ_QREH01000001.1, read on the forward strand.
GCTGCGGACGAATCCGAGCCAGTCCTGGCTGGGCCCGGCGCCCTCGGTCTTCGAGGTGAAGATCTCTACCCAGTCGCCGTGGTGCAGTTCGCTGTTCAGCGGGACGAGCTTGCCGTTGACGCGGGCGCCGATGGTGCGGTGACCCACCTCGGTGTGCACGGCGTACGCGAAGTCCACGGGGGTCGAGCCGGCCGGCAGGGCCATCACTTCGCCCTTGGGCGTGAACACGAAGACCTCGGCCGCGTCGATCTCCGCGCGCAGCGACTCCAGGAACTCGTTCGGGTCCGTGGTGTCCTTCTGCCAGTCCATGACGGAACGCAGCCATCCCGGGGTCTGATCCCCACTGGACGGGGCACCCTGGGCCGCCTGGTCCTTGTACTTCCAGTGCGCCGCCACTCCGTACTCCGCGCGGCGGTGCATCTCATGCGTGCGCAGCTGGATCTCCACGGGTTTGCCGCCCGGACCGATCACCGTGGTGTGCAGAGACTGGTACATGTTCAGCTTGGGCATGGCGATGTAGTCCTTGAAGCGGCCCGGCAACGGACTCCACTTCGCGTGCAGCACACCGAGCGCGCCATAGCAGTCCCGGACCGAGTCGACCAGCACGCGGACGCCCGTGAGGTCATGGATCTCGTCGAAGTCCTTCCCTCGGACGATCATCTTCTGGTAAATGGAGTAGAAGTGCTTCGGGCGTCCCGTGACGGTGGCCCGCACCCGGGCCTCCTTGAGGTCCTTCTCGATCTGTCCGCGCAGCACGGCCAGGTTCTTCTCCCGCTCGGGGGTCCGCTCCCCCACCAGCCGCACGATCTCCGCGTACACCTTGGGGTACAGGGCTGCGAAGGACAGGTCCTCCAGCTCCCACTTGATCGTGTTCATGCCGAGCCGGTGGGCCAGCGGCGCGTAGATCTCCAGGGTCTCCTTGGCCTTGCGCGCGCTCGAAGCCGGGGCCACATAGCGCCACGTGCGGGCGTTGTGCAGCCGGTCGGCGAGCTTGATGACCAGGACCCGGACGTCGTCCGCCATGGCCAGCACCATCTTGCGGACGGTCTCGGCCTGCGCGGCGTCCCCGAACTTGACCTTGTCCAGCTTGGTGACCCCGTCCACCAGGACGGCCACCTCGTCCCCGAAGTCCCGGCGCAACTGCTCCAGCGAGTAACTGGTGTCCTCCACCGTGTCATGCAACAGAGCCCCGGCCAGGGTGGTGCCGGTCATGCCCAGCTCGGCGAGGATCGTGGCCACGGCCACGGGGTGGGTGATGTACGGGTCGCCGCTCTTGCGCTTCTGGCCCGCGTGGGCCTTCTCGGCCACCTCGAAGGCCCGGATGATCAGGTCGAGATCTTCCTTCGGCTGGCGGACCTTGAGGGTCCGGACCAGTGGCTCCAGGATCGGCGAATAGTCGTTGGCGACGCGGCCGGTCAGCCGCGCCAGCCGGCTACGGGGCCGCCGTGAGATGATCGCACCGCCCACCGCCGGGCTGCCCGCGGTCGCCGCACCGGACGGACCGCTGGGCCGGGCACCGGGCGGGGTGGTGGACGAGGTGCTGGGAACCGGGCTCGTGACCGGTGCGGTGGGGGTGCGCTCTGGCGCCGCGGACGCCTCAGTCCTGGTGGCCGACGTCGACCCCTCGGTTTCCGTGTCCTCGCTCGGCCCGCTGGGCACGGCCGAGGAATAGGTCTGGTTGGGTGTGGGGTGGGGGACGGCCCCCGGGCCGGCCGGGCGCGGCCGTTCTGACTCAGAACCCATGGCTGCCGTCCTTCCCGCGGTCAGCGCAGATCTCGTGCGCTACCGCTGTGCTCAACCCTCAACGGGTAGTGATCCATTCTAGGGCCACCACCAGAAGTGGCCGGTACCCTGCAGTCAGAGTACCGGCCACCAGAGGTGATCAGCGCAGGTCAGGCCGCAGCTGACGTCTCCGCTTCGCGCCGTTCGAGGACCTTGGCGTCATTGGCCTGGATCTTCGGCTCGCCCTTGCGCAGCAACGCGTACAGCGGCGCTTGGATGAAGATCGTGGCCAGGGTGCCCACGATGATGCCGACGAAGATGGCCAGGGAGATGTCACGCAGCGTGCCGGCACCGAGCAGGAACGCGCCGATGAACAGGATCGAGGCCACCGGAAGGATGGCCACCACGGAGGTGTTGATCGACCGGACCAGCGTCTGGTTGATCGCCAGGTTGACGTTCTCCCGGAAGGTCCGCGTGGTCTCCTCGAGGTTGTGCTCCGTGTTCTCCCGGATCTTGTCGAAGACCACCACCGTGTCATAGAGCGCATAACTGAGGATCGTCAGGAAGCCGATGATGGCACTCGGGGTGACCTCGAAGCCGGTGGCACCATAGATGCCCGCGGTCACCGCCACCACGTACAGCAGCCCGATCACCGCGGCGAGCGACATCTTCCAGGTGCGGAAGTAGACGGCCATCAGCAACGCCACGAGGACGATGAAGACGACCAGGCCGAGCAGCGCCTGCTGCGTCACCCCCTGGCCCCAGGTGGGACCCACGAAGTTGGAGGTCACCTGGTCCTGATCGACCCCGTAGGCCGTCTGCAAGTTCGCCGCGACCTCCAGGGTCTGATCGTCGTCCAGCAGGTCCGTCTGGATCCGCATGGTGCCCGGCGCGATGTTCGTGACGGTGGCCTCGGCCTCCGGCACGGCATCCTGCACGGCGTCCTCACCGGGAGCGACGTCCGTGTTGGACACCGCGGAGACGGTGAACTCCGAGCCGCCGCGGAAGTCGATGCCGAGGTTGAAGCCGCCGCGGGCCAGGGTCAGGCCGACCACCGCCACGAGGATGATCAGGGCGACGGAGAACCAGGTCTTCCACTTCGTGGTGAAGGGATAGGAACGCTTGCCGGTGTAGAGCTTGTTGCCCCAGGTGGCCAGTGCACTCACTTTTGCTCCTCCGTCCGATCGGTCGAGGTGGTACTGCCGCCGGCGGAGTCGGCTGCCGATTCGACTGCAGGGTCGGCGGCGCTGGAGCCGCCGAGCGCCGCGAGCTGCTCCGCCCGCCGGCGTTCGGCGATCGTCTGCCGCTTGGCTGCCTCCTTGGAGGACTTCTGGCTCGTCTTCAATGACTTGCCGGAGGACGCGGCCGGGGCCGGCCTGAACTCGCGGATCTTCCCGGCGCCTTGGTACAGGGGCTCGCGGCCAAGCAGCGAGGGGTCGAGTCCGGAGAACTTGTGCCCGCCCCCGAAGAAGCGGGTGTTCGCCAGCATCTGCAGCACCGGGTGGGTGAACATGAAGACCACGACGAGGTCCGCCACGGCGGTCAGGCCGAGCGTGAACGCAAACCCGCGCACGTTGCCCACCGCCACGAAGTACAGCACGACGGCGGCCAGCAGGTTGACGGCCTTGGCCGCGACCACGGTGCGCTTGGCCCGGAGCCAGCCGTACTCCACGGCCTCCGCCAGGCTGCGCCCGTTGCGCAACTCATCCTTGATGCGTTCGAAGTAGACGATGAACGAGTCCGCCGTCAGGCCGATGGCCACGATCAGACCCGCTATACCGGCGAGGGACAACCGATAGTTGTCCGACCAGCCCAACAGGACGATCGCCAGGTAAGTCAGCACCCCCGCCACCACCAGCGAGGCCATGGTGACCAGCCCCAGCAGGCGATACTGGAAGAACGAGTACACGGCCACCAGGGCCAGGCCGATAAGCCCGGCGATGAGGCCGAGGCGCAACTGGTCGGCACCGAGGGTGGCGGAGATCTGCTGCTCGGACTCGATGGTGAAGCTGATCGGCAGCGCGCCGTACTTCAGCTGCTCGGCCAGGGCCGCGGCCGACTCCTCGGTGAAGTTGCCGGAGATCTGGGCCCGGCCGTCGGTGATGACGGCCTGGGACTGTGGCGCGGAGACGACCATGCCGTCCAGGACGATGGCGAACTGCTTGCGCGGGTCGCCCTCCTGGAAGGGGGTCAGGCGCTGGGTCACCTCGCGGAAGGCGTCCGTGCCGGCGTTGTTGAAGGTCAGGTTCACGGCCCACTGGTTGGTGGACACGCCGGTGGCCGTGTTGACCAGGCCGTAGTCGGCGTCGGCGATGTCAGTGCCGGGGACCTCGACCGGTCCGACGATGTACTTCACGCCCTGATTCGGATCGCAGACAATGGCTGCCTCGTCCGTGGGCAGCGACTCCCGGTTCGGGTCCTCGAGCACGGCGGGGCAGTCGTAGGCTTCGAACTCCGCGGCCAGCTCCGGAGTGATCCAATTCGGGTCCGAGCCGTTCTCGGGCTCGGCCGTGGGCTCCGGGAATTCCTCCGCCGGCGTCCGCTGGTCCTCCGGCGTCGCGGTGAAGGAACCCATGGTGATGACCGGGCGGAACTCCATGTTGGCGGAGGCCTGGATCAGCTCACGGGTCTCCTGGTCCGGGACGCCGGGCAGGGACACCACCACATTGCGACCGCTCTGGGTGGCGATCTCGGCCTCGGAGACACCGGAGCCGTCCACCCGCTGGCGGATGATCTCCACCGCCTGGTCGAGTTGCTCCGCGGACACCTCTTGGCCACCGGTGACCTCCGGGGCGAGCACCATCTGGGTGCCGCCTTCCAGGTCGAGGGCGAGCTTGGGGGCCAGCTGGGCCTGGCCGGTGGCCACGCCGACACCGAGGATCGCCGCCAGGGCGACCATCAGGCCAGCGAGCCACCAGAGGGTGCGCTTGGCGCGTCCCCGGGGGGTCTTATCAGACATGGAAGGCTACGGCTTTCGGGTTCACGGTGCGAGGGAGTGCGTCTGGGTCAGACGGCGTCAGGCAGACGGGCGATCCGTGCCGGGACGCTGGTCGTCCGGGCCGTTGCCATCGGTCTCGTTGCGGTCGGTCCCACCGTTGGCCTCTTCCAGGCCGGCCGGGGAATCCGGGACGGTGGTCTCCGGCTCGTCGACCACGGCGGCACCGGCGGCGGGATCCACAGCCTTGCCGATGGCCTGCAGGTGCACGGTGGCCGTGTTACCCGGGGAGATCTCGATGACGGCCTTGTTCTCGTCCTTGTCCACGGACAGGATGGTGCCGTACAGGCCCATGGTGGTCATGACTTCAACACCGGGGCCGAGCGACTGGTGCAGCTGCTGCTGCTGCTGCTGAGCCTTCTTGCTGCGGCGGAACATGCTGAAGATCAGCAACGCGAAGATCGCGAGCATGATCAGCAGGAAGGGGTCGAACGGCAGGCCGCCACCACCTTCCGCGTTGGCGCCTTCGGCGACGAGCGAGGCAGTTGGGGGGGCGATCAGCTGGGTCACTTCGGGGACACCACATTCCAGAGTCGGGGCACAGGACAACCCGATTAGTCTACGGGTAGGTTCACACCGGCCGTTCAGACGCGCCCTCCCGGGGCACATTGTTCACCGATTTCCCAGAAACACTTCGAACCCGGGGACAGAAATCAGGGTCCGAGTTCAGGGACCAACCCGAGGTCAGGGATCAAACAGCGTGTCGGCCTCGTCAGCACTGTCCGGCCGGTTGGAGTCCGCACCGGCATCAGAAGGTGTCGGCACCATCCAGAACGCCGCCCCCGGAGAATCGGGGGGCGGGACCAGGCCCAGGTGCTCCCAGGCCGCGGGCATGGCGATCCGGCCCCGCGGGGTCCGCCCCAGCAGGCCCTCGCGCACCAAGAAGGGCTCCGCCACGGTCTCCACCGTCTCGGTCTCCTCCCCCACGGCGATGGCCAGCGTGGACAGGCCCACCGGTCCCCCGGCGAACTTGCGGCACAGGGCCTCGAGCACAGAACGGTCGAGACGGTCCAGGCCCTTCTCATCCACCTCATACATCTCCAAGGCGGCGGAGGCGGCGCGTGAGTCCACCTGCTCCAGCCCACCCACCAGGGCCCAGTCGCGCACCCGGCGCAGCAGCCGGTTGGCGATGCGGGGTGTCCCCCGGGAGCGGCTGGCGATCTGGGTGAATCCAGCGGAGTTGACCTTCATGTCCAGCAACAGGGCGGATCGGCGCAGCACCAGCTCCAGTTCCTCGGTGCTGTAGAACTCGAGATGGCCGGTGAAGCCGAAGCGGTCGCGGAGCGGCCCGGGCAGCAGCCCGGCGCGGGTGGTGGCCCCCACCAGCGTGAACGGCGGGATCTCCAGGGGGATGGAGGTGGCGCCGGCACCCTTGCCGACCACGATGTCCACCCGGAAGTCCTCCATGGCCATGTAGAGCATCTCCTCGGCCGGACGGGACATCCGGTGGATCTCGTCCAGGAACAGCACCTCCCCCTCCGTCAGAGAGGACAGGATGGCGGCCAGGTCACCGGCGTGCTGGATGGCCGGGCCGGACGAGATCCGTAGCGGCGCGTTCATCTCCCCGGCGATAATCATGGCCAGCGTGGTCTTGCCCAGACCGGGCGGCCCGGACATCAACACGTGGTCAGCGGTGCGGCCGCGCAGCCGGGCGGCCTCCAAGACCAGTGAGAGCTGCCGGCGGACCCGCTGTTGACCCACGAAGTCGTCGAGGTTCTTGGGACGCAGGGCGGTCTCGAGCTCCCGCTCCTCACCCTCAGCTGCCCCGGCCACGAGCCGGCCGTCTGGCTGTTGCGTCATGTGCTACCCCCTACCGGCCCGACCGGGCGGACTGCCCCTGGCCGAGGTGGCGAAGTGTGGACTTGAGCACGCTGGCCACCGTGCCGGACTCCTCTAGTTCGGGCTCATGCCGGATGGTGTCCCGGACTGCCTTCTCCGCGTCCTTCTCCGTCCAGCCTAAGCCGGTCAGTGCCTCCAGGACGCGATCCATCCACGGCATGGAGCCGGCCAGGGCTGGCTGGTCCTCGACCCCGGAAGCCGGCGCGCCCGTGGGCACGAGCTTGTCCGTCAACTCCAGGACGATGCGCCGCGCGCCCTTGGGGCCGATGCCCGGGACCTTGGTGAAGGCCTTGTCGTCCCCCGTGGACGCCGCCACGCGGACCGCCTCCGGATCATGGACCGCCAGCACGGCCAGGGCCAGCCGGGGGCCGACGCCGGAGACCCCGAGCAGCACCTCGAAGACGTCCCTCTCGTCCTCCGTGGCGAAGCCGAACAGGGTCATCGAGTCCTCACGCACCACCATGGAGGTCAGGACCCGCCCAGCCTCCCCCAGGTGGAGCCCCGCCAGCGTCTGCGGGGTGGCGGAGAACCGCATGCCGAAGCCGGACACGGTGAGGACGGCGTGGTTCAACCCCACGGATTCCACGGTGCCGGTCAGGGACGAAATCATGCTCAACTCGCTCTTCTCGGGACAACAGACGGACAGCAGACGGACGACAGCCGGACGGGTGCCCGGACAGCCCCTCGGTTCGAACGTATCTACGAAGACCCTAGCCCATAGCGGGATTCAGATCCGGGAACCGCCGCTCCAGCCCTTCGAGCCCCGGCTTCGCTGCTCGGCGGCGAGCCAGGCCTGCTGGGCCGGCGTTGATCCCCCGGTGCGGTGACCGCCGGAGCCGCCGGCCGGCGTCGGGAAACGCGAAGCGCGCTGGGGGCTGGTGAGGTTGCCCGTCTCCAGCCCGCCGCCCATCAGCCCGCCGCGCCAGGCATGGGTGATGGCCAGGGCGAGGGCATCAGCAGCATCGGCAGGCTTGGGCGGGGCGTCGAGGCGCAAGATCCTGGTGACCATGGCGGTGACCTGGTCCTTGCCCGCGGTGCCGCTGCCGGTGACCGCGGCCTTCACCTCGGAGGGGGTGTGGAGCGCCACCGGAATGCCGCGCCGGGCGGCCGCCGCGATGACCACGCCGGAGGCCTGGGCGGTGCCCATCACGGTCGGCGTGTTGTTCTGCGCGAACATGCGCTCCACGGCCACGTGGTCCGGGCTGTGGCGGTCGAGCCATTCGTTGATGGCCTCGTCGATGGCGAGCAGCCGCAGGTCGAGCGACTGTTCGGCCGGGGAGCCGACGACCGTCACCGCCACCAGCGTGGCGGTGCGGTTGGGCGCCACGTCCACCACGGCGATGCCGCAGCGGGTCAGGCCGGGATCGACACCGAGCACCCGCAGCGGACTCGGCGCCCGGCGCGCTCCGCTCCCGGGGCTGACGGTCAAGGGCGGATCAGTCCTCGTCCAGCTGAGCGAGGACCTCCGGGGAGATGTCCACGTTGGAATAGACGCTCTGCACGTCGTCCAGGTCCTCCAGGGCGTCCTCCAGGTTGAAGTACGTCTTGGCACCCTTGGCGTCCAGGTCCACCTTCATGGTGGCCACGAACTCCATCTCGTCCGTGTCGTACTCGATCCCGGCCTCGTCCAGGGCGGTGGCCACGGCACGCAGGTCGGAGGGGTCGCACAGGATCTCGAAGGAGTCCCCGGACTGCATGACCTCCTCGGCTCCGGCGTCCAGCACCGCCATCAGGATGTCGTCCTCGGTGTGCCCCTCGGCCGGCAACCGGACCAGGCCGGTGCGGTTGAACAGGAAGGCCACGGAGCCCGAGTCGGCCATGGTGCCGCCGTTGCGCGTCACCGCGGTGCGGACGTCCGCGGCGGCACGGTTCTTGTTGTCCGTCAGACATTCGACCATGAGGGCGGATCCCTGGGGCCCGCGGACCTCATAGATGATCTCCGTGTACTCGATGACCTCACCGGTCAGGCCGGCACCGCGCTTGATGGCGCGCTCGATGTTGTCATTGGGCACAGACTGCTTCTTGGCCTTGGTGACCGCCAGCTCGAGGGCGGGGTTGCCGACCAGGTCGGGCCCTCCGGCGCGGGCCGCCACCTCGATGCCCTTGACGTACTTGGCGAAGGCCTTGGCGCGCCGCGAGTCGATGATGGCCTTCTTGTGCTTGGTGGTCGCCCACTTGGAATGCCCTGCCACGTGCTCTCCTCTCCGACCCGGCCATGCCGGAGCACGGCCCGCATCGGCTGTTGGTGATGATCGGGTTCGTCCTGGTCCGGGCGCCGCTGCGCCGGGCCCTGCCGCTGCCGGCAGAAGTCTGGCTTCGATTCTACGGGAGGAGCCGCCGGTGCCCCCTTCCGTGCGGGACACGGAGTGGATGGTCCATTCTGCCGGGCCCTGTCCAGCGGACTCCAGATGTGAAACAGTTGCTGACTATGACGACCGAGACCCCCTCCGCCACCGGCACCAATCCCCTCCTGGCACCGTCCCCGCTGCCCTATGGGCTCCCCGACTTCGCTGCCCTCGACGACGAGCACTTCCTGCCCGCCTTCCGTGCCGGCATGTCCGAGCACCGCGCCGAACTCGAGGCGATCACCGCGGATCCCGCCGAGCCGACGTTCGAGAACACGTTCCTCGCCTTCGAGCGCTCCGGGCAGCTGCTGCGCCGGGTACATCAGGTCTTCTCCAACCTGGTAGCCGCCGACGGCACCGAGGCCCGGCAGGAGATCGACGAGGAGATCAGCCCCGAGTTGTCCGCCCACTGGGACGCCATCCACCTCGATGCGGCCCTCTACGGCCGACTGGCGAGGGTGGACCTGGATGGCAACGGCGGGCTGGAGGCCGAGGACCGTCGGCTGGCCGAGGAGACCCTCAAGACCTTCCGGCTGCTCGGCGCGGACCTCGGCGGTGAGGCGAAGGTCCGTCTGGCGGCCATCAATGAGCGACTCGCCGTGCTGTCCTCCCAGTACGGGCGCCGCATGGTCGCGGAGAACACCGCCTCGGCCGTCTGGTTCGGCTCCGCCGGGGAGGTGGCCGGGCTCTCGGAGCAGGACCTCGCCTCAGCCGCCGCCGCGGCCCGAAATGCTGGGCACGACGCCGGCTACCTCCTGACGCTGTCCATGTTCACCTCCCAGCCCTGGTTGGAGACCCTCGAGAACCCGGAGTCGCGCCGGCGCGTCCACGAGTCCGCCTGGCAACGCGGCACCACCCCCGGTGAGAACTTCGCCCTCGACCTGGCCGTGGAGCAGGCCGGTCTGCGCGCCGAGAAGGCCGGCCTGCTGGGCTTCTCCAGCTGGGCCGACTACGCGCTGCAGGACCGGACCGCCCCCAGCCTGGACGCCGTCCGCGACCTACTGGCCCGGATCATCCCGGCGGCCACCGCGAACGCCCGCCGGGAGAAGGCCGAGATCGAGGCCGAGGCCGGCCACCCGGTGCAGGCCTGGGACTGGCCCTTCTACGCGGCCCGTATCGAGCGGGAGAGGTACCGCGTGGACACCTCAGCCCTGCGCTCCTACTTCGAGCTGGATCGTGTGCTCACCGAGGGGGTGTTCGCCGCTGCGACGGCGCTGTACGGCATCACGTTCCGCGAGCGCCCCGACCTGCACGGGTACCAGCCGGATGTCCGTGTCTGGGAGGTGCGGGAGGCCGACGGCACCGGGCTCGGGTTGTTCGTCGGCGATTTCTTCACCCGCCCCACGAAGTCCGGCGGAGCCTGGATGAACTCGTTCCGGGACGCGTCCACGTTCTTCGGCGAGCGCCCGGTGGTGAGCAACAACCTGAACATCCCGAGCCCGGCGGCCGGGGAACCGGCGTTGCTGACGGTGGACCAGGTGAACACCCTGTTCCACGAGTTCGGCCACGCCCTGCACGGCCTGCTGTCCTCCGGCCGATACGCCACCTTGTCCGGGACCGCCGTTCCCCGCGACTTCGTGGAGTTCCCCTCGCAGGTCAACGAGATGTGGATGTACTGGCCGGAGATCGTCTCCGCCTACGCGCGGCACGTGGGGACCGGTGAGGTGATCGACCCGGACGTGCTGGCGGCCATCGAGGCCTCCTCCCTGTGGGGCGAGGGCTTCCGCACCACGGAGTACCTGGGGGCGACCATGCTGGACCTCGCGTGGCACTCCCTGGCACCGGGCACCACGGTGGAGGAGCCGCTGGCCTTCGAAGCCGATCAGCTGCGGGCGGCTGGCCTGGACCCGGACCTGGTGGCTCCCCGGTACCGCTCGAGCTACTTCAAGCACATCTTCGGCGGCGGGTATGCGGCCGGGTACTACTCCTACCTCTGGTCCGAGGTCCTGGACGCGGACACCGTGGAGTGGTTCCGTGCCCACGGCGGGCTGAGCCGGGAGAACGGCGAGCGCTTCCGCTCCGAGTTGCTCGCCCGCGGCAACACGCGTGACCCGATGGAGTCCTACCGCCGTTTCCGCGGCGGCGATGCGGACCCGGAGCACCTGTTGCGGCGCCGGGGGCTGCTCGGCTGAGCTCGGGGGCCCAACCTGCGCGGCTGAGCCCGGTGGCGTAGCCCGCGCGCGGCCCAGCTCAGGCGGAGGAGGCCGTGAGCTGGGCCAGCCCGGGCCGCGGTGACGTCAGCACGGCGTGCAACCACAGTCGGGCGGCGTGGTCCCACTTCTCCGGGTCCACGTTCCACTCACGGGTGTGGCGCGCCAGGTGGAACCGGACGAACGTGACCAGTTGCGAGACCTTGGCGGCGAGTTCCATGGACGGACCCACCGGGACGAAGTCGTCGTCCTCCGAGTGGAGGATGAGGGTCGGCACCCGCAGGTGGTCCGCCCGGGACAGCCAGTCCATCGCCTTGAGGTCCACGGGTGCCGCAAGTCCGGTGGCCCACCGTCCGGCCTTGTTGCTCATGAGCCACTGCCCCAGCCGGCCCACGGCGTCCGGCAGCCGGTTCAGCCGGGCCTGGTGCGCCAGCACGTCGATCCAGTTGATGACGGGCCCGTCCAGGACCATGGCGGCGACCATGGAGGACAGCTCGGAGCGGTCGGCCATCTGCAGGCACACGGCCCCGCCCATGGACCAGCCGAACAGGACCACCTCGCGGGCGCCCTGTTCGAGCGCATAGGCCACGGCCGCCTCGACGTCTTTCCACTCGGTGCTGCCCAGGCCGTAGCGCCCGTCCCCGGCCGCCGGCGCCTCACCGTCGTTGCGGTAGGAGATCAGCAGTGAGGTCATCCCCAGGGCCCGGGCGGTGCCGATGGCCCTGATGCCCTCGGCCCGCTTGGAGCCGCGGCCGTGGACCATGATGGCCCACACCCCCTCGCCGGCGAGCCGGGGCGCCCGGGCCGCGGCGTCATCGGCGGCCGGGGACGGTTCCGGGCGGACGAGCCAGGCGGGGGCCGTGCCGTTCTCCACCGGGATCCTCACGTCCTCCGTCTCGTAGCCCAGGGTGCGCGGCTCGGGGTAGACGAATCCGGTCCACCGGCCACGGACGGCCCGGTGCAGGTCACCGCTGTAGACCTCCTCGACCTCCCGCTGGACCGTGCCGTCGCGCGGGTCGAACGAGGTGACCGCACCGATGCGGGCGATCCCGGCGCCGCCGTCGAACACCAGGGAGTAGGTCCCGGGGACGGTGGTCTCCGCCGTCACGGGCAGGATGATCTCCAGGCCGGAGGCGCCCTGGACCACCGCCAGGACCTCGAGGTCTTCGGCCGGGGTCTTGACGGGGGTGACCACGGTGCGGGCGAAGAGCCCGGCCAGTCCGGACACGGTCCCGGCCGCCACCGAGCCGGCCACCACTCCGCCTACGGCAGCCAGGGAGGACCACCGCATGACCGGCTCGGCCTGGCCGATGGACTTCTGGATCTTGGTGCGGCGGCTCGCCGAGCGGGAGGAGCGGGAAGGGCGGGAGGTCATGCCCCATTCTGTCCACGTCCGGCCCACCTTTGCCAGCCGGGTACCCGACGGGCCGCCAAGCGGGCTACCAGGAGGACCACCGCGGAGTTGCCGTGACGGTGCGCAGACGGTGCGCGTCCCAGGCGGGCCGATGCCAGTTGAGTGCCGTGCGACTCCCGTGAGACTCCCAGGGCGGAAACAACGGGGCGGTTCGTGGTGTTATGGCTGTCATGAGCGATACCCCCCTTTCCTCCTCCCCCGCCGACCAGCCGGACCAGGCAGACCAGCCCGTCCAGGCCCCGAATGCCCCTACTACCCCGGGCACCCCGGATCCCACCGCCCGGAACCGTTCGGACGCCGAATGGCGCGAACGGCTCAGCCCCGAGGAATTCCAGGTCCTCCGCCAGGCCGGCACCGAACGGCCCTTCACGGGCGAGTACTGGGACGCCGCGACCGAGGGCGTCTACGCGTGCCGTGCCTGCGGGTCCGAGTTGTTCCGCTCGGAGACGAAGTTCGACGCCAACTGCGGTTGGCCCTCCTTCTTCGCCCCCTTGGCCGAGGACCGCGTCGAGTACATCCGGGACACCGCCCTGGGCATGGAACGCATCGAGGTCCGCTGTGCCAACTGCGGCTCCCACATGGGCCACGTCTTCCAGGGCGAGGGCTTCGACACCCCCACGGACCTGCGCTACTGCATGAACTCCGTCTCCCTGACGCTCCAGCCGAAGGCCGACGCGTGAGGGGCTTCGCCTCGGACAACTACGCGGGCGTCCACCCCGAGGTCCTGACGGCCCTCGGTCAGGCCAACGTGGACCATGAGCCGGCGTACGGCGACGATTCCTGGACCGCTCGGCTCCAGGGCCTGGTCCGCTCCGAGTTCGGCGAGCAGGCAGAGGCCTTCCCGGTGTTCAACGGCACGGGCGCCAACGTCCTGGCGCTGCAGGCCCTGCTCCCCCCGTGGGGAGCCGTGATCTGCGCCGAGTCCGCCCACATCCACCAGGACGAGGGCGGTGCCCCCGAGCGCATTGCCCACACGAAGCTCTACACGGTTCCCACCGAGGACGGGAAGCTGACCCCCGAGCTGATCGACCTCCAGGCCCACGGGATCGGCTTCGTGCACCGGGCCCAGCCAGCCGTCGTCGAGATCGCCCAGGTCACCGAGCTGGGCACGGTCTACACGGCGGAGGAGGTCCGTGCCGTCACGGACCACGCCCACTCCCGGGGGATGTCCGTCTACATGGACGGGGCGCGGCTGGCGAACGCCGCGGCCGCCCTGGGGAGCTCCCTGCGGTCCTTCACGGTGGACGCCGGGGTGGACGTGGTGTCCTTCGGCGGTACCAAGAACGGTGCCCTGGGCGCCGAGATGGTGGTGGTCCTGAATCCCGACGCCGTCCTGTCCGGTCCCGGGGGACGGCGCCACGAGGGTGCGGGGCAGGCGGCGGGCTACCTGCGCAAGGCCTCCATGCAGCTCGCCTCCAAGATGCGCTTCGTCTCCGCCCAGCTGGTCGCCCTGCTCACCGACGAGCTGTGGCTGCGCTCGGCCACGCATGCGAACACCATGGCGGCCCGCCTCGCCGCCGGGGCCGGCGCACTGGACGGCGTCACCCTCACCCAGACGCCCCAGGCGAACCAGGTCCTGGCGGTCCTGGATCCCACGGTCGCGGCTGACGTGCGGGCCGACTATCCCTTCTACGACTGGGACGTCCCGCGGAATGTGGTGCGCTGGATGACGTCCTGGGACACCACCGAGCAGGACGTCGACGGGTTCGTGTCCGCCCTCTCCGCAGCCCTCTCCGCGGGGCGCGTGTAGCCGGCCACGGCGCGCCGCCCCAGGATCCAGCGGGAGCGGCTTTAACCTTGGTTGCGTGACTGCCCTTGGCCACCGCCCCGCAGAGATGCGACGCCTTCCCGGAGAGTTCCGTGAGGCGTTGTCAGGGTTGCGCCGTGCTCGGCACCGGCAGGAGATCACCCTGGACGAGATCCCCGCCCCGGGACGCCTCGCCCCCTTCGCCGTGGCCCTGGCGGCCGAGGTCCACGATCCGACGGCGGAGGGCCGTCCCGAACTGGCCACCGGCCGGTTCGTCCTGTTGCACGACCCCGCCGGTTCCCCGGTGTGGAAGGGCACGTTCCGGGTGGTGACCTACATCCGGGCGTCCCTGGAATCCGATCTCGGCAACGACCCCATGGTCGGCGCCGTGGCCTGGACCTGGCTGGTGGAGGCTCTCGAGATCCACCGGGCCCGCTACACGGAGGCCGGCGGGACCGCCACCCGGGTGCTGTCCGAGAGCTTCGGCGGCCTGGCCACCCGCCCGGACACCATCGACATCGAATTGCGGGCCTCCTGGACACCCGAGGGCCCGGACAGTACCGATCATCTGGAGGCCTGGGCGGACATGGTCTGTGCCTTCGCCGGGCTGCCGCCGGTCCCGGACGGTGTCACACCCTTGCCGCACATCAGGAGGAACTGACATCACTGCGGACACCAGCGCCACCCCGGAAGAGGACCTGACGGAGGCCACCGCCTCCGAACCGCCCCGGCTCCTCACCGAGCCGGCCGGCGGCATCCCCTTCGTCACGAACTCCCGGCAGGAGCTGGAGCGGTGTGCTCGGCTCCTGAAGGCCGGCACCGGTCCCGTGGCCGTGGACGCCGAGCGAGCCTCCGGTTTCCGCTACGGCCAGCGGGCCTTCCTGGTCCAGATCAAGCGCGAGGGTGCCGGGATCTGGCTCATTGACCCCGAGGCCTTCGAGGACCTGGAGATCATCCAGGACTCCCTGAGCGGCGTCGAGTGGATCCTGCACGCAGCCAGCCAGGACCTGCCCTGCCTCTCCGAGCTGGGGATGTGGCCGGACCGGTTGTTCGACACCGAGTTGGCCGGGCGCCTGCTCGGACTCCCCCGCGTGGGGCTCGCCTCCGTCCTGGAACAGCTCCTCGGGGTCACCCTGGCCAAGGAGCACTCCGCCGCGGACTGGTCCAAGCGGCCGCTGCCGGAGGACTGGATGCGGTACGCCGCCCTGGACGTGGAACCGCTGGTCGAGCTGCGGGCTGCGATGATCACGATGCTGACCGAGGCCGGCAAGCTGGACTGGGCGAACCAGGAGTTCGAGGCGATCCGCAAGGCTCCGCTGTCCGGCCCGCGCAAGGATCCCTGGCGCCGCACCTCGGGCATGCACCGATTGCGCAAACCGGAACAGCTCGCCGTGGTGCGGGAGCTCTGGGAGACCCGGGAGGCTCTGGCCCAGAACCGGGATGTGGCGCCCGGCCGCCTGATCCCGGACGCCGCGATCGTGGCCGCCGCCGCCAGCCAGCCGGCCACCGTGCCCGCTCTGCTGAAGACCCAGGGCTTCCACGGCCGTGCCGCCGCCAAGGAGGGCCCCCGCTGGATCCGGGCCATCCAGGCCGGCCAGGCCGCCGCGCGGACCAAGACCGGCCTGCCCCCGCTGCACCTGCCCAATGACGGCCCGCCCCCACCGCGCGCTTGGAGGGACCGCAACCCACTGGCCGACCGCCGGCTGAAGACCGCGAAGGCCTGGGTCGGCAACCGGGCCGACGAGCTGCAGCTGCCCACGGAGAACCTGCTGACGCCGGATACCCTGCGCCGGCTGTGCTGGACTCCTCCGGAGACCATCGACCTGGACTCGGTCTCGGCCGCCCTGGCCGGACTCGGCGCCCGACCGTGGCAGGTCACGGCCGTGGCACCGATCGTGACGGTGGCGCTGCTGGATCCCGACCCAGCCTGAAACTCAGTCCCCTATTCGCTGGTCACGAGTTCCGATACGATGGCGTAGACGCCCGTCCCGCCCACTCAGGAGCAGCATGTCCGAGTCAGTCGTCCCGACGTCCACCACCGACGCGAACGGAGACCGGTTCGCGCCGTACCGCGACCTCGCCGCGAGATTCCCGGACGAGGTCCTCACCCGGGCCACGGTGACAGACGTCGACCTCCCCCACGGCGCCGGCACCCTGGCGCTGTTGGTCCTGGACAATGACGCCGGCCCCCGGCGCCCCACGACCCTGGGCCCGAATTCCCTGATCGGGATCGGCCAGGTGCTCGAGGCCCAGGCCGAACGCGCACACCGCGGCGAGATCACCGCCGTCGCGATCACGGGCAAGGCCGGCTTCCTGGTCGCCGGTGCGGACCTGGGGGCCATCAACCGGCTCACGGACCCGCAGGACGGGGTCCTGCTGGGCCGGCTCGGGCACGAGGTCTACAACGGCCTGTCCGACTTCCCGGTGCCCTCCTTCGCGTTCATCAACGGCGTGGCACTCGGCGGCGGTCTGGAGATCGCCCTGGCGGCCAACTACCGGACCGTCTCCTCCGCCGCGAAGGGCCTCGGCCTGCCGGAGGCCTTCATCGGCCTGGTGCCCGGCTGGGGCGGCGTGTGGAAGACCCCACGGCTCACCGGCCCGAAGGACGCCCTGACGGTGATGATCAAGAACCCGCTGGCGAACAACCGCAACATCGACGGCCGCACCGCCCACCGCATCGGCCTGGCGGACGCGATCTTCGATCCCGCCGCTGATCCTGCCGACACGGCCGTGTTCATCGAGGCCTCCGCGGCCTGGGCGGCCCGGGTCCTGACCGGGGACGCCGGCACCGTGGCCGCGTTGGAGCAGCAGCGGGACCGCGACCACTCCGACCGGGCCTGGGACGAGGCCCTCGCCGAGGGCCAGGCGATCGTGGCCGCCAAGACCGGCGGATACGTGCCGGCGCCGGCGAAGGTCATGGAGCTCTTCGCCGCCGGCCGTCACTGGACCCGGGAGGAATCGGCCGCCGCAGAGGCCGCCGCCCTGGGTGAACTGATGCTGACCCCCGAGTTCTCCCACACCGTCTACGCCTTCCTGGACGTGGTCCAGAAGCGCTCCAAGAAGCCCGCTGGCGCCCCCGCCCCCGAACTGGCCCGTCCGGTTCGGAAGGTCGGCGTGGTGGGTGCCGGCCTCATGGCCGGCCAGCTGGCGCTGGTCTTCGCGCAGAGGCTGAACGTCCCCGTGATCATGACGGATGTGGACCGGGCCCGCGTGGACCGCGGTGTCGGCCACGTGCACGGGCAGGTGGACACGCTGGTGGCCAAGGGCAAGCTGCCCGCCGGCCAGGGCGAGGCGCTGAAGTC
This sequence comes from Citricoccus muralis, assembly GCF_003386075.1. Classification (GTDB taxonomy): domain Bacteria; phylum Actinomycetota; class Actinomycetes; order Actinomycetales; family Micrococcaceae; genus Citricoccus; species Citricoccus muralis. The sequence goes on from NZ_QREH01000001.1 coordinate 1,220,110, forward strand.
CCTGGTGACCGGATCCGTCTCCAAGGACGTCTATGCCGATGCCGACCTGGTGATCGAGGCCGTCTTCGAGGAGATGGGCGTCAAGAAGGCGGTGCTGGCCGAGGTCGAGGCCGTCGTCACGCCCGAATGCATCCTGGCCACCAACACCTCCTCCCTGTCCGTGACCGAGATGGCCTCCGGTCTGGAGCATCCCGAGCGGCTGGTCGGGTTCCACTTCTTCAACCCGGTGGCCGTGATGCCCCTGGTGGAGATCGTGCGCGGGCCGGCCACCACGGACCCGGTGTTGGCCACCGCCTTCGCCACCGCCCGCGGTCTGGGCAAGACCGCCGTCCTGGTGCAGGACGCCGCCGCCTTCGTGGTCAACCGCATCCTGCTGCGGATGATGGGCGAGGTCCAGCACTCCTTCGACCAGGGCACAGAGGCCACGGTGGCGGACCACGCCCTGGATCCGATGGCCCTGCCGATGACGCCGTTCACCTTGCTGTCCATGGTGGGCATCCCGGTGGCCCAGCACGTCACCGAGTCCCTCAACACCGCCTTCGGGGACGAGCGGTTCCCGGTCTCGAAGAACCTGCAGTCACTCATCGACGCCGGCATCACGTCCCTCTGGGCCAAGGACGAGGACGGCCGGGAGGTCATCCCCGCCGAGACCCGGGCGGTCCTGCAGTTCGGCGACTCCCCCGAGACCGCCGAGCAGCTGCTGGTCCGGGTCCAGGACGCCCTGGCCCAGGAGATCGGCCTCATGCTGGACGAGGGGGTCGTGGCGGATGCCGAGGACATCGACCTCTGCATGATCCTCGGCGCCGGCTGGCCCATGCACCTGGGCGGCATCACGCCGTACCTCGATCAGGTGGGGGCCTCCGAGCGGGTCAACGGCCGGCGGTTCCACTCCTGACAGGTGTTGGCCGGGCACCACGGGGACGGCCGACACCGCCGCGGGCTGCTCGCCGTCCGGCCGCGGCCGGCGGATAATGGAGGGATGACTTCCGCTCCCCACTCCTCCACCGGATCCGCTGGACCCACCGGACCGCAGGACCAGCACGACGCCGGCGCCCCCTGCGGCGGTTGCGGCCCCTCCGGTTCGTCCCGACGGGCGTTCCTGGAACGCGGCGCGCTGCTCGGCGCAGTGGGGGTGGTCGGCACCGTCGGACTGACGGCGTGCACGGACGAGATCCGCGCCGAGGACAACGCCCCCTCGCACCATGTGGGCGGCTCCCCGACCCCGGCTATTGACCTGGCAGACCTGCCCGTCGGCGGGATGACCAGCGTCATGCTCGAGGGCCGGACCCTGTTGATCAGCCGCCCGGAGGAGGACGAGGTGCATGCCTTCTCGGCCGTCTGCACACACCAGGGCTGCACCGTGGCTCCCGCCACCGAGAACGGCGAGGAGGTCTTCGCCTGCCCCTGCCACGGTTCGCACTTCGACGTGACCACCGGAGTCCCCTACGGCGGACCCGCCCAGAAGCCGCTGACCGAATACACCGCCACCGTGGACGGTGACCAGGTCCTCGTGACCCTGTAGACCGCGCCGGTGCAGGTGACGCTGGTGTACCTGACGCCGGAGGGTTATTTCCCCGCGTTCGGGCGCCGAGGCGGGTTGACGACGATCTCGCGGCTGTTGGGGTCCCAGGACGGCTGCTCGGCCTTGCGCCGCGGGTAGTAGTAGAACCGCCACCACAGCCACACCGCCGGCCCCAGCACGGGCAGCAGAAACATCAGGAAGGCCCACGGGATGCGCCGCCCCGGGTCCAGGGGTGAGTGGGACAGGGAGACGAGGGACCACACCAGCATCCCGACTACGGCGATGACCACGATCCAGAGCAGGATCTCCACGGCGTTGAGGCTGAAAGTCTGCCCGGCGGCGCCCGCGAGACCAACTCCCAGGAGAGCGGATCCCACTAGAACAGGGCGATCTTCGGGGCGGCCGGGAAGATCTCGTCCAGCTCGGCCCGCTCGGCGGCCGTGGGCACCCAGCGGATGGCTTCGGCGTTCTGGCGGACCTGCTCCGGCCGGGTGGCCCCGGCGATCACGGAGGTGACCGGCTCCTGGGCGGCCAGCCAGGAGAAGGCCAGGTCCACCTCGGACAGCCCCCGGTCCCGGGCGAAGTCACCGTACCGCGCGAGCTGGTCCAGGTCCGCGTCCGAGACCAGGTGCTGGCGGCTGTGCGTCAGCCTCGAGCCCTCGGGCGCCCGGCCGGAGGAGTACTTGCCCGTGAGCAGGCCATTGGCCAGCGGGAAGTACGGCAGCACGCCGAGCCCGAAGGCCCTCGCCGCGGGCAGGACCTCGAGCTCGGCGCGGCGGTCCAGCAGGTTGTAGTGGTTCTGGGCGGAGATGAACGTCTCGGTCCCGAGCTCGCGGGCCACAAACTCGGCCTCGGCAATCTGCCACCCGGCCCGGTTGGAATGACCGATGTAGCGCACCTTGCCCGAGCGCAGCAGGTCGTCCAGGGCGGAGAGGGTCTCCTCGATCGGCGTGGCGTCATCCGGGGTGTGGAACTGGTAAAGGTCGATCCAGCCCGTGCCCAGCCGCCGCAGTGAGGCCTCCACGGCCTTGACGATGTACCGGCGTGAGCCGCGGGCCTCGAAGTCGTTGCCGTTGACGCCGCCCATGTCCATGCCGAACTTGGTGGCCAGGACGATCTCCTCGCGCCGGGCGCCCAGGGCCCGGCCCAGCCGCTCCTCACTCAGGCCGGGGCTCGCCCCGTAGGTGTCCGCCACGTCGAACAACGTCACCCCGGCGTCCAGGGCCGCGTGCACGACCGCGTCCGTCCCCTCCTGGCTCTCCGTCACGGTGCCGGGGCGGCCGAGGTTGTTGCACCCCAGCCCGACGACGGAGACGGACAGGCCGGAGCGCCCGAGACGGCGGTGTTCCATGGGATTCAATCCTTCGAGTGGTGGGGTCGGCCGGCCACGGCGAGAGGGCCGCAGCAGCTCCGATTCAGCGGGAGATTCAGCGGGAGGTGGTGACGCGAGAGGGCTGGACGCCCGCGAACTTGGCGGCGGCCGGGATCTCGGCAGTCGCCTTGCGCGGGTGCGGTGTGGCCACGTCCAAGACGACGCGGCCGGACTCCGAGCGTTCTTCTACGACCTCACCCAGGCCGCGCCAGGCCAGTTGATTCGTGATCTCACCGCGCAGCTTGGCCACCAGGGCGGTCTCCACGGCCGTCGGCTCCGCGCCCTTCAGCCGGTAGGACACCTCGACGTGCTTCAGCTCCTCCGCCGGGAGCACGGCGAAGCCGTCCTCCGCGCACTGCGCGGCGAAGCCGGCGAGCAGCTGCTCACCGGTGGCGTCGTCCGCGACCTGCTCGGCCGACGTCGTGCCCGTGCTGCCGATCCGGCCGTGGTGGACCACGACCTCCCCGCTGCCGGGCTCGAACCACGCCTCGCGGTAGTCCAGGCGCTGCTGGCCGTCCTGCTCGGACCGCCGGTAGGTACGCACAATGCTCAAGACTTGCCCTCCGTTGACGGGATCTGACCCGTGTTGTCATTCGTGCCGCCGGTGTCCCCGGCCGCCCGGACCTGGCTCATCTGGCCCGTCAGGGGCCGCGCGAACGGCACCTTCGTGCCGAGGACCTGGGCCACCGTGTCCTGGGCGATCCGCCGCGCCGTCAGGCCGGTGCGCTCGAGCACCTGGTCCCGGGAGGCGTGGGCCAGGAACTCCACCGGCAGGCCGACCTCGTTGAGCGCCGTGTCCACGCCGCGGGCGCGCATTTCCTGACGGATCCGCGAGCCGACGCCGCCGGCCTTCACCCCGTCCTCGATGCAGACGACGATCCGATGGCGGGAGGCCATCTCGATCACGGATTCCTGCACCGGCAGCACCCACCGCGGGTCGATGACGGTGGCGGAGATCCCCTGGTCGGCCAGCCGGGCGGCCACATCCAAGCCGAGCTCGGCCATGGTCCCGACGGTGACGATCAGCACGTCGCGTTCGGCCCCCGGCTCCTCGGATGCTCCTCCGAGGCGGACCAGCACGTCCACGCCGTCCGCGAGCCGCTCCAGCGCGGCGATCTCCGGCCCCACGGACCCCTTCGAGAATCGCACGACCGTGGGTGCGTCCTCCACGGACACGGCCTCACGCAGTTCCTCCCGGAGCCGCTGGGCGTCCCGGGGCGCGGCGATGCGCAGGGTGGGAACGGACTGCAGCAGGGCCAGGTCCCACATGCCGTGGTGGCTGGGCCCGTCCGGCCCGGTGACGCCGGCCCGGTCCAGGACGAACGTGACCCCGGCCCGGTGCAGTCCGACGTCCATCAGGACCTGGTCGAAGGCGCGGTTGAGGAAGGTGGCGTACACGGCGACCACGGGATGCAGCCCGCCGAAGGCCATGCCGGCGGCCGAGGTGACGGCGTGCTGCTCGGCGATCCCGACGTCGTAGACGCGCTGCGGATGCCTCTCGGCCATGAGCCCCAGGCCGACGGGGATCTTCATGGCCGCGGTGATGGCCACGATGTCCTCGCGCTCGTCCGCGATCGCGCAGATCTCCTGGCCGAACACGGACGTCCAGGAGGGACCGGAGCTGGAGGCCACGGGTTCGCCCGTCTCCGGGTCGATCTTGCCGATGGCGTGGAACTGGTCGTCCTGGTGGGCCACCGCCGGGGCATAGCCATGCCCCTTCTCGGTCATGGCATGCACGATCACGGGGCCGGCATAGTTCTTGGCGTCCGCCAGCGCCTCCTCGAGCTCGGCCTGGTCGTGTCCGTTGATGGGACCGATGTATTTCATCCCCAGGTCCTCGAACAGGCCTTGGGGAGCCCACCAGTCCTTGATGCCCTTCTTCGTGGCATGCAGGGACTTGTACATGAACCGCCCGGCCGTCCCGGAAGTCTGCAGCCGGGACTTCCAGAAGTCGAGGGTGTCCTCGTAGGTGCGGTGGGTGCGGAGCTTGTCCAGGAAGGCCCGGCGCAGCCCCGAGAGCTGGTTGGCGAGCCCCCCGACGGTGGGCGCGTAGGAGCGCCCGTTGTCATTGACCACGATCACGACGCGCCGGTCCCGATCCGCGGCGATGTTGTTGATGGCCTCCCAGGCCATCCCGCCCGTCAGGGCGCCATCACCGATCACGGCGACCACGGAACGGTCCCCGTCCCCGCGCAGCGCCCATGCCCGGGAGATCCCGTCTGCCCAGGACAGGGACGAGGAGGCGTGGGAGGACTCCACCACGTCATGCACGGACTCGCCGCGGTCCCCGTAGCCGGAGAGTCCGCCCTCCTGGCGCAGCGTGGAGAAGTCCTGGCGACCGGTGACGAGCTTGTGCACGTAGGACTGGTGCCCGGTGTCAAAGATCACGGCGTCCCGGGGAGAGTCGAAGACCCGATGGATTGCCAGGGTCAGCTCGACCACACCGAGGTTGGGGCCGAGGTGACCGCCGGTGCGGGAGACGGTGGCGATGAGGAAGCTGCGGATCTCCTCGGCCAACTGCCGCAGCTGACCACCGGTCAGACGGGTGAGGTCCTGCGGGGTATGGATTGTTTCGAGAAGGCCCACGGGCAAGCGGTCCTTTCGTCCGGGGAGGGAAGATCACAACAACTCCCACCAGAATACCGCGCGGCGGGGACCACCAGAGGACGAAGGGCCGGACCCCCACACGGGGGTCCGGCCCTTCGGTCCGCTTACCGCCGGTCCCCCAGTGCGGGGATCCGGCGGACGATCACTTGGTCGCGATCTGGCGCAGCACGTACTGCAGGATGCCACCGTTGCGGTAGTAGTCGGCCTCACCGGGGGTGTCGATGCGGACGACCGCGTCGAACTCGGTGACCTTGCCGTTCTCATGCGTGGCGGTGACCTTGACGGTCTTCGGGGTGGTGCCCTCGTTCAGGGCGGTCACGCCGGAGATGGCGAAGGTCTCGGTGCCGTCCAGGCCCAGGGTGTCCGCGGACTCGCCCTCGGGGAACTGCAGCGGCAGCACGCCCATGCCGATCAGGTTCGAGCGGTGGATGCGCTCGAAGGACTGGGTGATGACGGCCTTGACGCCCAGCAGTGCGGTGCCCTTGGCGGCCCAGTCGCGGGACGAGCCGGAACCGTACTCCTTGCCGGCCAGGACGACCAGCGGGGTGCCGGCGGCCTGGTAGTTCTCGGCGGCGTCGTAGACGTACGCCTGCGGGGCGCCGTCCTGGGTGAAGTCGCGGGTGAAGCCGCCCTCCACGCCGTCCAGGAGCTGGTTCTTGATGCGGATGTTCGCGAACGTGCCGCGGATCATCACCTCGTGGTTGCCACGGCGGGAGCCGTAGGAGTTGAAGTCCTTGCGCTCCACACCGTTCTCCAGCAGGTACTTTCCGGCCGGGGTGTCCGACTTGAAGGAGCCGGCCGGGGAGATGTGGTCGGTGGTCACGGAGTCGCCGAGCTTGAGCAGCACCCGGGCGCCCTCGATGTCCTGGACCGGCTCCGGCTGGGCCTGCATGCCCTCGAAGTACGGGGGCTTGCGGACGTAGGTCGACTCGGAGTCCCACGCGAAGGTGTCGCCCTCCGGCGTATCCAGCGCCTTCCAACGGTGGTCACCGTCGAAGATGGTGCCGTACTCGCGGGTGAACATCTCGGTGTCGATCGAGCGGTCGATGATCTGCTGGACCTCGGTCGGGTCCGGCCAGATGTCCTTCAGGAACACGTCCTGGCCTTCGGCATCCTGGCCCAGGGGCTGGTTGTCGAAGTCGAAGTCCATGGTGCCGGCCAGGGCGTAGGCGACCACCAGCGGCGGCGAGGCCAGGTAGTTCATCTTGACGTCCGGGTTGATGCGGCCCTCGAAGTTGCGGTTGCCCGAGAGCACCGAGGTCACGGACAGGTCGTTGTCCTGGATGGCCTGCGAGACCTCGGACTCCAGCGGACCGGAGTTGCCGATGCAGGTGGTGCAGCCGTAGCCCACGATGTTGAAGCCCAGGGCGTTCAGCGAGGGGATCAGGCCGGACTTCTCGTAGTACTCGGTGACGACCCGGGAGCCGGGGGCCACGGAGGTCTTCACCCAGGGCTTCGACGCGAGGCCCTTCTCCACGGCGTTGCGGGCCAGCACGGCGGCGGCCATCATCACCGAGGGGTTGGAGGTGTTGGTGCAGGAGGTGATGGAGGCAATCGAGACGGCGCCGTGGTCCAGCTGGAACTCACGGCCGTCCTCCATGGCCACGTCCACCGACTTGGACGGACGGCCGGAACCGACCTCGTCCTCCGTGGCGTAGTTGTGGATGTCCTTGCGGAACTGGTCCTTGGCGTCGGTCAACTGGATGCGGTCCTGCGGGCGCTTCGGGCCGGAGATCGAGGGCACCACGGTGCCCAGGTCCAGCTCGAGGTACTCGGAGTACTGCACCTCATCGTCCGCATTGTGCCAGAGGCCCTGTTCCTTGGTGTAGGCCTCGACGAGGGCGATGTTCTCCTCGGAGCGGCCGGTCAGGCGCAGGTAGTCCAGGGTGATCTGGTCGATCGGGAACATGGCGGCGGTGGAGCCGAACTCCGGGGACATGTTGCCGATGGTGGCGCGGTTGGCCAGCGGCACGGAGCCGACGCCTTCACCGTAGAACTCGACGAACTTGCCGACCACGCCATGCTGGCGCAGCATCTCGGTGATGGTCAGCACCACATCGGTGGCGGTGGCTCCGGCCGGGATGGAGCCGGTCAGCTTGAAGCCGACGACGCGCGGGATGAGCATGGAGACCGGCTGGCCGAGCATCGCTGCCTCGGCCTCGATGCCACCCACACCCCAGCCCAGCACACCCAGGCCGTTGACCATGGTGGTGTGGGAGTCGGTGCCGACACAGGAGTCCGGGTAGGCACGGAGGACACCGTCCACCTCGCGGGTCATGACGGTGCGGGCCAGGTTCTCGATGTTGACCTGGTGGACGATGCCCATGCCAGGGGGGACGACCTTGAAGTCGTTGAAGGCGGTCTGGCCCCACCGCAGGAACTGGTACCGCTCACCGTTGCGCTGGTACTCGATGTCCATGTTGCGCTCGATGGCCTGGTCGTTGCCGAAGGAGTCGATCTGCACGGAGTGATCGATGACGAGTTCGGCCGGGGCCAGCGGGTTCACGCGGTTGGCGTCGCCGCCGAGGTCCTTGATGGCCTCACGCATGGTCGCCAGGTCCACGACGCAGGGCACACCGGTGAAGTCCTGCATGAGAACGCGTGCGGGGGTGAACTGGATCTCGGTGTCAGGCTGCGCCTGGGGATCCCAGGACGCCAGCGCCTGCACCTGTTCGGCGGTCACATTGGCCCCGTCCTCGGTGCGGAGCAGGTTCTCCAGCAGGACCTTCAAGGAATAGGGGAGCTTCTGTGCACCCTCCACCTTGTTGAGCCGGAAAATCTCGTATTCGGCGCCATTGACGTCCAGGACGCCCTTGGAGCCGAAGCTGTCAACAGTAGTCACGGAGGACTCCTCTTCCCGCCCTGGATCAGGGCGATTGGCCGGTCTTGAGTGCCATTGCCGTTCCACCGGGCCTCCCGGCACCGCGTGCGGGCGGTCCCGGACCGATGGTGGCGGCCACATGCCGATCCTGGGCCGAAGTCTGACGACTCCGTCACAGGGGGCTCGTTCACCATCCTATCCCGAGGGAAGGCCCGATCCCGCGCTTCACCCGCGCAGATGTCATGCGTGACGGGGAGATTTATGGCGTTCTTGACGGAGCGGCATGTTTTCTTGACTCCGGCGCCGTGGTCAGGACTTCGTGAGGAGGGCCACGGATTCCATGTGATGGGTGTCCGGGTACAGGTCGTAGACGTCCACCTTCGCCGCGGCCCACCCCGCCTGGGACAACAGTCCCAGGTCCCGGGCGAAGGACGCGGGATCGCAGGAGACGTAGACGATCCTCTCGGGGTCCAGTCGGTGAATCCGCTCCACGGCCGCCTTGCCGGCGCCCGCCCGTGGCGGGTCGAGCACCACCGTGTCGATCGAGCGCCCACCCAGACCGCAGTCGGCGACCGGTTCGTCCGGCTTGGACAGCCAGCCGCTCAGCACCCGGTCCGCCATGCCGTTGAGCACGGCCGCCTGGGTGACCCCGTGCAGGTTGCGCCGGGCGTCCCGGCTGGCTCCCGGTGCGGCCTCCACGGACAGCACCAGCCCCTCGGTCCCGACCCCGTCAGCCAGGAACGCGGAGAACAGTCCGGCACCGGCGTACAGGTCGGCGATGACCTGTCCGGGCTGCGGATCCGCCGCCGCGAGCACGGCGTCGACCAGCATGGAGGGAGCGGAACGATGGACCTGCCAGAAGCCGTCCCCGGTGATCCGGAAGGCATGCTCGGACCCGCGGGCGCCGGCCACCGTCTCCTGGGTCCAGGTCCGGCCACGCAGGCGGTGCACCTCAGGCCGGTCGTTCGGGTTCTCGCCCGGCACGATCAGCGACACGGAGGTGCCGTCCGGCAACCGGCTGGTCTGCCGGTGCATCCGACCGCCCAGCTGGGACAGGTCGGCACCGTCAGCGGGGGTCAGCAGCACCAGGGCCGGCTCGCCGGAGGCGGGCGTGGCCACGTCCACTCGGGAGAGACCGGTGAAGTCCAGTTCCCAGAGCTTGAGGGCATCCAGGCCCGGCACGCCGAGGGGCATGTTCCGGACCGGCACCAGCACGGTGGAGCGGTGCGCGTGCATGGCCAGCCGCCCGGTGGGTGTCACGGCGAAGGCGTTGCGGGTGCGCCAGTGCAGCCCGGATGGATCGTCCCCCGGCGCCCCGGTGACGTGCACCTCGAGTTGCAGCCCGGCGATCCGGGCCACGGTGTCCCGGAACACCTGTGCCTTGAGGCGACGTTGGTGTGGCAACACGATGTGCCCGTACTCGGCACCGCCCACGGGCAGCCGGCCGGCGGCGTGCGCGCGCAGGGAGTCGGCCAGCTTCCACTGGTGGGTCCGGCGGAACTCGGAGCCGTGGAGCACCTCGACGGCGTCGGCCCGCCAGAACCGGGCCCCCTCCCCCGCCTCGGTCACGACGGCGCGGACCACCTCGCCGGGGATGGCGTGGCGGACGAACACCACTCGCCCCTCGTGCCGGGCGACGCAGTGGCCTCCGTGGGCCATCGGCCCGGCCTCGAGTTCGAGGATCTGGGGAATCTCCGGCAACCCGGCCGTCCCGGATGCACCGTGCACCGGCTGGCGGGCTACGTCAACATTGCTGGTGTCGCGGATGGTGGTCATCCTCGCCGTCCTCCTGAGCAGTCATGGGCGGTCGGCCTGATCGGCCGAGGATCCGTTGCCCTGTACCCCAGACTCTACTGGGCCGGTCCAGGGTCCGGTGGGCGGGAGAGATGTGCCGGTCCGTGGAGTGCTGGCGGCACCTCGCCGGCTCGTCTCCAGCTGCCACGGCACCGAGGCGACCATGACGCCGGGCTCGTGGTGCAATCGCGCCTTGATCCGCTTGGTAGTCCGGTTGTGCAGGAGGGCCTGCCAGCCACCGCCGACGACATATTCGGGGATGTAGACGACCACCAGGTCCCGCGGCGAGGTGCGCCGCAGGGCCCGCAGGTGACGGATCAGGGGCTCGGACATCTCCCGGTAGGGCGAGGCCAGCACCGTGATCGGCACCGGCAGGCCGAGCCGGTCCCAGGCCGCCACCAGCTTGCCGGTGGACGCCTTGTCCAGATCCACCACGACGGCCTCCATGCTGGAGGGCCGTGAGGCGCGGGCATAGGCCAGGGCCCGCAGCGTGGGCCGCTGGACGGACATCACCAGGATGACGGCATGGACCCGGGACGGCAGCGCCCGGGCATCCTCGGTCGAGGTCAGGTCCAGCTCGGAGGCCACCGCCTCGTAGTGACCCCGGATCCGGGACATCACCAGCACCATCGCCGCGATCGCCAGCAGGGCCACCCAGGCCCCCTGGCCGAACCGGGTCACGAGGACGACCAGCGCGACCAAGGCGGTGACCACGAGCCCCACCAGGTTCACCAGCCGCCGGGTCCGGACGGCCTGGCGGGCCCGGACCCCGGGCGTGTTCGCGAGGTGACGGCTCCAGTGCCGCACCATGCCCAGCTGACTGACAGTGAAGGACAGGAAGACGCCGATGACGTAGAGCTGGACGAGCAGTGCAGTCTGGGCCTGGAAGACGACCACGAGGGCCAGTGCGGCCAGGGCCAGCAGCACGACGCCGTTGGTGTACCCCAGGCGATCGCCACGGGTGAGCAGCTGCCGCGGCAGGTATCCGTCCGCCGCCAGCCGTGAGGCCAGCTCCGGGAAGGACTTGAACGCCGAGTGGCCGGCCAGCACCAACAGCACCGCGACCATCAGGATCAGGGCACCGGCCAGGATCCCACCGTGGCCCAGGATCGCGTTCGCCAGCTGGGCCAGCACGGGATTCTGCACATAGTCCTCGGACACCGGGCCGCCGCCGACGGCCTGCAGTCCGGACGGGTCCAGGACGAACACCACCCCGGTGCGGTCCGCCAGGTACATCACCCCGATCGTGGACGCGCCGGCCGTCAGGCCCATCGCCAGCATCACGGACCGGGCCAGGCGGACCCTCGGCTTGGCCATGGCACCCACATTCGAGGCCGGGACCTCCACGCCGGTGGCGAGCGCTGAGCCGGAGGAGAACGCCCGCAGCACCAGCACCGCCAACGCCAGGCCGCCGAGGCCCTCGGAGAAGGCGGGATCGGGCACGGGCTCGACCCCGGCCGACGTCGCCGGTCCGAGAGTGCCCGTCACGTCCTGGACGAGGCCGGCCACGATCATGCCGAACAGCAGGGCGAGGAAGAGGAAGGCGAGCACGGCGGGAGTCACCCGTCCGCGTCCGGCGCCGCGGATGTTCGCCATGGCCAAGACCACGACGCCGGCCATGGCCACGGCCATCTCCGCACCTCCCAGCGCGGGGACGGCCGCAGTGAGGTAGTGCGCCATGGCAGCCATGGACACCGCCACCGTGAAGACGAAGTCGAGCATCATGGCGGCCCCCACCGTCAGGCCCGCCCATGGGCCGAGATTGGCCCGGGAGATCGCATAGTCCCCGCCCTCGGGGTAGGCCCTGATGGCAACCCGGTAGGACACGACGATCAGCAGCATCACCGCCACCACGGCCACGCCGATCTCGGGACCCAGGGCCAGTGCGGCCGTGCCGCCCAGTGCCAGGGTCAGCAGGATCTCGTCCGGGGCGTAGGCGATGGAGGACCAGGCGTTCGCAGAGAACACGGGCAGGGCAGTGAACCGGCCCAGGGGCCGGCGGTTCAACCGCTCCGTGTCGTAGGGCCGACCCACGAGGAGTCGGCGCATGCTGTCCAGGACCCTTGCCACGGCACTACGGTACCGCGCCCGCCGATCCGCTCCGCCCACGCGCCGTGCCTGCGATCCACCCGGCCAAGGCCCCGGCCGCCACGGCATGCCGCGGCCCGGGGTGCGGGCCGAGCGTGGCACACTGGACTCGCCGGCGGTGCCAGCCGGCCCGAGGGCCGGAGAGCCGGTTCAGTGCAGCTACATCAGGGCGAGGCCTCAGGCCGGTGAATCAGGAGGGAATCCGATGGCCCACTTCGTGATCATGGGTTGCGGCCGCGTCGGTTCCTCCCTGGCCCTGACGTTGGAGCGGGGCGGCCACACGGTCGCTGTGGTGGACCAGGACGAGCGGGCCTTCCGGCGTCTGGGACGGCACTTCGGCGGACAGCGGGTCACCGGCGTCGGGTTCGACCGGGACGCCCTGACCAAGGCCCGGATCCACGATGCCTATGCCTTCGCCGCGGTCTCCTCCGGGGACAACTCGAATATCATCGCTGCCCGCGTGGCTCGCGAGACCTTCGGTGTGGAACACGTCGTCGCCCGGATCTACGACCCCGGCCGCGCGGAGGTCTACCAGCGGCTCGGCATCCCCACGGTGGCTGCCGTGCGCTGGTCCACGGATCAGGTCCTGCGCCGGATCCTGCCGGACGCGGACCTGACCGGAGACTTCCGTGACGCCTCGGGGCGGATCATCATGACCGAGGTCCGGGTCTCCCCCGCCTGGATCGGGCGCCCCCTGGCCGAGCTGGAGGCCAAGGCCGGCCTGCGCGTCGCCTTCGTCACGCGCATGGGCGAGGGCATTGTCCCCACCGGCGGCACCCTCTACCAACAGGGCGACATCGTGCACGCCGTCATGGCCGTGTCCGGTCAGTCCGAGGCCGAACGGGCCCTGGCGGCCGGACCACAGACCGGTGCCGACCTGCTGGAGGACCGCCCGGAGGGCAGCGGAAAGGTGGACCGAGCATGAAGGTCGTCATTGCCGGAGCCGGCGCCGTCGGTTCCTCGATCGCCCGTGAACTGCTGGCCAACGGCCATGAGGTCCTGCTGGTGGACACCAAGCCCGAGGTCGTCGCCCGCTCCGGACTGCGGGGCGTCAAGTGGCTCATGGGGGACGCCTGCGAACTCACGGTCCTGCAGGAAGCCCACCTGGAAACGGCCGAAGTACTGGTGGCCGCCACGGGCGATGACAAGGCCAACCTCGTGGTCTCCCTCCTCGCCAAGTCCGAGTTCGGGGTGGGACGGACCGTGGCCCGCGTGAACAACCCGAAGAACGACTGGCTCTTCGATGAGGCGTGGGGGGTGGACGTGGCCGTCTCCACGCCGCGGATCATGACCGCCTTGGTGGAGGAGGCCGTGGAGACCGGTGACCTCGTGCGGCTGTTGACACTGAAGTCGGGACAAACCACGCTCGTGGAGTTCACGGTTCCCGCCGGACATTGGGCGGATGGACGCCGGCTCGGCTCGGTGTCCTGGCCGGAGGACATCTCCGTGGTGTCCATCATCCGGGACACCCGCCCCATCACCCCCAGTGACGACGATGTCATGGAAGCGGGCGACGAACTGTTCTTCCTGGCCACCGAGGAGGCGGAGTCACGGCTACGGGACGTCCTCGTGCCCGAGGACGAGCGGCAGGCCCGTGGTCAGCGCGAATCACTGTCCCAGCGCGAGACGCGCGGATAGAGGGCGAAAGAGGACCGAGAGAGGGTCCAGCGTGGGCAGAGAGGTTCAGACGCTGGGCTGGTCCGGACGGCCCTCGGACACCGGCTTCGCGTCCTCCCGAGCGGAGACCAGCCAGCCGAACCACAGGGCCAGCGCATAGAGCGGCAGGCCCATCACGAGCCGTGCGGTGCCCAGAGCCGTCAGCAGGTCGGCGAAGTAGAGGGGAACCTGGACGGCCAGCCGCAGGGCGAGGGCGGCCACCAGGATCCAGGTGGCCAGGGCATAGCGACGGCGCCGCTGAGGGTCCTGGCGCCAGGCGATCCCCTCGTTGCGGACCAGTCCGAACACCAGCCCCAGCAACGGCCAGCCCACGAGGACGGAGACGGCCATCGCGGCGATATAGGCCGCATTGGTGACGAATCCCCAGAGGTAGTAGTCCTTCGCCTCGCCCGTGTTCAGCGCCACCACCACACACAGCACCACGGCGGCCAGACCTGCCAGGGCCTGGATCGGACTCTGTCGCTGGAAAAGGCGGACCACGCTGAAGGCGGCGGCCACCACCACGGCGGCGATGCCAGCACCCCACAGGTTCTGGGTGGTGATGAAGGCGACCAGGAAGACGGCGGAGGGCAGGACCGATTCCAGCAGGCCACGCCACCCGCCGACCGTCGCCAGGACGTCGATCTCCCCGTTCTCCGTCACGGCGGTTCCGGACCCGACCTTGCGCAGGGCCGCATCGAGCTGGTCGCGCGGATCGTCCCGCTGCGGCACGCCGTCGGCGGGGGGTGTGACGTTCGGAGTGTCCTGCGGCGTGGGTGTGCCCGGGGTCTCAGGATCGTGGGTCATGCGGCGCTCCTGCCAGCAGTTCGTAACGGGGGTTGAAGACCGTCGGGAGGTCATCGTGCTCTGAGAGGAAACCCTCGATGCGCAGCCAGCGCCCGGCCTCGATGCCGGGGATCCGGCGCTGCCCGATCCATACCAGCCGCAGCCGCTCCCCGCCGGTGGATACCCGGCCGGGACGGGGAGCCTCGGTCACCAGGTCCACGGCGAAACGAACCGGTCCGGCCGCAGCCGTCAACCGCACGGCAGCCACCAGGCCCACGCGCTTCACGAGCGCCCCATGGGCTTCTCGGCGTGCGGCACGCCCCGATCCCGTCTGCGGGAGGGGCGGGGGTACGGGATCGGCGGAGGCGGACATGGACGGTGTCAGCGGACTTCCGTCACTTCCGGTCCGCGCTCCGGCGGACGCTGGCGCGGGTCCACGATGGTCGGTGCCTCTGACCGTCCCGTCGGCTTCGGTGATCCTGCCGGTCCAGAAGACCCGGTCTCGTCCGACTCACCGGGCTGGCCAGTCTGACCTTCCTCGCCTGTCTCGCCTGCCTTGCCCGGCTGACGCACGGGTCGCATGTTCTCAGGCGGGGTGAGCGGCAACAGTTCCCGTGGCGGGTGGGGATCATCCCCGCGCCGGACCACGATGCGGGAGAACAGCTCGTTGATGGGCCCCACGGCTTCTGCCTTAAAGGCCGCCTCGCCGCCGATCACGCCGCGGAGGAACCATCGGGGACCATCCACGCCGACGAAGCGGGCCACCCGCCAGCCAGCCGCTCCATCGGGCATCTTGGCGGGGATCCGAGCGACGACCTCGGTGCCGAACTGCCCCTCCTGCTCCCCCACCTGGGCGCCTTCGGTGACGGTGACGGATTCGAGGATCTCGGCGCGGATCTCATTCCAGATGCCACCGGCGCGCGGGGCCGCGAAGGCCTGCACCTGCAGGGAGGACTGACCCAGTTGCAGGGTCACGCCGATCAGGCGCTTGGTGGTGTCCTCGAGGTCGAGGCGCACCTTCATGTCCTTCACCACCGGGATGCGCAGGGATCCCAGGTCGAGGTAGCCGTCCGCATCGGGGCGGTCGGCGATGTCGAAGGGGCCGGTGGCCTCGGCTTCGGGCTCGGTCGCCAACTGGTCCCGGGGATCCTGGAGTTCCTCTGGAAGGACGACCGTCTCGGTCTTGACGTTCCGGTTACGGCCGAAGATCATGTGCCTGCCTGCCAATCCGTGTCACGTGTAGAAGATGCTGTCAAAGCTGCCTGGTTCTTGCCTGGCCAGTGCCTCCGTCCGACCGACCGGGCTGGACCGGGCCGACCGTCCGTGCTGGCAGGGCCAGTCCAGCTTAGGTCAGTGCGGCGGTGCCGCAGAACTGTCACGCCCCGGGTACCGGGGCCTCCGCGCCGAATCCGCCGGTGGAGCCGAAACCTGCGGCGCCGCGGTCCGAGGGCGGCAGTTCGTCCACGAGCACGAACTGTGCCTGGGCCACCCTCTGGATGACCAACTGGGCGATCCGGTCCCCCCGCCGAAGCCGGATCGTCTCGGTCCGGTCCGTGTTCAGCAGCGGCACCTTGATCTCACCCCGGTACCCGGCGTCGATGGTCCCGGGGGCGTTGACGAGGCTGAGCCCCTGGCGCACGGCCAGTCCAGACCGCGGGTGCACGAGGCCCACGAAGCCCACGGGCAGCGCCAGTGCGACGCCGGTCGGCGCCAGAGCGCGTGCACCCGGTTCCAGCACCACGTCCTCGGTGGTCCGCAGGTCCGCACCGGCGTCGCCCGGGAGGGCGTACGCCGGGGGCTCGATGCCGTCGTCGAGCATGGTCAGGGCGATCGTGGGGCGCTCCACGGCACCGTCTACGGAAGGCATATCTAGGGGCTCTGCTGGCTGATTCACGCGGCCACTGTACCGGAGAACCCCGGTCCACTCCGGCTGTGGATCAACGGCGCCGATTCACCCTGCCACGCGAAACGTGGGATTCTAGAAGGCATGCACGAATCCTCCTCGGTCCCTGCGGAACAGCCCGGTCATCCACCCAACCCGGAGGCGCCCGATCGCGTCCTCTACGAAGAGAAGCTGCGTCCGTCCCTGTGGATCTGGGTGATGGCCCTGATGATCTCCGGCCTGTCCATTCTGGTCTTCGTGCCGATCGGACTGGAGATCGGCCTGGGAGCCGCCGTGGTGGTCTTCGCGATCATCGCGATCCTGCTGACACTCTCCACACCCAGGATCCAGGTCACCGAACGTTCCCTGCAGGTCGGCCGGGCCGGAATCGAGCGCCGCTACGTCGGCGCTGTGACCGGGTACCGCGGAGATGATGCGACTCACCAGCGCGGCCCGGCCCTGCACGGGCTGGCCTTCATGTGCATCCGCGGCTGGATCGACCCAGTCGTCCGCATCCAGATCGAGGACCAGCGGGACCGGACCCCGTACTGGTTGACCAGCACGAGGAACCCGGAGCAGCTCGTCGAGGTCCTGGGCGGCACCATGGCCCGCGACGTCGAGTCCGACTGAAACCGACTGCAATCGACTGATACCCAAAACACACAGGCCGGCCAGGAGAACCTGGCCGGCCTGTGTGATGTTCGGCTGGGATGCAGCCCGCTGGGTCGTCGCTGACTCAGCCTTCGCAGTCAGTGCAGAACAGCAGGCCGTCCTTCTCCTTGGCGACCTGGGAGCGGTGGCGCACCAGGAAGCAGGAGGCACAGGTGAACTCGTCGGCCTGAGCGGGAAGCACCCGGACCATCAGTTCTTCGCCGGAGAGGTCGGCGCCGGGCAGCTCGAAGCCTTCCGCGGCCTCAGCCTCGTCCTCGTCCACCACGGCGGACTGCGTATCCGTGCGGCGGTTCTTCAGTTCCTCGATGGAACTCTCGTTCAGCTCATCTTCGTTCTTGCGTGGCGCGTCGTAATCGGTGGCCATAAGGGGTGTATTCACGCTCCGCTGGTGTGGCCGGCGATGACCGACCGTGGGTGGGATGTTGCGAAAAGGTCACCGGATCCCCCGGGGATAGCTGGGGAAACCGGCCGCGAGAAACCGGGGGCAGAAGGCCCACGGGGCCCTGCTTCAGTCTGCGCGTCGTGGAGATTGTTCCCCACGTCTGGAGAAAAACCAAATCGCTGAGAGCGGACACGCACCGGCTGCTTTCCACGGATCCGCGCCACACCGGACCGGCGTGCTGCATGCCCCGGCGAATCGTGGCAAAGTCGGTGGGAGAATGTGGGTAGACCGACCGTGGAGGACAAACATGCAGGAACTCCGTCTCGTTGGTGTCCAGGAGGATGGCGGACACCTGCTGTTGAGCAACGAGGCCGGCGAGGAGTTCTCCCTGCCGGTGACCGAAGCCCTGCGATCCGCAGCGACCCGCCCCATCGGCCGGCCCTCCGCCCGCGCCGCCGATGCCGCGGCCGGCGTGGTGACACCCCGTGACATCCAGGCCCGCATCCGGGCCGGCGCCACGGCCGAAGAGGTCTCCGCCGAGTCCGGCGTGGACCTCGAGCGGGTCCGGAAGTACGAGGGCCCGGTCCTGGCCGAACGCGACTGGATCGCCCACCTGGCCCGCCAGGTTGAGGTCGCGGCACCGCAGTCCGGGCACGACCTGTACCGCAGCACGTTCGGCGAGGAGCCCGCTCTCCTGGGTGACATGGTCCGTCACCGCCTGACGTCCCTCGGTATGGACCCGGCCACGGCCCAGTGGGATGCCTGGCGCAATCCGGAGGGTTCCTGGACCATCAGCCTCCACTTCTCGACGGACGGACACGACGGGTCTGCGTCCGCGATCGGAGATCAGTCCCCCGCCCTGTGGACGTATCGCCAGTCCAGCCAGCACCTCGACAACCAGAACCGCTGGGCTCAGGTCCTGTCCGAACTGGACCCCCTGGACGGGCCGTTCGGGGGGCGCCGGCTCTCCGCCGTCGGTGACCGGCCGTTCAACGTGGAGGAGGACGAGACCCCGGCGCCGCCCACCTCCACCCCGTCCGCTGCGCCACGCCCGGCCGTCGACCAGGACTCGCAGGACGAGTTGCTGGACGTGCTGCGGGCCCGCCGCGGTCAGCGCCTCGGCGTGGATGAGGACGGCGACGACGAGCTGGCCCTCATGCTCACCCGTGACGAGCAGTCCTCCGCGGGGGCCTCTCGGCCCCGCCTGACCGTGGCGTCCGCTCCGTCCAGCCAGGATGACGAGGCTGACGACGACGGCGGCGCTACTGAGGACGCCGACGGAGACGCCGCGGACGGGACCGGCACCAGCCGCTGGGATCGTCGGTTCGGCCGCACGACGCCGGCTGGCAGCGCTGACCACGATGCCTGGGCGATCGCGGAGGACGACGCCGACCACGGCGATGACGCAGACGGCGGGGCCAACGGGGACGGCACATCCGCCGATGCGGCGACCGGCGAGCACCAGACCGGTGAAGAGCAGGCCGCCCCCGAGGTGCATCCGGACCAGACCGCCCTGGACTTCAGAGCCGACGGCTCGCCGCGGCCCCGGGACGGAGAGGACGAGCCCGCCACGGCCGCCGGGGACAAGGGCCGGACGACGGGGCGCAAGCCCGGGACCCGGAATGCGGGGACCAAGTCGAAACGTCCCTCGGTGCCCAGCTGGGACGAGATCGTCTTCGGCCGCAAGGGCGACTGACCTCTCCCCTGCCGAAGCCGTCAGCGCCGGGGGCGGTGCATCATCAAGAGCGGAACTTCCCGCTCCGCCCGCGTCGGGGCGCCGTGGTGGCCCACCATCTCGAAGGCGGCCGGTGCCACCCTGCGGCCGTCGTACAGGGCGACCGGCCCGTGGGCAGCCACCAGGAGGTCGCCGATGCGCGGTGCCACCCGCGCGTCCACCGCGCCGAACCACCCGGCCCGGACGGCTTCCTCTCGGGTCAGGATCCAGGCCTGGTCGGCGAAGGCGTCCTGCCACGCCGCCACCGTCGACTCCCGCACGGTCTCCGAGGCGTCCGCCTCGAAATGCACCTGGACGAATCGCGGCTCCCCCGCCGTGTGACGGACGCCGTCCACCAGGGCCGGCAGTTCGGCGTAGTCAATCCTGCCGGCCTCGGGCACGTCCACCATTCCGTGGTCTCCCGTGAGCATGAGCAGCGTGTCCCGCGGCACGGCGGCACTGAGGCGGCGGGCGGCGCCGTCGATCTCCTCGAGGGCGTAGAGCCACTGCTCCGATCCGGTCCCGTGCTGGTGACCGGCCTTGTCCAGTTCGTTGAGGTAGAGGTACAGCAGCACCGGTCCGGTGGCCGCGTGCAGTTCCTCCTTGGCCTTCTGGAACCTGGCCTGCAGGGTCTTCGCCCCGACGAACCGTGAGCCCCGCAGGGACGCCTCCGTCAGAGCCGAATCCTCGAACGCCGGCAGGGAGACGGTCACGGCATCCACGCCGGGATCGTCGAAGGCCGAGGCCCTCCGGCCAGTGTCACCGGCCGACACCGGCCGAGTGGCGGCGAGGCGTTCGAACACCGTGGGATGCGGCTGCCAGGAGCGCGGATCGGTCAGGGGGTCCCAGCCGCCAAGCTGGTTGATGACCGTGTCCCGTTCCGGGTCGAGGACGTCGTAGCCGACCAGGCCGTGGCGGCCCGGCTCCAGACCGGTGCCGAGGCTCGAGAGGGAGGCGGCCGTCGTCGTGGGGAAGGCGACCTGCAGGGTGGCCGCATCCCGCTCCAGGACGGACCGGAGGAAGGGGGCGTGGCCGGCGTACCGTTTCAGCAGCGCCTTGCCGAGCCCGTCCACCATGACGACGACGGCGCGCCGGGTCCGCGGCAGCTGCAGAGAGTTGGTGAAGTCATCGGCGCCGAGGGCGGCCGCGGCGGAGGTGAGGACCCCGGAGAGGGACCTGCCGGCAAAGGGAGGACCTGCGGGCAGCGGTGGTACCGACGTCACCGGCCGGACCGGGCCCCGGAGTCGTCCGTGGTCGCCCGGCGCAGTTCGCCATAGAACGCCAGCGCCTGGTCGACGGCCTGCTGACCTTCGGCCTCCGCGGCGACCCGCAGGACGAGGTCCTCGCGCGTGGAGGTGCCGGTGTACCCGTGGTCGGCCTCGCACTCGGGATCGCCGCAGGCAGCAGGTGCCAGGTCGAGCCGCTGGCCGCCGGCCCAGGTCACGGACAGGGTGACCTCGGCGATCGGATCGCCGCGGCGGAAGTTCTGCGGCTGCGGGTGCATGGTGGTGGCCACCACGGAGTCGATCCGGCGCACGGGGACCACCTCGGTGGAGACCTGGGCCATGATCTGCCGGCCCGCGTCGTCCATCGCGTGGTCGTCCAGGTGCAAGGCCGCCACGATGTCCCCGGCGAGCGCCAACACGGTGATATGGCGGTGGATCTCGTCATAGTCGAAGTGCGTGTCCACGTGCACCAGGTGACTTGAGACCTCCCGTCCGTCCAGGACGGAGTCCAGGACGTCCGCCACGAGCTCCGGGTAGAATCCGGCGCGCTCGATGTCCGCCCCGAGGCTGGGCATCGAGGCCCCCGTGCTGTCGGCGGGCGGTGCCGGGCGGTGCTGCGGAGCGTTCGAGTCGGCCCCGGACCCGGTGTTGGAGTTCCCCGAGGAGTGGTGCCCGGAGGGTTGCTGGCCCGATCCCGGGTTCCTGCGCAGTGGAGTCATGGTGTCCATGCTATCGGCAGGGCCGGCCGGTCAGTCCCGCATCGCCCGGCGTGCGGAGTCGGTCCGTTGGGCGGCGTTGGCCACGTCGATGTCCGCGGAGAGGACCGTGACGCCCCGGTCTGAGGCCAGCACCGGGTTGAACCTGATCCGGGCCACCTGCGGGTGGTCGTCCTTCAGGGCGGCCACCCGGGCCAACAGGTCCTGCAGGGCGTCCGTGTCCACGGCGGGCAGTCCCCCATAGCCGAAGAGCTTGGCGGCGGCCCGCGGCGCGCGGATCATCCGGTCCAGGTCCTGGTTGGTCAGCGGTGGCACCCGGTGGACCCAGTCGTCCAGCAGGTCCACGGCGTCCCCGGCGATGCCGAAGGAGACCACCGGTCCCAGGAGCGGGTCCTCGAGGGCGGTGATGGTGCAGGCCTGCCCGGAGGGGGCCATCGACTGCACTTCGAGGCCGGGGCTGCCGAACGGCTCCAAGACCTGGCGCATCTGGGCCACGTTGCGCCGCAGCGATTCGGCGTCCACGATGTTGAGCCGTACCCCGCCGAGGTCCAGGCGGTGGCGCAGGTAGGAGTCCACGGCCTTGACCGCCACGGGCCAGCCCAGGCGGTCGGCCGCCTGGACGGCCTCGTCCTCGGTGGTGAAGCGGGCCGCGGGTAGCACCCGGATGCCATAGCATCCGAGCAGTTCCCCGGCCTCCTCCGCCGTGAGGCGGACCAGGTCGGTGCCGTGAGCGCGCGGGGCCCAGCCTTCGATGAGTTCCTCGGCGCGGTCGCGGTCGACTCCCTCGGGTTCCACGGGCACCCCGGCCTCGGCCTCCCGCCAGGCGCTGTACCAAGCGAGGCGGGACAGGACGTGGGCGGCCTGTTCGGGTGAGGAGAAGACGGGGATCCCGCGCTGCAGCCCGTCCTCGGTGGCCGGCCCGGAGCCTCGCAAACTGGCCGATCGGTAGGTGAGGTCCAGGACACCGGTCAGCGAGGCCAGGACTGTGATGGACGTTCCGCGGGAGGCCTCCTCGACCGCGGCAGCCAGCCGGTCGGCGTCGCCCACCTCCTGGTGCATGCCTGCCTGGGTGACCACCAGGAGGGCGTCCACCTCCCCGGAGGCGATGGTTTCGGACACGGCGTGGCCCACCGCCCGCACCGCCTCGTCCACCACGTGCGCGCCGTCCAGGTGGGGAACGAGGACGGTGCTGGCCACGGTCAGACCGTGGTGTTCCACGGCGTCCATCACCACCCGGTTCAAGGCCAGGGAGTTGCCGACCACGCCCACGCGGCGGCCCGCCGGCAGGGGCTGGCTGGCCACCGTCTGCATCAGGTCCATCAGGTCATCGTGGTTCTCGACCTGGATGACACCGGTCTGCTCCAGCATGGAGTCGACAGCCCCGGTGGGGGCCTGCGTGGTGCGGGTCTCGTGGCCGGGGGGCAGGCGCCGGCCCATCACATCGGAGCGTGCCACCACCACGGGCTTGGACCGGGACAGGCGCCGGGCGATGCGGGAGAACTTGCGGGGGTTGCCGAACGACTCGAGGTAGACGCCCACGGCATTGGTGGCCGGATCGTCCTCGAAGTACTGCATGGCGTCGTTGCCGGAGACGTCCGCGCGGTTGCCCGCCGAGAGGATGGAGGACAGGCCGATGCCCCGACGGTGGGCCGCAGCGAAGAGGGTGACGCCGATGACCGCGGACTGGGAGAACAGCCCCACGGGTCCGCGCACGGGCAGGAACGGGGACACGGACGCGTTCAGGGAGACCTCGGGCGCGGTGTTGATCAGTCCCGCGGAGGCCGGGCCGATCACGCGCATGCCGTTGGCCCGGGCCTGGCGGACCAGGGCGCGCTGGCGCACCAGGCCCTCCTGGCCGGCGTCGGCGTATCCGGTGGTGACCACCAGCAGGCCCTTGACGCCGTGGCGGGCGCAGTCCTGCACCACGGCGGGGACCTCGGCCTCCGGCACGGCGATCACGGCGAGGTCCACGGGCCCGGGGACCTCCGCCAGGGTGGCGCGGGAGATCATCCCGGCCACCTCCAGCGCCTCGGGGTTGATGCCGTAGACCGGGCCTGTGTACCCGCCCTCGATGATGTTCTGCAGCAGGGCGAAGCCCACGGAGCCCCACTGGCGGCTGGCGCCGATCACAGCCACGGCCTCGGGCGCGAGCAGCTCCGCCACGGACCGGGCCTCGGCGCGGTGCTCACGGGACTCCATGACCGCGCGGGACTTGGCGGTGGGGTCGATCGAGAAGGCGACGGCAACCACGCCGTCGTCGAAGTGCCGGGAGACCTCGAACCCGGTGTCCTGGAAGACGGAGAGCATCTTGCGGTTCTCCGGCAGCACCTCCGCGGTGAACCGGCGGATGCCGTTCTCGCGGGCGGCCACGGCCAGGTGCTCCATCAGGATCGAGCCGATGCCCTTGCCCTGAGAGGCGTCCGAGATGTTGAAGGCCACCTCGGCCTCGAGGGGATCATCCAGCCGGTCGTAGCGGCCGACGCCCAGGATCTCCTCGCCCCGCAGCGCCACGAACGCGACCCGGTCCCGGTAGTCCACGTGGGTGAAGCGCTCCAGCTCCTTGCGGGACAGGGAGGACTTGAAGGTGAAGAAACGCAGGTAGATGGAGCTCTGTGACTGCCCCTCGTGCATCCGGGCCAGCCCCGAGGCGTCCTCGGGCCGCACCGGGCGCAGATGTGCAGTGGTGCCGTCCCGCAAGACGACATCGGCTTCCCAGTAGGCCGGATATTCGGGGGTTTTCGGCTTCTCACCCATAGGATCACAGTAGACAATTCCCGCCCCTCGCGCTGGCGCGTTCTCGCGGCAGGCCCGCGACCGACCGGCGATCGACAAGGACTTCAGAGCACCCCATGGCCCGTACCCCCAAGAAAAACTCCGCTCCGGCCGCCCAGGCGATCCCGCTGGAGCAGGAGAACATCGTGGACATCGACGTCTCCTCGGAGATGGAGACCTCGTTCCTCGAGTACGCGTATTCGGTGATCTACTCCCGCGCCCTACCGGACGCCCGGGACGGCATGAAGCCGGTGCAGCGGCGGATCCTGTACATGATGAACCAGATGGGGCTGCGCCCGGACAAGGGCCACGTGAAGTCCGCCCGCGTGGTCGGCGAGGTCATGGGCAAACTGCACCCGCACGGTGACACGGCGATCTACGACGCCATGGTGCGCCTGGCCCAGCCGTTCTCCCAGCGCCTGCCGCTGGTGGACGGGCACGGCAACTTCGGCTCCCTCGACGACGGCCCCGCCGCCCCGCGCTACACAGAGGCCCGGCTCGCGCCGGCCGCCCTGGCCATGACGACCTCGCTGGACGAGGACGTGGTGGACTTCGTGCCGAACTACGACAACCAGTTCCTGCAGCCCGCCGTGCTGCCGGCCGCCTTCCCGAACCTGCTCGTCAACGGCGCTTCTGGCATTGCGGTCGGCATGGCCACCAACATGGCCCCGCACAACCTGCGCGAGGTGATCGCCGCGGCCCGCCACCTGCTCGCCCATCCCGAGGCGACCCTGGCGGACCTCATGGAACACGTTCCCGGGCCCGACCTGCCCTCGGGCGGCCGCATCGTCGGCCTCGACGGGGTGCGGGACGCCTACGCGGCCGGGCGCGGCTCCTTCAAGATGCGAGCCAAGGTCGCCGTCGAGCAGGTGACCGCCCGCAAGACGGGACTGGTGGTCACCGAGCTGCCCTACGGCGTCGGCCCGGAGAAGGTGATCGAGAAGATCAAGGACGCCGTCAACGCGAAGAAGCTCACGGGCATCGCGGACGTCCTGGACCTGACCGACCGCAAGAACGGCCTCAAGCTCGTCATCGAGCTCAAGAGCGGTTTCAATCCGCAGGGCGTCCTGGCCCAGCTGTACAAGACGACGCCGCTGGAGGAGTCCTTCGGCATCAACAACGTGGCGCTCGTGGACGGCCAGCCCCGCACCCTTGGCCTGCAGGAGCTGCTGCAGGTGTACGTGGACCACCGGATCCACGTGGTCCGCCGGCGCAGCGCCTACCGCCTGGGCCGGAAGCAGGATCGCCTGCACCTGGTCGAGGGTTTGCTGTTGGCCCTCGTGGACATCGACGAGGTCATCCAGATCATCCGCACCTCGGATGACACGGCGGCGGCCCGGACCCGGCTGATGGGCGTCTTCGACCTGACCGAGATCCAGGCCAACCACATCCTCGAGCTGCGCCTGCGCCAGCTGACGAAGTACTCCCGACTCGACCTCGAGGCCGAGCAGGACGAACTGCGGAAGGCGATCGCCGAGCTCGAGGCCATCCTCGCCTCCGAGCAGCGGCTGCGCGACCTCGTCTCCGGTGAGCTGGCGGACGTGGCCGAGGAGCACGGCGACGACCGCCGCACGGTGCTGCTGGAGTCTGAAAACCTCGCGCCCGTCAGCGCCACCGCCGGGGCCAGCCCGGCGGCCGGTGCCGGTGCATCCGCCCGGGCCGCCCTGCCGGGTGGCGGCTCGGACGGGCTCATGGTCCCGGACACCCCGTGCTGGGTGGTGCTCAGCACGGCCGGCCAGCTGGCCCGTACCGCCGATGACACCCCGCTGGCCACGGGCGGGCGCCGCCAGCGCCATGATGCCTACCGCTCGGTGGTCCCGGCGACGGCGCGGGGTGAGATCGGTGCCCTCACCTCCTCGGGGCGCATCCAGCGCGTGCAGGTCGTGGACATCCCAGCCCTGACCGACTCCTCCCCCACGCCGAATCTCACCGCGGGGGTGAAGGTCAAGGACTTCCTCACCCTGCAGCGCGGCGAATCGCTCGTGGCCCTGGTGCCCCTGAACACCGTGCTGGCGCTGGGCACCCAGAACGGCATCGTCAAGCGTGTCAACCCCGAGTGGCCCCTGAACCGTGACGACTTCGACGCCATCGCGCTCAAGGGCAACGACGTGGTCGTCGGCGCCGGCACCGCCCGCGATGAGGACCAGCTGGTCTTCATCACCCGCAAGGGCCAACTGCTGCGCTACGCCGCATCACTGGTGCGGCCGCAGGGCCGTACCGCCGGCGGCATGGCCGGTATCAAAGTGGCCGCGGACGATGCCGTGATCTCCTTCTCCGCTGTCCCGGCCGACACCGTCGGTGAGGATGCGGATCAGGGCCACCGGGCCGTCGTCGTGACCGTGGCGACGGGTGAGGACACGCTGCCCGGCACCGTTCCGGGGTCCGTGAAGAGGACCCCGCTGGACGAGTACCCGGCGAAGGGCCGCGCCACCAGCGGTGTCCGCGCCCACCGGTTGCTCAAGGGCGAGACCCTGCTGTCCCTGGCGTGGGCTGGCGCCGAGCCCGCGCTCGGGGCCTCCGCCCAGGGTGTGGCCCGTGCGCTGCCGGCCGAGTTCGGCCCCCGGGACGGCTCCGGGCTGGCCATGGACCAGCTCGTCGAGGCCCTCGGCGCCGGGTCCTCTCCGGTCGCCTCCGCCCCGGACTCCGAGCCCGGTGCTGCTGCCGGCGGAGCGTCCGCCGCCGCTCAGCCCGGGGGCGGCGGCACCGATGCGGACAGCGCAGAGCAGGCCCTCTTCGGAGAGGCATTGTTCGGCGAGACCGAGGGCCGCCGCGGCCTGGCCGAGGCGCCGACGGACACCGACCCCTTCGCGGCCGGTTCCGATGCGGTGATCACCGGGGACTGACCGCTCCGGCTCCGTCCAGGTCCAGGTGCACCTGGCCGGAGCCGGCGAACCGGCGGTCATGGGTCACCATCACCGCTGTGCGGTCCGCCAGGGCGGCGCGCAGGTCCGCCACCAGGTCGGCTGCCTCGTCGGCCCCCAGATGGGCCGTCGGTTCGTCCAGGAGCACGACGTCGGCCCGGGCCATCAGCGCCCGGGCGACGGCCACCCGCTGGCGCTGGCCGCCGGAGAGGAAGTGTCCGGAGGGCCCTACCCTCGTGTCCAGGCCGCTCGGGGTGGCGTCCAACCAGTCCCCCAGGCCCACGAGTTGCAGGACCGAGACGAGCTCACCGTCCGAGGGACGATCGTCCGGATCCCGGGCCAGGTTCAGGTTGGAGCGCAGCGTGGAGTCGAACAGGTAGGCGTCCTGCGGACACCAGGCCACGGCGCTCAGGACGGCGTCTGGCGAGCCCACCGGGCCACCGGCGGTCTCCAGGACGTACCGGCCCCGCCGTGGCCGCAGGAAGCCGAGCAGGACCGCCAGCAGTGTCGACTTCCCGGAGCCCGAAGGTCCGGTGACAACTGCGAGCTGGCCGCGGCGGACCGTCAGGTCCAGGTCCTGGAACACGTCCGTCCCCGTCCCGGGGTAACGTACGGCGGCCGCCGAGAGCTCGATCCCGGTGACGGCAACCGGTTCGGCAACTGGGTCGGCGTCGGGGTCGGTGACGGCCCCGGACTCAGATTCGGAATCGGACTCGGCGTCAGGTTGGCTGACGATCTCCGGGGCGGTGCCCGAGGTAGTGCCCGAGGCAGTGCCCGAGGCAGTGCCCGAGTCGTTCCCCGCGGTGAGCAGAGGTGCGGTCTTGGCCAGCTGCCGGGACAGGATCGCCGCCTCCTGGCAGGCCGTGCTGTACAGGCCCAGGGGCTCGGCCAGGGCCAGCAGCAGGAACACGACCATGGCGGTGACGGGTGCGGTCACGCCGTTCTGGACGCAGAGCACCAGGGTCTGCACTGCCGCCCAGCCGGAGAGCAGGGAGGCGAGGGCCTGCCCGAGTCCGGCGGCCGCCGCATTGCGCTTCAGGGGACGGTCCGCGGCGCGGTCCGCCACGCCGAACCGATCCGCGGCGAGGGCTGCCGCGCCGTTGCCGGCCAGGTCCGGGGCCGCCGCGAACAGGGCGGTGGTGCGCTGCAGCAGCCCGGTCCGGTGGTCCGTCAGGGCGCGGGTGGTCTGCCGATCGGCCAGCCCCACCACGAGCGGCACCAGGACGAGTCCGGCCAGCCCGGCGACCACCGCGGGCCACCAGGCCGCCGGGGCCATCAGGACCACGATGAGGACGGTGATCAGCCAACTGATGATGGCGGCCGGAACCGGGACGACCACGCGCGGCATCGCATCGCGCAGCTCGTCCACGTCCGCCACCAGCACGGACAGCGCCCCGCCGGAACGGGTCAGCCGGCCCCACTGGGTCGCCTGCGAGCCGAGGGCGTCCCACAGTCGCAGCCGGATCCGGTTCGCCCAGGCCAGCACCGCGTCATGGGTGTCCAGCCGTTCGAGGTAGCGGAACAGGGCGCGGCCGATGCCGAAGAACCGCACCAGCACAATCACCGAGAGCAGGTAGAGCACGGGAGGCTGGTAGGCCGCCTGCACGATCAGCCACCCGGAGAGAGCGGACAACAGCGCGGCGGCCAGCGTGGCTGCCGTCGCCCAGGCCACGCCTGCGATGAACGTCCGCTCTGTCAGCGGCAAGAGCCGGAGCCAGCCGCGCCAGCGCCGCCAGGAGTTGGTCCCCGTCCGCGGGTCGGCACCGGGCACGCCCGGCGACTCGACCGCGGTCGGGGTCCCCACTTCGGCTGCGGTGACGGTGGCGCCGCCGTGGTCCGAGTCCGGCGTCGCGCTCCAGGCCGCGACCGGCGGCTGCTGATGATGCGGCGGCAGGTGCGGCTCCTGCGATGCCGGGGGCCTCTGCGGTCCCCCCGTCGGCGCCCCGATGACCTTGTCCGCGAGCGCCTGCAGGTCACGGTCATGCGAGGCCACCAGCAGGATGGCCTCCACGGCACGGCCGCCCGGCAGGCGCCCGGAGCGCAGCGCGGCCAGGATGGCGCGGATCCGTTGCGCGTTCTCGGTATCGAGGTGGGCCGTCGGCTCGTCCAGGACGATCAGCCAGGCGGCGGAGTCCACGGCAGGAGCCGCCATCAGGCGGACCAGCACGCGTGCCAGGCCGAGCCGGCGTCGTTCCCCGGGACTGAGCTCGTCCGGGTGGCGGGGTGCGAACCCGTCGAGGCCGCAGGCGGCGAGCGCCTCGGCCACCAGGAGGCCGTCGTCGCCGCCCCGGCCCGGGGTGCCGTCCGGACCCGCGGACGCCAGGGCGTACAGCGCCAGCTCGGCGCCGACCGTCGGTTCGCTGAATGCGGGGTGCTGGCCGAGCCAGGCCATGCGCCGGCCGGCCAGCCCCGCGGCCGTGCCGGTGAACTCGGCCTCGCCGCCCCGTAGCACCCCGGCGAGGGCGGACAGGACCGTCGTCTTGCCCGTCCCGCTGGGTCCGCCGAGGACGGCCAGGTCACCGGGGGCCAGGTCAAGGTCCAGGTGCCCGACGACGGCCGGGAACGTCCCGCCGTCGGGGTCCCGATAGGCGATGCCGAGATCTCGGAGTACCAGCCGGTCCTCCCCCGGGTGGGCAGCCGGGTCTGCGGCCGGGCCCGCACCCTGGCCGGTGGCTGGTTCAACGACCGGCACTCCGGCCGGCGCGACGTCCCTGCTGAGGACGTCCGAGAGCGAAGCCGGGACGGGACGATCGAGGTCGGCGCGGGCGCGGCGCAGGGCCTCCACTCCATCCTCGGAGGCGTGGTGGGCGGCGCCGATGTCCCGGAAGGGCAGGTAGACCTCGGGGGCGAGGGTGAGCACGAGCAGCCCGGTGTAGAGGTCGAGCTCCCCGTAGACCAACCGCACTCCGATGAAGACGGCGACCACGGCCACGGACAGGGTGCTGATCAGCTCGAGGGCGAACCCGGACATGAAGGCCGTCTTCAGGGTGGTCATGGTGGTGGCCCGGTAGCGGTCCGAGACCCCCGCCAGCGCCTGACGCTGCGTTCCGGCCCGGCGGAGTCCGACCAGGACGGGCAGGCCCCGCGCCAGTTCCAGCACGTGGTGGGACAGCCGGTCCAGTCCCTCGGCAGCCTGCTGGACACGATCCTCGGTGTACCGCCCGATCAGGACCATGAACACGGGGATGAGCGGGATCGTCAACACCAGCACCACGGCCGAGATCCAGTCGTGGGTGAGGATCCACACCCCGAGGACGAGCGGCATGACCGCGGCGGTCAGCAGGGCGGGCAGGTACTGGGTGAAGTACTTGTCGAGCCCGTCCAGGCCGGAGGAGGCGAGCACGGAGTCCTCACCTGCCCGGTCCGCCCCGGCACCGGCAGAGGCCAGGCGGTGGGTGACCATCCGGTGGCGCAGCTCCTCCTTGGCGCCCAGGGCCGCACGCCGGGAGAACACCTGTTGTCCCCACGTGGCTGCGGCCCGGGCAAGGACACCGGCCAGACCCAGGGTCATGACCTGGGCGAGGGTGGTGCCGGCTGCGTCCGAGAGCAGCCCGTGGGCGAGCGGGTCGTAGGACGCCGGGTCCGGTGCGAAGAGCAGGCCGAGGAGGTCGCTGCTCTCCGGAGCGGGCAGTCGCTCGGCCAGCCAGGTGATGCCCCGGGCCAGGGCGGTGGCGAGCAGGATCCAGCCGGCGGCCTTGACCCCGGCGAGCAGGGCCAGCAGGGCCAGGGCGGCCCGGCCGGTCCTGGAGGTGGGCAGTTCGGGTCTCACACCGGTGTCACCACGTGCGACTCCGGGATGTGCGTCTCGTGCAACCGCTGCCGGAAGACCCAGTACACGAAGGCCGAGTAGGCCAGGATGATCGGCACCATGATTACGGCGACCCAGGCCATGAAGTTCAGCGTGTACTCCGAGGAGGAGGCGTTCATGGCCGTGAGGTTGAAGGCCGGATCGATGGTGGAGGGCAGCACCACGGGGAACACCGCCAGGAAGATGCCCGCGGCGCCGGTCAGCAGGGAGGCGCCCAGGGCAATGAAGGTCCAGCCCTCGCGGCGGAGCTGGGCCGCCATCAGGGCTCCCAGCGCGGCGGCCAAGGCCAGGGCCAGCAGGATCCACGGGATGAGACTGTCCTGGCGTGAGACCACCGCGACGCCCCACGCCCCCATCGGCAGCAGGTAGAGGGGCAGCCAGCGGGTGAGGTGGCGGTGCGCAGCCTCCCGCGGGGCGCCGTCGGTCTTCAGGCCGAGATAGGCCCAGCCCATGGCGAGCGAGAACCCGACGACGGCCAGGCCACCGACCACCCCCTCCCAGGACAACCAGGCGAACGGTCCGCCCACTCGGTCGCCGTTGGCGTTCAGCGGCAGGCCGGTGGTGGACACGGCCAGCATCAGCCCGATGCTGAAGGCGGCCACGGCGGAGCCGCCAGCCATGCACCAGTCCCACCGGTCCCGGTTCCGGGCGGTCAGGGCCTTGCCGCGGTATTCGATGGAGACGGCCCGGAGGATCAGGGCCAGCAGGGTGATCGTCAGGGGGATGTACAGGCCGGCGAACAGGGCCGCGTACCAGAGCGGGAAGGCGGCGAACGTGGCACCCGCCGCGGTGACCAGCCAGACCTCGTTGCCGTCCCAGACGGGGCCGATGGTGTTGAGGATGACGCGGCGCTGGCTCTCATTGCGGGCCCAGCCCCTCATCAGCATGCCGACGCCGAGGTCGAAGCCGTCGAGGAAGAGGTAGCCCACCCAGAGCACGGCCACCAGGATGAACCAGAAGGTGGGAAGGAACTCGATCGATTCCATGGCGGTCTACCTCTCGGGGGTCGGGGTGGTCTGGGTGGTCTGGGTGGTCTGGGTGGGCGGAGCGGTCAAAGGCATCGGAGCGGTCTCGGGGACCGCAGGGGCATGGTCAGTACGCGAAGGCGAGGACATCGGAGTCAACGGTGCCGTCCTTCCCCGCGCCGCCGCCGTCGTCATCGTGCTCGTCCTGCGTGAGTTCGGGCATGCCGGCCGGCACCCCGCCCTTGACGTAGCGGGTGAGCAGGACGACCTCCACGACCAGGAGCACCGCGTAGATGGTGGTGAGAAGGATGAGCGAGAACAACAGCTCCGCCGCGCTGACCCCCGGGGACACAGCCGCGGCCGTGTACATCCAGACCTGGTCGATTCCCGTCGGGTCGGGGTTCGGGGCCACCACGAATGGCTGACGTCCCATCTCGGTGAAGATCCACCCGGCCGCATTGGCGCCGAACGGAGCCAGGATGCCGGCCACGGCCAGCCGCATCAGCGGCTTGGACGCCGGCACGGTCCCCTTCCGCGTCAACCAGAGTGCGATCGCCGCTGCCAGAGCCGCGAGACCACCGAAGGTGATCATGATGCGGAAGCCCCAGTAGGTGACCTCCATGACCGGCAGGTAATCGATCTCCTGGCCGGCTCGCTCGCCGTACATCGGATCGTCCGGCAGATGGGTGCCGTAGTCCTCCTGGTACTGCGGGATGAGCGTGTTCACACCGGGAACGTCGGTGGTGAAGTTGTTGTGGGCCAGGAAGGACAGCAGGCCGGGGACCTCGAAGACGCCCACGACGTCGTCGCAGTCGGTGGCCCCGTCGCTACGCAGGTCGGCCACGGAGAGCACGGAGAACGCCGTCCCGTCATGGCAGGCCGCCTCGGCGGCCGCCATCTTCAGCGGCTGCTGCTGGATCATCAGCTGCGCCTGGGCGTGACCGCTGAAGGCGGTGCCGAGGAAGGCCACGAGCGCGATCCAGGCACCCCACCGCAAGGAGGAGTACCAGACCCGGTAGTCGGTTTCATCCCGGCCCTTGGAGCCGGTGGTGCCCACCACCACGGTGCCGTCCGCGGCCACGGTGTCGATGCCGTCCCGGCGCCGCTTCCACAGGTGGAACCACGCGATGCCGAGCAGGAAACCGCCGGCCACCGAGAGGGCGCCGGCCAGGGTGTGCGGGAAGTGCACGAGCAGGGTGTTGTTGGTCAGCACGGCCCAGATGTCGTTCATCACGGGGCGGCCGTCCACCATCTCGACCCCGACCGGATGCTGCATCCACGCATTGGCGGCCAGGATGAAGTAGGCCGAGAACACGGTGCCGATGACGGCGCACCAGATCGAGGCCAGGTGCACCCGCTTCGGCAACCGCTGCCAGCCGAAGATCCAGAGACCGAGGAACACTGACTCCAGGAAGAACGCCACGAGCGCCTCCAGCGCCAACGGGGCCCCGAACACATCTCCGACGAAGCGGGAGTACTCGGACCAGGCCATCCCGAACTGAAACTCCTGCACCAGTCCGGTGGCCACGCCCATGATGAAGTTGATGAGGAAGAGCTTCCCCCAGAACTTCGTCATCCGCAGGTAGTGCTCCCGGCCGGTGCGGTGCCACATGGTCTGCAGGGTGGCCACCACCAGGCCCAGCCCGATGGTCAGCGGGACCATCATGAAGTGATACACGGTGGTGATGCCGAACTGCCACCGGGCAATGTCCAGGGGATCCATGGGTACACCCTTCCCTCGGTGCGGAGTGGGGTCCGCACCGGTCCGGACCGAACGCCGCCTCACCAGGGCGAAGGGAGCGTCCGGCACTCGACTTCTACAGCTTGTAGAAACCAGAGTAACCCCAAGTTCTACGTCCTGTAGAATAAAGTCGAGTCCAGATGGACACCTGTGGTGGAGATCATTGCTTTGAGGGAGGCGCCCGTGGCACTGGGAGATTTGGAACGGTCCGTGATGGACCTGCTGTGGGACCGGCCGGGAGCCCATACGGCCAATGACGTGCGCGACGCCCTGGCCGGGGACCTCGCCGTCACGACCGTGCTCACCGTGCTGTCACGCCTGGAGAAGAAGGGCCTGGTCCACCGCGACGGCGGGCGCCGGCCCCATCGCTATGCCGCCGCCTCGTCCCGTGAGGACCACACCGTCGGCCTGCTCAACGAGGTACTCGGCTCCGTGCCGGACCGCGAGGCAGTCCTCGCCCGCTTCATCGGTGGCATCGGCCCCGATGAGGCCGCAGCCGTGCGTCGGCTTCTGGAATCCTGATCCACCTCGCGATACCGACTTCCCGACTCACGATCCCGACTTTGAGTCGACTTGGGGTGGGTCTGACGCCCAGGCACCCACCCCAAGTCAACTGAAAGCCAGGGATTCCGCCCTCTAGACTTTCCCTCGTGTCCGTCATGCTGCTCGCCGCGCTGGCCGTGATCCTGGCCTGGCCGGCCCCGGTCCTGCTCAGCCGCGCGCGCTGGGTCCGCAGGGCTCCCGCTGCCGCCATGGCGCTCTGGCAGTCCGTCGCCCTCGCCGGCGGCCTGTCCCTGATCGGCTTCCCCCTCCTGTGGGGACTCACCCCCTTCGGGGACACCGTGGTCGAGGCGGCCCCCGCGTTCATCCGGGCCCTCGTGGAGGGTTCCTGGATCCCCCTGCTTGCGCACGACCCGTGGCTGCCCACCCGCATCGCCGCCGCCACCCTCGCCCTGATGCTCTTCGCCCACCTCGTACTCACCCTGGCCGTCACCGCCGTGAGGACCGTGGCCAACCGACGCCGCCACCGTCAGATGGTCGAACTCCTGGCGGCGCCGCCGTCGGAACGCAGCCGCCTGGCGGAGGGCATCTCCGGGACCCCCACGCGGGTGCTGCCCCACGATGTCCCACTGGCCTACTGCCTGCCCGGCCTGACCGGTTCCCTCACCGTCCTGTCCCGCGGCCTGCTGGACCAATTGTCCGAACCGGAAGTGGCCGCCGTCGTGGCTCATGAGCGGGCGCACCTTCGCCAACGGCACGACCTGCTCCGACTGGCCTTCGAGGCCTGGCACCGCGCCGTGGCCTGGCTGCCCACCACGGCGATGGCCCAACGGGCCGTGGCCGGCCTCACCGAGATGATGGCGGACGACGCCGCGCTCGCCGTCCACGATCGCCGAGACCTGGTGCGGGCCATCGTGCTCACCGGTGAGGCCGGGGCACCGACGTCACCGGCACCGGCCCCGTCACGGGTGGAGAACGTCCAGGGTGATGGGTCCGTCCCCCTGACCCTGCGCCTGTACCGCCTACTGTCCCCCGCCGACCCCCTGCCGGTGGCAGTGCGCCTCGTGGTCGTCCTGGCAGCGTTGTGCCTGGCCGTCTTCCCGCTCGTGCTGCTGCTGTAGCCACGGTCGCCACCTCCGCGCGGCCCGTCCGAGCTTCCGGCCGTCACTCAGGAGCCTCCCAGCCGACTCCCGGCTTTCGACCGGCTGGGGTTCGCTAGGCTGGTGCGTTGGTGGCCTCCACGGTCACCTCGCTCTCTTCCGACCCCTTTGACCCCCACGAACGGACCAGGCCCCATAGTGCAAGGCAACGCGACATTCCGTCACTCCAACGCTTCACTCCTCTCCGTGACGGAAGTACTGGCTCCTGTCACTGTGACCAGTGCACAGCTCGACGAGGAGTTGGCTGACGTCCTGAAGGGGCTGCGGCTGCCCAAGGGCCTGCTGCCCCGCGTCGCAGGCGTCAATGCACGCCGCAATTGGGAGCACCCCGGCCACTTCCAGTTGGGCGCCGCGGAAGCCGGCCGCCAGGCCCTGGAGAAGGCCGGCGTCCGGCCGGACCAGATCGGGCTCATGGTCAACACCTCCGTCACGCGCGAGACCCTCGAACCGTCCGTGGCCGTCCGCATCCACCACGAGATGGGCCTGCCCACCTCGGCCACGAATTTCGACATCACGAACGCGTGCCTGGGCTTCGTCAACGGCATCACCCTGGCCGCCTCCATGATCGACTCCGGTCAGGTCGACTATGCCGTCGTCGTGGCCGGCGAGGACTCCGTCAAGGTCCAGCAGGCCACCCTGGAGAACCTGAAGCAGGACGGCGTGGACCGCACCAACTTCATGGAACAGTTCGCCTCTCTGACTTTGGGCTCCGGTGCCGCCGCAGCCATCATCGGGCGCACGGACCAGCACCCCGAGGGCCACCGGATCGTCCGTGGCATCACCCGCGCCGGCACGGACCACCATGACCTGTGCGTGGGTGACCACAAGGGCATGTTCACGGACTCCACCGCCCTGCTCAAGGACGGACTGGAGCTCGTCATGGACGCCTGGAACGACGTCCCCGCCGACTGGGGCTGGGCCACCATGGACCGCTACGTCACCCACCAGGTCTCCCGGCTCCACACCGACTCGATCACCGAGGCGACCGGCCTGGACCCGTCACTGTTCCCCGTCACCTTCCCCGAGCTCGGCAACGTCGGGCCGGCGTCCCTGCCGATCACCCTGGCCCGGGAGGTGGACCAGCTGTCGGCCGGCGACAAGGTGCTCTGCATGGGCGTCGGCTCCGGGCTCAACACCGCCATGCTGGAGATCGCCTGGTGAGGATCCCCGCCGCCCCAGCCACCCTGCCGGCCGACTCCGCCTCCGTCCCCCTCCCCGGCTGGGACCCCGCCTGGAGCGCCCTGGTGCCGATCGCCACCGTTGACGGCCAGCGGACCCTGCACGTGCTGGACACCGGGGACGTGTTGGCCCAGGCCGGCGTGGAGCCGGACGGCACCATCCTGGCCGTGCACGGCAACCCGACCTGGTCCTACCTGTGGCGCTCCCTGGCCGCCGCGACGGTCCGCGCCGCCCTGCAGGGCGAGGGCCCCGTGTGGCGCGTGGTCGCCCCGGACCAGCTGGACATGGGCTTCTCCGAGC
This sequence comes from Citricoccus muralis, assembly GCF_003386075.1. Lineage (GTDB taxonomy): Bacteria > Actinomycetota > Actinomycetes > Actinomycetales > Micrococcaceae > Citricoccus > Citricoccus muralis. The sequence continues at coordinate 1,256,635 of NZ_QREH01000001.1, forward strand.
GCTTGCCGCACGGGTCCCTCCCCCGACCTGCGGCTGCGGCCGGCACCCCGGATCCGGTGTCCGCGAACGACGCCGGCTACCGCACCCTGGGCGGCCGTCTCGCCGACCTCGATGCCCTCGTCACCGCCCTCGGACTCGACGTCCAGGCCCGCGCCGGCCACCCGCTGCTGACCCTGGGCCACGACTGGGGCGGCGTCGTCTCCCTCGGCTGGGCCGGCCGCCACCAGGACCTGGTGGCCGCCGCGATGACCCTCAACACCGCCCTCCACCACGACGAGTCCCAGCCGATCCCGGTCCCCCTGCAGGCGGCCCTCGCCGGCCCGCTGCTGCCCGGCTCCACCGTCGTGACCGATGCCTTCCTGCGGGTGACGACGGCACTCGGTCATCCCGGCCTGGACCGCGAACTCAAGGCCGCCTATCACGCTCCCTACACGTCTGCGGAGCGCCGGGGTGGGATCGGCGGCTTCGTCGCGGACATCCCTGTGGGACCGCAGCACGCCTCTCATCCGGAACTGCGCCGAGTGGCCGACTCCGTGGCCACCTTCACCCGACCGGCCCTGCTGCTGTGGGGCCCGAAGGACCCGGTGTTCCTGGACCGGTACCAGGCTGACCTGTTGCAGCGGCTCCCCCAGGCCGACCTGCACCGGTTCGAGACCGCCGGGCACCTGCTGGCGGAGGACGTGGACATCGCCACCCCAATCCTGCGGTGGGCTGGACAGGTGCTCGACGGCACCGCCCGCACCCGGGTCCTCCATGCCGGCGTCGGCAACGGCTCCGCCACCGACACCAACGAGGCTGAAGGTGAGGGTGAGGCTCGGTCCGCCGTGGGCTCCGGCACCGCGACCGGCCACTGGAATGAGACCACCGGCCGACCGCTGTGGTCCTACCTGGACGACTGGCGTGACAGTTCCGCCCCGGCCCTCGTGGACATGGCCGGGGACGACCAGACACCGCTGAGCTGGAACCGCCTGTCCAGCGTCGTGGACGCCATCGCCACCGGCCTCGTCGCCCGCGGAGTCCGCCCCGGGGACCGGATCTCCATGATGGTCACCCCCGGACGGGACCTCACCGCTGCCCTGTATGCGGCACTGAAGATCGGTGCCGTCGTGGTGGTCGCCGATGCCGGTCTGGGCGTGGCCGGCATGACCCGCGCCGTGCGGGCGGCACGGCCGGACTGGGTCATCGGCAAGGTCCCCGGACTCGCCGTCGCCCGGTCCCAGCGTTGGCCGGGACGCCGCCTCTCCGTCTCCACGCTGCCCACGCCCCTGGCCCGAGCCCTCGGCGTGGAAGACAGTCTCTACCGGATGGCCCACGACCATGACGGGAGCCGGTTCTCGGGCCCGCGGCACGCGGACGGCACCGTCCACGTGCCCGCCCCCACCGATCCGGCCGCCATCCTCTACACCTCCGGCTCCACGGGACCGGCCAAGGGCGTCCTCTACACACACGGCCGCCTCTCGGCGCTGGCCGGACTGCTGCAGGACGTCTTCCACGTCCGGCCCGGCTCCTCCCTGCTGGCCGGGTTCGCCCCCTTCGCCCTACTGGGGCCGGCCATCGGCGCCACCTCGGTCACCCCGGACATGTCCGTGACCCGACCCGCCAGCCTCACGGCGCGGGCCGTCGCCGAGGCCGCCCGGGCCGGTCATGCCACCATCCTCTTCGCTTCTCCTGCCGCGTTGCGCAACGTCGTGGCGACCGCTGGTCAGCTCGGACCGGAGGACCACGCCGTGCTCGGCCGCATCGACCTGGTGCTGTCCGCCGGCGCCCCGGTCTACCCCCAGCTGATGGCCCAGGTGGCCGACCTCTTCCCCCGGGCCGAGTTCCACTCGCCCTACGGCATGACCGAGGCCCTCCTGCTGGCGGACATCGACCGGAACGCGATCACCGAGCTCTCGGCCCAGGCCGTGGATCCCACGGCGGACGCGAGCACGCCGGATAACGGCGTGTGCGTGGGCCACCCCGTGGGCCCCGTGCGCATCGCCATCGACCCGCTGGACGCCGACGGCAACCCGACTGGGACGCTCCTTGAGGGCCCCGACGCCGCCGGAATCCTGGGCGAGGTCGTCATCTCGGCCCCGCACCAGAAGTCGGGTTATGACCGGCTGTGGCTGACCGACTCCCTGAGCAGGCGGGACACCAAGGACGGGCTGGACTGGCACCGCACCCAGGACGTGGGCCACCTGGATAGCGCCGGCCGGCTCTGGATCGAGGGCCGCCTCCAGCATGTGGCCATCACGGCCGCCGGGCCCGTGGCGCCCGGTGGCCCCGAGGCGCGCATCGACGCCCTCGACGGCGTGTCCCGATCGGCAGTCGTCGGGGTGGGCCCCCGGGGCACCCAGGCCGTCGTCGCCGTCGTCGAGGTCTCCGCGCCGGACCGTGCCCGGACGACCCGCCCCGGACTGGCCCCCAGCGAGCTGACGGCGTCCGTGCGGGCTGCCGCAGCGCCGATTCCCGTGGCGGCGGTGCTCGTGACGGACCGAGTCCCCGTGGACATCCGTCACAACTCAAAGATCGACCGCACCCGGATCGCCCAGTGGGCCGAGCGGGTCCTGTCCGGCGGCAAGGTGGGCACCCCATGAAGGCCGCACCGCCTCTCCGCGTCCTCGTCACCGGCGCCTCCGGCCTCCTGGGATCGGGGGTGGCGCGCCGCCTCGTGGAGTCCGGCGCCGACGTCGTGACCCTGCAGCGCCGCCCCTCCGGGGTGGCCGGCGCCCGTGACGTCCTCGGCACGGTCACCGATGCCGCGGCCGTCGAGCGGGCCATGTCCGGCCGGGACACAGTGGTCCACGTGGCGGCCAAGGTCTCCGTCTCCGGACCCGCCCAGGAGTTCGAGCAGGTCAATATCGGGGGCACGGCGACCGTCCTGGAGTCCGCCCGCCGGGCGGGTGCCGAGCGATTCGTCCACATCTCCTCGCCGTCCGTGGCCCATGCCGGGACGTCGATCGTCGGCGAAGGTGCCGGGCCGGCGGACCCGGACCGCGCGCGCGGCCACTACGCCCGCACCAAGGCCGCCGGGGAACTGCTGGCCCTGGCTGCGGACGGCGCGGATCTGCGCGTGCTCGCCCTGCGCCCGCACCTGATGTGGGGACCCGGGGACACGCAGCTGACCGAACGCATCATCGACCGCGCCCGGGCCGGCCGCATGCCGCTGCTCGGGCCGGCCGCCGCCCTGATTGACACCCTGTACTCGGATAACGCCGTGGACGCCGTGGTGGCTGCCGTCGCCGCCGTGGACCGGGTCCACGGGGAGGCACTCGTGGTCACCAACGGAGAGCCCCGCCCGGTGGGCGAGCTCATCCGGGGTCTGGCCACGGCCGGTGGTGCCCCCGAGCCCCGGCTGCGGATCCCCGGTGGCCTCGCCCGCCGCGCCGGTGCCGTCATCGAACGGATCTGGGAGGCGGCCGATCTCGGCCGGGACGGGGACGAGCCCCCGCTGACGCGGTTCCTGGCCGAACAGCTCTCCACGGCGCATTGGTTCGACCAGCGCCGCACCCGGGCGAAGCTGGACTGGGTGCCTGCCGTGTCCATCGACCGCGGGCTGGAGTTGCTGGCCGCGCACTACCGACGACGGTAGGCTCTAACGCCGCACGGCGCTGAGATGGCACTCGGGATACTCGTGGCCCTGGTCAGGGCAGACGATGGCCCGCCACGTTTCGGCGAAGCCGGCCTCGTCCAGTGCCTGGGCCAACGACGACGGATTCCATCGCCAGGCCCGGGCCACCGCGTGCGGGAACTCCTCCACGTCCTGCCCGGACTCCAACAGTCCCTGGAACACCAGGAGCACCTGGCAGCCGGGCTCCGTGTGCGCCGCCCAGGACTGCAGGACCGCCGGAACCTGTTCGGGTGGAACGTGGATCAGGCTGAACCGGGCCAGGATCCCGCTGACGGGACCGGCGGCGCGCACCACCGGGTCGGCGGCGGGAAAGTGGGCGTCCCCTGTGATCCAGGTGCGCTGCGGATAGCGCTTCCGCGCGATCTCCAGCATCCGGGCCGAGGGGTCCACGCCGATCGTGTTGAAGCCGCGGAAGGCCAGCTCGACGGTGACATGGCCGGTGCCGCAGCCCAGATCCAGGATGGTCCCGCCGCGGGGCAGCGCGTCAGCGAAGGCGTCCACGGAGTGCCGGTCCAGCGGCCGCTGCCAGGGGCCCGGGAAGGTCCGGTCGTACAGCTCCGCCAGGGCATCGTAGCCGGGCTGGCGGGGCCAGGGTTCGGACGTCACCTCAGGTGTCGATACGGTCGAGGTCGAGTTCGCTGGCACCGGAGATGATGAAGTCCTTGCGCGGTGCCACATTGGAGCCCATCAACAGGTCGAAGACGTGTTCTGCCCGCTGCAAGGCCTCCTCCGCCTCGGGGATGGTGACCCGGCGGAGCATCCGCACGCGCGGGTCCATGGTGGTGTCCGCCAGCTGGTCCGCGTCCATCTCCCCCAGGCCCTTGTACCGCTGGATCGGTTCCTTGTAGTTCTTGCCCTCCTTCTGAAGACGGGCCAGCAGGACGTGCAGCTCGTTCTCCGAGTAGGTGTAGACCACCTCGTTGGCCTTGCTGCCGGAGTGGATGATCTCCACCCGGTGCAGGGGCGGCACGGCGGCGAACACGCGTCCCTGTTCGACCATGGGGCGCATGTAGCGGAAGAACAGGGTGAGCAGCAGGGTGCGGATATGCGCGCCGTCCACATCCGCATCCGTCATCAGGATGACCTTGCCGTACCGCGCGGAGGACAGGTCGAAACTGCGGCCGGCACCACCGCCGACCACCTGGATCAGGGCGGCACACTCGGCGTTCGAGAGCATGTCCCCCACGGACGCCTTCTGCACATTGAGGATCTTGCCGCGGATCGGGAACAGGGCCTGGAAGTCCGAGGAGCGGGCCAGCTTGGCCGTGCCGAGGGCGGAGTCACCCTCCACGATGAACAGTTCCGAGGACGCCACATCCGTGGTCCGGCAATCGGCCAGCTTGGCCGGCATGGTGGAGGTCTCCAGGGCGTTCTTGCGCCGCTGGTTCTCCTTGTGCGTCCGGGCCGAGATGCGGGACTTCATCTCCGAGACGACCTTCTCCAGCAGCACCGAAACCTGGTTCTTCTCGTGCTTCTTGGTCGACTTCAGGATCGCGCCGAGCTGCTGCTCGACCACCTTGGCCACGATCTGGCGCACGGCCGGAGTGCCGAGAACCGACTTGGTCTGCCCCTCGAACTGTGGTTCGGCCAGGCGCACCGTCAGCACCGCCGTCATCCCGGCCAGTACGTCGTCCTTCTCCAGCTTGTCGTTGCCGGCCTTGAGCTTGCGGGCATTGGCCTCCACGACCTTGCGGACGGTCTTCAGCAGCGCCTGCTCGAAGCCCGACTGGTGGGTGCCGCCCTTGGGAGTGGAGATGATGTTGACGAACGAGCGCAAGTGGGTGTCGTAGCCGACGTCCCAGCGCAGGGCGATGTCCACCTCGCACTCACGCTCCACGTCCTGCATCGCCGAGCGGCCGTCCTCGCCCAGGACCGGGACCCGTTCGGAGAAGGTGCCGGAGCCCTGCAGCCGCCACACATCGGTGATGGGGCTGACGGAGGAGAGGTGGTCCACGAACTCGGAGATGCCGCCGTCGTAGTGGAAGACCTCCTCATGGGGTCCCATCTCGCCGGGAGTATCCGGCAGCCGGCGTTCGTCCCGCAGCGTGATCTTGAGTCCGGGGATGAGATAGGCGGTCTGCCGGGCCCGCTGCTGCAGGTCCTCGTAGGAGAACTTCGCATCGGGCGTGAAGATCTGCTCGTCCGCCCAGTACCGCACCCGGGTGCCGGTCTGCCCGCGCTTGGCCTTGCCCACGATCTCCATCGGCGAGTGGTCGGCCGAGGGAGTGAAGGCAGCGTCCGGCCGGGCGGTGGACCCCGTGTCCGTGAACTGACCGGGTTCGCCCCGGTGGAAGGACAGCTGGTGGATCTTGCCACCGCGGAACACCTGGACGTCCAGGCGGGAGGAGAGCGCGTTGACCACAGAGGCGCCCACCCCGTGCAGCCCACCCGAGGCACCATAGGAGCCGCCGCCGAACTTGCCACCGGCGTGCAGTTTGGTGAAGACCACCTCGACGCCGGACAGGCCGGTCCTCGGCTCGATGTCCACCGGGATGCCGCGGCCGTTGTCCTCGACCTCGACAGCGCCACCGGCGTGCAGGGTGACGGCGATGGACTGGCCATAGCCGCCCAGCGCCTCATCCACGGAGTTGTCGATGATCTCCCAGAGGCAGTGCATCAGGCCGCGGGAGTCCGTGGAGCCGATGTACATGCCGGGCCTCTTGCGGACGGCCTCGAGGCCCTCCAGCACGGAGAGGTGCCGGGCGTTGTACTCACTGCTGCGGGACATGCGTTTCCCTAACTTCCCTGATGACTGCTGCTGTGTCCCCTCGCTGGTTCACGAGGTGGTTGATGATCGTCCTTCAGGTTATCGGCACGTGGCGCCGTTCGGCGGGAACCCAGCGGGGACCGCGCCACATCAGCTGACCTCGAGCCGTGACGGGTCACGCCGGGCGCAACGGATACCGGCCACGTCGGGCGCCGGGGACAGAGCGCAGCTGGAGCACCACCAGGTACGCAATCAGCGAAAACCAGCCCTCCCCGCTCGCGCCTGCGAACAAAAGTGCGAGGATGATGGTTCCGTAGGTGTACGCAGTACCCTTCAAGTACCGATCCCCCCGGTCCCTGCGGACCGGCCCGAGGGGAACAGGGGCACCACATGAGGAGGCCAACATGACCACCACCGCCACGACGATTGAACCGCCGGTCCTGACCGGTGCCGACCGTTGCGACCGTTGCGGAGCCCAGGCCTACGTCCGCGCTGTCCTGCACAGCGGCGGCGAACTGCTGTTCTGCGGCCACCACTCCCGCGCAGTGGAAGAGACCCTTCGCCCGCAGACCACCCTGTGGCAGGACGAGACGAACAAGCTGCACGAGAAGCAGCCCGTGGACGATGACTGAGACTCTTCTCCCTCGGATCGCCACCCGTCCGGCTTCGGCTCATACCCGGCACTGACGCAGCCGATCCAGGACGTCCAGGATCAACGGCGTCCACGATCACAACCAAGGCCCGGCACCTGATGGTGCCGGGCCTTGGTGCTGCGGGGCGTGTCCCGCCGTCCGGGGCGCCTCACCCTCTGGTTCGGGGCGGCCGGCTCGGGACGGTCAGTCTCAGTCCAGGTAGTCGCGCAGCACCTGGGAGCGCGAGGGGTGCCGCAGCTTCGACATGGTCTTGGACTCTATCTGGCGGATGCGCTCGCGGGTGACCCCGTAGACCTTGCCGATCTCGTCCAGCGTCTTCGGCTGGCCATCCGTCAGGCCGTAGCGCATGGCCACCACACCCGCTTCGCGCTCGGCGAGCGTGTCCAGGACCGAGTGCAGCTGCTCCTGCAGGAGCGTGAAGCTCACGGCGTCGGCGGGCACCACGGCCTCGGAGTCCTCGATCAGGTCGCCGAACTCCGAGTCGCCGTCCTCACCCAGGGGAGTGTGCAGGGAGATGGGCTCGCGGCCGTACTTCTGGACCTCGACGACCTTTTCCGGGGTCATGTCCAGTTCCTTGGCCAGCTCCTCCGGGGTGGGTTCCCGGCCCAGGTCCTGGAGCATCTGACGCTGCACGCGGGCGAGTTTGTTGATGACCTCGACCATGTGGACCGGGATGCGGATGGTGCGGGCCTGGTCCGCCATGGCGCGGGTGATGGCCTGGCGGATCCACCACGTGGCGTACGTGGAGAACTTGAAGCCCTTGGTGTAGTCAAACTTCTCCACGGCGCGGATCAGGCCGAGGTTGCCCTCCTGGATGAGGTCCAGGAACAGCATGCCGCGTCCGGTGTAGCGCTTCGCCAGGGAGACGACCAGACGGAGGTTGGCCTCGAGCAGGTGGTTCTTCGCACGCCGGCCGTCAGCGATGATCAGTTCCATGTCCCGCCGCAGTCGGGCCTCCGTGGGTGGCTCGTCCTTCATCTTGTTCTCGGCGTACAGGCCGGCCTCGATACGCAGGGCCAGATCGACTTCCTGTTCCGCGTTGAGCAGGGCGACTTTGCCGATCTGCTTGAGATAGTCCTTGACCGGGTCGGCCGTGGCACCAGCGGACACGACCTGCTGGACCGGGGCATCGTCCTCCGCATCGGAGACAACGAATCCACCGCGGGTCCTGGTCTCCTCGGCCTCGGCCGAGGCTGCCGGGGCCTCAGTGGCCTCGTCGGTCTCAGCGTCGGAGTCGGACGACTCCACGGCCTCTTCCGAGGGCTTCGCGGCCGCAGCTTTGGTCCGTCCGGACTTCGCGGCGGCCTTGGTCGCCGTGGTCTTCGTGGCACTCGACTTCGGGGCGGACGTCCGAGCGGTGGCCTTGGCCGCCCCCTGGTCCTCCGCTACGGCGTCCTCGACGGCCGTGCTGCCCTGCGTCTCGGTCTTCTTGGAAGAAGTAGTCACTCAATACCTTTCGTACGGGCATCCCGAAGGGCCCCTAACGGTCAACACCACTATGACCCTGTCAAATCCGCTGGAACTGCACCCGGAGGCCACGGGATGACAATCCCGTTTTTCCGGACCCGCGGACGCAGGGTCTTCATGTGGTCAACGACCCCCCTGGCACTTTTGTTCCCGTCCTCACCATTTTTCTGAACCCCGAGGTGTGGTCGAGGATTTGGCAGGTGGAGGGATGTCAACGTGAACCGGGGGTCGGCCCCGCCGATTATGCCACGGCAGACACCGGACCGACGCATCAGGGTCTCCCGCGCGCCGCCTCAGATCGCCCGCTCGGTGGCGGGTACGGGGTGTCAGCCGGTCATGCGGGCCGTGGCCGACCATGCGGTCTCGCGCCGGGCCGCCCAGCCGGAGAGCATCCCCCGGTCCACGATCTCGCCCAGCAGCTGCCCCAGCGGGTAGTCCGGATCCTCGTGCCGGCACTCGAGCAGGATCCTGCCAGCGGCAGAACCTCGGCCCCTCGCCCATTCGACCCAGGCCGCCAGGCACCTCAGGGCCGACGCCACCGGCCCAGCGGACTCCGGCAGCAGCCCCGTGCAGGCGTTCTTGAGGTGGGCGATGCGCTCCCAGTCTGGCGCGCGGCGGCTGGCGGCGAGGATGACGGAAGAATAGAGCACTCCGTTGCCCTCGCGGGGTTCGGCCTCGAAGGCCAATGACGCCTCTGCGGGCAGGGTGCCGATCCAGGCGGCACCGGACAGGGCTCGCTCCAGGGTGAAGCTCGCGGCGGCGAGGAGGCAGTCTCGCCACTCGACCCGGAGCAGACCGGCCATCAAGACGGCCCTCTCGGTCGGCTGCTCCGGGAGCCCTTCACCCACCAGGACCCGTTCCCAGGCCTCGAGCCAGTACACCAGCTCCTCGAGGTCCTCGGCCTCATCCTCGGCACTAACCCCGTGGCCGATCTCCAGGATGTTCTGCAGCGCCCAGGCGAGCTCCACGGAGAAGTCCTCCGAGGCGGGCGGTAGCCCACTGCCCAGCGGTTCCTCCTCCACCACGGACCCCTCCACGATCAGGGAGGTGTTGACAACGCTGGTCTCAGCCCAGGACGCCGGTGATCCATGACCGGAACACGTTCCCGGTGCGGGACAGTCCACGTGCCAGAGGCGGCCCCTGGCCACCAACCAGAGTTCCATCAGGGGCAGGCCGGCCTCACTGAGTTCGCGTTCCAGTGCGGCCGCCAGCAGGCGATCCGACTCGCTGGTCGGATCCACGGCATGGCCGACTTCGTCCTCTGTCTCAACGTCCCGGCCGCTCGAATGATCGCTCGCGCTCTCGCCTGCAGAGGCCGCGTCCACCTCGACCTGCCGGTCGTCATCATCACGGAAGAGCACGGCCACGCAGCCGTCCGCCCGCTGGTCCCGCGCCAGATGGCCGGCGAACTGGCGGGCATAGACGGAGTGGTCCGCCCACGTCCTCACCGTGCCGGGGTCCCAGTCGCAACGCAGGACGGCTCCCAGGTTCCGGCCGGTCATGCTGATGGCCGCCAGGCTGTTGCGTGGCGGAAAGCCCATGGTGTGATGGATGTAGCTGACCAGATCGGCCACGCCGGCGACCTTGACCGGGGCGGGGATCGAGGCCGGCAAGCCGGGACGGACACGGTCGTCGGGCAGGTCTGTGTGCATGACCTCCACGCTTCCGTCTCCCTGCCGGACACGGAACCGCCCACACCCCCGACTGTGGGGCTGTGGGCGGTCTCTGCCGGGTGTGGAGTACCGGTCTAGTCCTGAGGGCGGCTGTCCGGCCCCTCCGCCGGGTCGCCCTCGGTGCCCTCTGGGGCGGTGGGGCCAGCAGGGCCCTCAGAGTCCACCTCGGCATCCCCGACCGCGGCCGCCCAGTGCTCCTCCGGCTGCACGCCCCCGCCGGCGTCCAACGCATGGCGCGGCTGGCTCTGCAGGTATTCCTCGACGGCCGCGCCCAACTCCTCGGCATCGGGGACCTGCTCGTCCGGACCCACCAACAGGGAGCGGCCGGCCCCGGGCGAGTTCTGGTCGAAATTCTTCTCCAGGCCTTCCACCATGGCGGTGACCTCACGGGACGAGCCGGTCTGGCGGTCGAGCTCGCGGTCCACCTCGCGGCCCCGTTCGCGCAACTTCTCAGTGGGGAGCATGAGGCCCAGGGCGGCCCCCACGTACTCCAGCGCGGCGACGGCGGCCTGCGGGTAGGCGGCATCGTTGAGGTAGTGCGGGACGTGGAGGGTGTACCCGGTGGTACCGCGGTGGTGCTCGTCCAGCCGCAACTCCAGCAGCTGACCGACGCCGGACACCATCCGTGCCTGGGGGCTCCAGGTGGACAGGCCCGCCACCAACTCGTCGCGATTCCCATGGGCCGTCACGCCGAGGGGCCGAGTATGCGGCACGGGCATGGGCACGGCGTCCACCAGGGCGACGAGCTTGACGTCCAGCTTCTCCACCAGGAACAGCACCGAGGAGACGAAACGCTCCCACTGGTAGTCCGGTTCAGGCCCGGACAGCAACAGGAATGGCCGGCCCAGGGCGTCTGAGACCAGGTGCAGCTGCAGCCGAGGGGTCTGGTAGTCGCGGAAGCGCTCGCCGTCAAAGGTGATCTGCGGCCGGCGTGAGCGGTAGTCGATCAACTGGTCCGCGTCGAAGCTGGCCAGCAGCTTGTGGTCCAACGAGTCGAAGACGGTGTCCCGCACCTGTTCGGAGAGGTGACCGGCATCCATGTGCCCGCCGAAGACGGCCAGCATGCCCAGGCCGCGCAGCGCTGTGGCACCGTCGAAGCCACCGGCCAACAGGTCGCGGCCGGCCGGCTCGAGCGAAAACAGCGTGGTGGGGTCCTGCATGGTGCGTCCTTCCGGTGCCTCGGGTCAGGGGGCAGTACATCGGGGCCGGGCCGATCAGCGGTTCCAGCCCCTGTTGGTGATACCAACGTACTGTGGCCTGCGCCTATTCCGTGGCTAGGATCGAGGCAGACCCGGAACCACCGCCCATGCTCATCGCCATCGAGGGGAACCACCCACGTGATCAACGATTTCAGCCCTGTCCTGACCGCCATCGGACCCAAGCTGTCCCAGAACAGCAAGAATGCCGCCTCGGCCCTGGTCATCGGCGTCTGCTCCACCGATGATGGGCCGGTGCTGTTGCCGAACCCGCTTCCCGACGCCGGCGCGCGCGCCCTGGCGGATTCGCTCGAGGCACTCGGCGTCACGGGCGCCGCCGACGAGGTCGTGCGGATCCCGGGGCTGGATCCCCTGCCGTTCCCCCTGCTGGTGCTGACCGGCGTCGGCCGGATCACCGGCGAGCCGGGTGCGGGGGTGTCCACCGAGGCCGTGCGCCGAGCCTCCGGTGCAGCCGTCCGCAAGCTTTCGGGCACCGACTCCGTGGCTCTGGGCCTGCCAGCCGAGACCCCCGAGCTGCTGGGCGCGATTGCCGAGGGAGCCGCCCTGGCCGCCTACTCGTTCACCGCCTTCCGCTCGGCCGAGGCCCAGGCGAAGGGGAAGAACCCGGTGGAGCGCGCCGCCGTCGTGACCTCCCTGAAGCCCAAGGTGACCGGGCCGGTGCTGCAGCGCGCCGCCGTCGTGGCCCGCGCGGTCCGTGCGACCCGCGACCTGGTCAACACGCCCCCGTCCCACCTGTTCCCGGCGTCCTTCGCCGAGGAGGTGACCGAGGCCGTACGGCCGCTGCCGATCAAGGTCACGGTGTGGGATGAGAAGAAGCTGGAGAAGGACGGATTCGGCGGCATCCTCAACGTCGGCAAGGGATCCTCACGGCCCCCGCGGCTGGTCAAGCTCGAGTACACGCCGGCAACGGCCGGCCGGAACGCCCCGCACATCGCCTTCGTCGGCAAGGGCATCACCTTTGATTCCGGCGGCCTGTCCCTGAAGCCGCCGACCTCCATGACCACGATGAAGTCGGACATGGCCGGAGCGGCGACCGTGGCGTCCGTGGTCGCCGCCGCGGCCGAACTCGAGCTGCCCGTCAAGGTCACCGGTTGGCTGTGCATGGCCGAGAACATGCCCTCCGCCACCGCCCAGCGCCCCTCCGACGTCATCACGATGTACGGCGGCAAGACCGTCGAGGTCATGAACACCGACGCCGAGGGACGCCTGGTGATGGCCGACGGGCTGGTGGCCGCGACCGATGAGACGCCGGACGCGGTGATCGACATCGCGACTCTGACAGGGGCGCAGATGATCGCCCTCGGCAACCGGACCACCGGGGTGATGGGCACGGAGGACCTGCGCACTGAACTCGTGGCCGCGGCCGACGCCAGCGGGGAGACCGCCTGGGCCATGCCGATCCCGGAGGACCAACGGGCCTCACTGGACTCCACGGTGGCGGACCTGTCCAACGTGGGCGACCGCTTCGGCGGCATGATGACGGCCGCCGCCTTCCTGCGGGAGTTCGTCGACGCCGGCCGCGCCCCCGAGGCAGCCCAGGCCGAGCCCACTCCCTGGGCCCACCTGGACATCGCCGGCCCGTCCTTCAACGATTCCGGCGCCTACGGCTACACACCCAAGGACGCCACCGGCGTCATGGTCCGGACCCTCGTGGCCTACCTCGAGCGACGTTCCGGGCTGCCGCGCGGGAAGTAGAAGGCAGTGGTCCCGTGCGGCTAAGGTAAAACCCAGGCATCACAGCGACGATCCCGACGGGATCATCACCCAACCCCGAAGGGTGCCGGAGACCCTGGCACCTGATTGTGAGGAGCACCATCGTGGCCGAAGAGGCAACCGCCCAGGAATTCGACGTACTCATCCTCGGCGGTGGCTCCGCCGGCTACGCCGCCGCGCTGCGGTCCGTCCAATATGGGATGACCGTGGGACTGATCGAGAAGGCCAAGCTGGGCGGCACCTGCCTGCACTGGGGCTGCATCCCCACGAAGGCGTACCTGCATGCTGCCGAACTGGCGGACGACGCACGCAACTCCGCCAAGTACGGCGTCCACACGACCCTCGAGTCCATCGACATGGCCGGGGTGAAGTCCTACAAGGACGGAATCGTCGCCGGCAAGTACAAGGGCCTCACCGGGCTGCTGAAGATGCGCAAGGTCCAGGTCATCGAGGGTGAGGGCAAGCTCGTCTCCCAGAACCAGATCGAGGTCGGTGGGACCCGCTACACCGGGAAGAACATCATCCTGGCGTCCGGCTCCGAGGCCAAGACCTTCGGCCTGCCCATCGGCGGCAAGATCATGACCTCCACCGAGGCCCTTGAGCTCGATTACACCCCGAAGTCCGCCATCATCCTCGGGGGCGGCGTCATCGGGTCCGAGTTCGCGTCCGCCTGGAACTCGTTCGGCGTGGACGTCACCATCATCGAGGGCCTGGACCACCTCGTCCCGAACGAGGATCCGGAGATCATCAAGATCCTGGAGCGCGAGTTCAAGAAGAAGGGCATCAAGTCCAACCTGGGCACCTTCTTCGAGAAGGTCGAGGAGACCGGCGACGGCGTCAAGGTCACGCTGGCCGACGGCAAGGAGTTCACCGCCGAGGTCTGCCTCGTCGCCGTGGGCCGCGGCCCGGTCACCCAGGGTCTGGGCTACGAGGAGCAGGGCATCCCCCTGGACCGGGGCTTCGTCATCACCAATGAGCGCCTGCACACCGGGGTGGGCAACATCTACGCCATCGGTGACATCGTCCCCGGCGTCCAGTTGGCCCACCGCGGCTACCAGCAGGGTCACTTCGTGGCCGAGGAGATCGCCGGCAACAACCCGATCATCGTCGAGGACGTGAACATCCCCAAGGTGACCTTCACCGAACCGGAGATCATGTCCGTGGGCTACTCCGAGTCCAAGGCCAAGGAGAAGTTCGGCGAATCCAACGTGGAGACCACCACCTACAACCTGGCCGGCAACGGCAAGTCCTCGATCCTCGGCACCGGGGGCATCATCAAGATGGTCCGCCAGAAGAACGGGCCGATCGTCGGCGTCCACGGCATCGGCAAGCGCATCAGCGAGCAGATCGGTGAATCCCAACTGATCGTCAACTGGGAGGCGTACCCGGAGGACGTGGCCGCCTTCGTCCACGCGCACCCGACCCAGAACGAATCCCTCGGCGAAGCCGCGATGGCCCTGAACGGCCACCCGCTGCACGGCTGACAGCACCGAAGAACAGCAACCGGCCGGCCCCGCCAAGGGTCGGCCACCAACCATCGTCACGCCGGCGGGCAGCCGGCACGCACTTGAGGAGAAACGGGACGACATGTCTGAAACCGTGAACCTGCCGGCCCTTGGTGAATCCGTCACCGAAGGCACCGTCACCCGCTGGCTGAAGGAGGTCGGCGACGAGGTCGCCGTCGACGAGCCCTTGGTGGAAGTCTCCACCGACAAGGTGGACACCGAGATCCCGTCCCCCGTGGCCGGCATTCTCGAGGAGATCCTGGTCCAGGAGGACGAGACCGTGGAGGTCGACGCCCCGCTGGCACGCATCGGTTCCGGATCCGGCGGCGGCTCGTCCGACGACGCCCCGGCTGCCGCTGAGGCCGACGCAGAGGAACCCGCTGAGTCCGACGCGAAGGAACCCGCAGAAGAACCCGCCGAGGCCCCGGCCAACGACGAGGCCGGGGACAGCAGCACCGACGGACAGGAGCTGTCCTCCGAGCAGGTCGCTGCCGAGGACGCTGAGGAACAGGGCTCGGGAGAGTCGACCGAGGTCACCCTGCCCGCCCTGGGCGAGTCCGTCACCGAGGGCACCGTCACCCGCTGGTTGAAGGAGATCGGCGACGACGTCGAGGTCGACGAGCCCCTGCTGGAGGTCTCCACCGACAAGGTGGACACCGAGATCCCCTCCCCCGTGGCCGGCAAGCTGCAGGAGATCAAGGTCCAGGAAGACGAGACCGTCGAAGTCGGTGCCGTCCTGGCACTCGTCGGTTCCGGTTCCGGCGGCGGCTCGGCCGCCGAGGACAAGCCGGCGGAGCCCGCGGAGGAGAAGCCAGCGGAGCCCGCGGAGGAGAAGCCAGCGGAGCCTGCCGAAGAGAAGGCCGACACGAAGTCCGAGGAGAAGCCCGAGGACACGGGTGCGGACAAGGCCGAGCAGTCCGAGTCCGCTCCGGCCCCGAGCTCTGAGCAGAAGCAGGAGAAGCCGGCACCGTCCGCTCCCTCCTCGACGCCGTCACCCTCCGCCCAGGCTTCGGCTCCGGGCGAGGGTTATGTCACGCCGCTCGTGCGCCGACTGGCCCAGCAGAACGATGTGGACCTGTCCACCGTGGTGGGCACAGGCGTCGGTGGCCGCATCCGCAAGCAGGACGTCCTGGTGGCCGCAGAGGCAGCCAAGGCCAAGGAGACCGGCTCCGCACCGGCCCCGGCCGCTCAGGCCGCCCCGTCCGCGGCAGCCTCGGCTCCGGCCCCCGCTGCCGCCAGCACCGTGGATCCGGCCAAGCGCGGCACCTCCGAGAAGGCCCCGCGCATCCGCCAGACCATCGCCAAGCGCATGCGGGAGTCCCTGGACGTCTCGGCCCAGCTGACGCAGGTCCACGAGATCGATATGACCCGCATTGTCGCGCTGCGCGGCAAGGCCAAGGTCGGTTTCCAGCAGAAGAACGGCGTGAAGCTCACCTACCTGCCCTTCATCACCCAGGCCACGGCCGAGGCGCTGAAGCAGCACCCGAAGCTGAATGCCGAGTTCAACGCGGAGACCTCGGAGATCACCTACCACGACTCCGAGGAAATCGCGATCGCCGTGGACACGGACAAGGGCCTGTTCGTCCCCGTGATCAAGGACACCGGCTCGCTGAACCTGTCCGGGATTGCCGGCAAGATCGCCGACCTGGCCGATCGGACCCGGAACAACAAGATCTCCCCGGACGAGCTCAGCGGCGGGACCTTCTCCATCACCAACTTCGGTTCGGTGGGTGCCCTGTTCGACACCCCGATCATCAACCAGCCCAACGTGGCGATCCTGGGCGTGGGCACCATCGTCAAGCGGCCCATGGTCATCACCGATCCGGATGGCAATGACACCATCTCCATCCGGCACATGATGTACCTGAGCCTGACGTACGACCACCGCCTCGTGGACGGTGCCGACGCCGGACGCTTCCTGCAGACCGTCAAGGCCCGCCTCGAGGCCGGCGAGTTCGCCCACGAGCTGGGGCTGTAGCCGTGGAGGTCGTGACCGCTCTATTCGTCGCCATCCACATCATCTCCGCTGCCGCGATCGTCGGCGGGTGGCTGGCCCACTTCAAGAACCCGACTGTCACCAAGTCGCAGTGGTGGGGTTCCTGGGGCATGATCGTCTCCGGTCTGTTGCTGGCCGGCCTGGCTGAGATGGGTGACGGACCGGTGAACCACGCCAAGATCGGCGTCAAGCTGGTCATCGGCCTGGGAGTCTTCATCACGGCTCTGCTGGGCCGGCGCAAGGAGAACAAGGGCGAGCCGGTCCCGACGGGGCTGGCCCACGCCACGGGCGGCCTCGGGTTGATCAACATCCTGATCGCCGTGCTGTGGCAGGACTTCTCCTGACCCACTCCACGCACCGCTGACGGCGGCCGACCGGTTCTCCGGTCGGCCGCCGTCTTCGTCTCGCGACGGTCCCGCCCCTGCGGTCCAGACGTTCGGCAGGTCAGGCTCGGCAGGTCAGGGAAGGATCTCTCTCACCCGCCAGCCTGCCGTGGTCCGCTGCAGGTGGACGGTGAATCGTTCCACGGTGGGCGCAGGGGACTCTGCCACGGTGTCCCCGCTGGCCGTCACCGTGCGATAGGGACTGATGGTCAGTTCGACCGGGACAGTGGCCGTGGAGGCATCGGTCTGCTCGATCGCGCCGGTGACGGTGGTCTCCAGGCGCAAGCCCTCGAAGTGCAGACCCTGCGCCTCCAACTGCTCCTGCAGGCCAACATCCTCAGCGAAGGCGGGTGAGTCCGGCAGGCTGTACACCGCCACGTGCCGGCGGTCCAGGGACGTGAGCGCTTCGGTGCGAGCCTCCCCCAGGGACTCCGCCGCATCGGAAACGTGTTCCATGCCGAGTCCGGTCGTCGCTTCCGGCTCCGGGGAAGCGGACTCGGTCTCCACGCTGGCCGCGGCACTGGCAGGCACGGGAGCGGTGGAGCCGGCCCGGGCCGAGGGGTCCGGCCCCGGGGCGGACTCGGAAGCAGCCAAGTACAGGCCTGCCGTCACCGCCACGGCGAGGGCGGCGGCCGCTCCCCCGCCCAGCATCCAGCTGCGCCGGACCGACCGACCGCGTCGTCCGCGTCGTCCGCGCTGACCCTGCTGACCGTGCGGCCCGCGCCGCCTGCCCCGTCGACGAACACTGAGTCCGCCGTCGGCTGCTCCAGGGTCCCGACGGCGGGTGGGCAGCTCCATCGCCACGTCCGGGCCGGCTGCGGGGTACAGGTCCACGGGGACCGGGGTGGTCCATCGGTAGCAGGCCATCGCGAACCGCTCGGCGGTGGGGCGACGCTCGGGGTCCTCTTCCAAGCCGGCTTCCAGGAGCTCGACCACGTCCAGGGGGATGTCCGGCACGATCAGGGGCAGTGGAGCCCGGGATGAGGTGGGGGCCGGTGCACGTCCCGTGAGTGCGAACCATCCCACGGCAGCCAGCGAGTACACGTCGGCCGCGGGGTTCAGCCCGGGGCTGTCTCCGCCCGGATGCCCGGCGACGCCCTCCCGGTCGAGTTCAGGGGCGGAGAATCCCGGCGTCCCCAGGCGGCGGCCGGGCCCACCCAAGAGTCGCGAGGAGCCCAGGTCGGAGACAGCCGGCCGGCCCATGACCGTGAAGAGGATGTTGCCCGGGGATACGTCACCGTGGACCACACCGTGCTCGTGCAGGGCCTGCAGCGCTTGGGCGACCGGCACCAGCACCGTGACGACCTGGCCCAGAGGCAGCGGCCCGGCCGCGCGGACCAGAGTGCCCAGCGAGCCTCCGGGATGATATTCACTGAGCAGGCCCGGACCGCGGTCGGTGGACACCACACCGAGGGGACGCACCACGTGGTCATGGTCCAACTCGCCCACGGCCATCATCTCGATATCCAGCAGTTCGGCCGCCGCCTCGACCCGGTGGTCCGGGACCTTCAATGCCGCTTCAGACCCCTCCCCGTCGGCCACCAGCCAGACGGTAGAGCTGCCTCCACGCCCCAGTTCACGCCGGACCTCCCAGCCGGGCACCTGGGGCCACGGTGTCGACGAGTCCATCGGGTCTCCTTCCGGTCAGCACACGTCATCCTGCGTCATCCATCCTGCCGGTCCCCCGTTACCTCTGCAGGGGTTATCCACAGCCTGCGGGGCCGGGACTAGAGTGGAGGCATGCCCGTGACGACCATGCCTCCGTTCCGCGTCCTGGGGCTCTCCCCGGACACCGTCGACTACGTCTCGGCGTGGGACCTCCAGCAGCAACTGCACGCCGAGGTGGTCGCAGGATCCTCGAGTGGCTCCGTCCTGTTCCTGGAGCACACCGCGGTCTACACCGCCGGCAAGCGCACCGAGCCCCAGGACCTCCCGGACGACGGCTCACCGGTGGTGAACGTGGACCGCGGCGGCAAGCTGACCTGGCACGGTCCGGGGCAGCTGGTCTGCTATCCGGTGGTGCGCCTGGCGGACCCGGCCGCCGTCAAGGACTATGTCTGGTTCCTCGAGGAGGCCATCATCCGCACCCTGGCCGACCATGGCCTGAGGGGTGAGCGGGTCGACGGCCGCTCCGGCGTGTGGATCCTCGGCGGTACCGACGGGGACAGCCAGCCCCGGCCGGACCGCAAGATCGCCGCCGTCGGCCTCCGGGTCAACCATGGCGTCTCCATGCATGGGTTCGCACTGAACTGCAGCAACTCCCTGGAGCCCTACGAGCACATCATCGCGTGCGGCATCTCCGATGCCGGCTCCACCACCATCTCGGCCGAGACCGGCCGGACCATCGCCCCGGCGGACGTGCTGGCAACGGTCCAGGAGCACTTTGCCGAGTTGGCACCGGGCCATATCGCCCCCGTATCCCAGGCCCTGCCGTCCGAAACCGCGGACGGCAACGCAACGACGAAAACCCTTGTGGAAGGAACTCCTCAGTGAGCGCATCCCCCGACGGCCGCCGCCTCCTGCGCGTGGAAGCACGCAACGCCGAGGTCCCCGTGGAACGCAAGCCGGATTGGATCAAGGCCAAGGTCGAGATCGGTCCCGAGTACATCGACCTCAAGAACAAAGTGAAGTCCTCCGGACTGCACACCGTGTGTGAGGAGGCCGGCTGCCCCAATATCTTCGAATGCTGGGAGGACCGTGAGGCGACGTTCCTGATCGGCGGAGACACCTGCACCCGCCGCTGCGGCTTCTGCGACATCGCCACCGGCAAGCCCGAACCGCTGGACCTCGACGAACCGCGGCGCGTGGCCGAGAACATCCGCGAGATGAACCTGCGCTACACCACCGTCACGGGGGTGGCACGGGACGATCAGAAGGACGGTGCCGCCTGGCTGTACGCAGAGACGATCCGCAAGGTCCACGAGCTGAACCCGAACACCGGCATCGAGATCCTGCCCCCGGACTTCGGGGCCGACCCGGACCTCGTCCAGGTGGTCTTCGATGCCCGTCCGGAGGTCTTCGCCCACAACTTGGAGACCGTGCCGCGGATCTTCAAGGCCATCCGTCCAGCCTTCACCTACGAGAAGTCCCTGCGAGTGCTGTCCATGGCCAAGGCCGACGGCCTGCTGACCAAGTCCAACCTGATCCTGGGCATGGGCGAGGAGGACCACGAGATCGACCAGGCCCTCGTGGACCTGCACGAGGCCGGCTGCGACATCATCACGGTGACCCAATACGTCCGCCCCTCGAAGCTGCACCATCCGATCGACCGGTGGGTCAAGCCCGAGGAGTTCGTGCACTGGTCCGAACGCGCCGAGGAGATCGGTTTCGCCGGCGTCATGGCCGGCCCCCTGGTCCGCTCGTCCTACCGCGCCGGCCGCCTGTACGCCACGGCCATGCGCAAGCTGGGCCGTGAGATGCCCTCGAACCTGTCCCACATCGAGGAGTCGGGTTCCACGCGCCAAGAGGCAGCGTCGCTGCTCGCGGGCCGGTAGACTGGGGCCACTATGGCCAAGAGCACTGATTCCGCAGCATCCTCCTCCCAGTCGACCCGCGAAAGCCTGAGGGCGGTCAAGACCGCCCAGAAGGAACGTCGCCAACAGGAGAAGATCCGGGCCAAGGGGAACAAGGCCGAGACCAAGGCCCGCAAGAAGGCCACGAAGAAGCCGGGCGTCTTCAAGCAGCTCGGCGAGGTCTTCTCCATGACCCGGGCGCACGACCCCAAGGTCGTGCTGTGGATGGCACTCGCCTTCGTCGGCGCCCTGGTCGTCGGCCTGGTCGTCGGCCTGCTGTTGAACAACTGGATCACTTGGCTGCTCATCGCGATCCCGTTCGGCCTGCTGGCCGCCGTGATCATCATGAACCGGATGGCTGAGCGTGCGGCCTTCGCCCGGATCGACGGGCGCCCCGGAGCGGCCGGTGCAGCCCTGTCGACTCTGCGCCGCGGCTGGATCGTCCCGGAGCAGCCGGTGGCCGTCAGCCCGAAGACCCAGGATGCGGTCTTCCGTGCCGTGGGCCGGCCCGGCGTCGTCCTCATCACCGAGGGGCCGACCTCCCGCGTCCGCCCGCTGGTGGAGAAGGAACGCAAGAACATGCAGCGCTTCCTGCCGAACGTCCCGATCCAGGTGCTCGCCACCGGGCACGGCGCTGACCAGGTGGAACTGCACCATCTGTCCAAGACGCTCAAGCGGATGAAGAAGACGCTGACCAAGCAGGAGGTCCAGGCCGTCGACAAGCGGCTGAACTCCCTGGGCTCCACCAAGATGCCAATCCCGAAGGGGATCGATCCCTACCGCGCCCGCCCGGACCGCAAGGCCATGCGGGGCCGGTAGCGGGCACCCGCCGCTGAGAGGTCGGCGGCGAGGTCTGCTAGCGAGGTCCGCGGCGGCCGAAGCCTACATCCGGATCTCGACGGTGCCGGCCAACCGGTCATGGAGTCCGCGTCCGTCAGTGTCGATCAGTGCCGGCGGCACCACCAGGCACAGCAGCACGGTGCGCAGGACCACTCGCAACGGGTTCGCCATGGCGCCACCCAGACGGACCACCTGGATCCGGGCCATGCGCTTGCCGATCGTGGTGCCGAACAGGCTCAGCAACAGCACGTGCATCAGGGCGAAGATCCCGTGAGTCACCAGCGGATTCCCCTCAAACCACACGCTGGAGACGATCATGGCGATGAACCAATCGATGAGGAGGGCCAGGATGCGCCGGCCCCATCCGGCCATCGACGTGGGGCCATCCTGGGCCAGGCCCAGACGATCACCGGGCCAGCGTCCCTGGGCATTCGGGCGCGCTGTGCCACCGACCCAGCCGGCCATGTCCCGCCGGGTCACCAGGGGTTCGTCAGAATGCCGTCCGGTGTCGCGTCGCCGGGATCCGGCCGCAGGATCGTCGCCGGAGGGAGGGGGTGTCTGGGGGGTTCGTGCCACCGCTCCACTCTACCGATCCGTGAGCTCATCGGCGTTCCGGCGGACCCACCAGGAGCTCCACCAGGACCCCTGCCGTCCGGGCGCCCCGGCGAGGCGTGGACAGTCTCCGCGTTACACGCTGGAAACACATCCGACACGATCGGGTTACGGCATCCCGATAAGGTGGAGGCACTAGCCGAACCCCGAGGAGCACAACAGATGTTCACCACCGCCCAGGAAGTACTGCAGTTCATCCAGGACGAAGACGTCGTATTCGTGGACGTCCGTTTCACCGATCTGCCAGGCGTCCAGCAGCACTTCAACCTCCCCGCGAAGGCGGTGGACGAGGACTTCTTCGTGAATGGCCAGCTGTTTGACGGTTCCTCGATCCGCGGCTTTCAGGGCATCGCCGAATCGGACATGCAGTTGATCCCGGACGTGGCCACCGCGTACCTCGATCCCTTCCGTGTGGAGAAGACGCTCGTGATGAGCTTCTCGATCGTCAACCCGCGGACCGGCGAGCCCTACCACCGCGATCCCCGCGGCGTCGCGCAGAAGGCCGAGGAGTACCTGGCCTCCACCGGCATCGCGGACACCGCCAACTTCGCCTCCGAGGCCGAGTTCTTCATCTTCGAGGACGTCCGCTACCAGTCCACGCCGAACCACAGCTTCTACTCTGTCGACTCGGACGAGGCCTGGTGGAACAGCGGTCGCCAGGAGGAGGGCGGCAACCTCGGCCACAAGACCCCGGTCAAGGGCGGCTATTTCCCCGTCTCCCCCGTGGACAAGCAGGCCGACCTGCGGGACGCGATCTGTGTGGCCCTAGACGAGGTCGGCCTCGAGGTCGAACGTTCCCACCACGAGGTCGGCGCCGCCGGCCAGGCGGAGATCAACTACAAGTTCAACACGCTGACTCACGCCGCCGATGATCTGATGAAGTTCAAGTATGTGGTGAAGAACACCGCGGACGCCTTCGGCAAGACCGCCACGTTCATGCCGAAGCCGGTCTTCGGTGACAACGGCTCCGGCATGCACTGCCACCAGTCGCTGTGGAACGCCGGTGAGCCGCTGTTCTACGACGAGAAGGGCTACGCCAACCTCTCGGACACCGCCCGCTGGTACATCGGCGGACTGCTCAAGCACGCCTCCGCGATCCTGGCCTTCACCAATCCCACGGTGAACTCCTACCGCCGCCTGGTGAAGGGCTTCGAGGCCCCGATCAACATGGTGTACTCGCAGGGCAACCGCTCCGCAGCCATCCGCATCCCGATCACCGGATCCAACCCCAAGGCCAAGCGCCTGGAGTTCCGTGCCCCGGACCCCTCCGGCAACCCCTACCTGGCCTTCGCCGCGCAGCTGATGGCCGGCCTGGACGGGATCCGCAACCGGATCGAACCGGCCGAGCCGATCGACAAGGACCTCTACGAGCTGCCCGCCGAGGAGGCCGCCACCATCCAGAAGGCCCCCGCGTCCCTGGAGGAGGCCTTGCGTGCGCTCGAGGAGGACCACGAGTTCCTGCTGGCCGGCGACGTCTTCACCGAGGACCTCATCCAGGCCTGGGTCGAGTACAAGCGTGAGAACGAGATCCTCCCGCTCTCCATTCGCCCGAACCCCTACGAGTTCGAGCTGTACTACGGCGTGTGACGGTCACCGGCCCCCAAGCCGGTGACCACGTGCCTGACTGACGGCATTCCCGACGGCGGCGCCTTCGGTGACCTTTGACGGTCACCGAAGGCGCCGCCGTCGTTGGTACCGGACTGTGCCGGCTGAGGCTGACCGGCGGGAATAGA